>NZ_FNOL01000024.1:0-104799 GCF_900106655.1 Variovorax sp. YR634
CGCGGCTGGCGCGTGGAGCAATCGGGCGCTGGCGGCAACGGGCAGGGCCGCGAGCTGCAGGCCTGGAACACCTCGGGCGCGATCCTCGCCTGCGTCGGCCCGCATGAAGGCGCGGCGCAGACGGTGCGCACGGCCGCTCGGCTGGCGGGCCAGCTCAATGTGCGCTGGCATGCGGTGTATGTCGAAACGCCCAGGCTGCAGCGGCTGGCCGCGGCGGAGCGCGATCGCACTCTTGCTGTGCTCAAGCTGGCGGAAGAACTGGGCGCGGCCACCGCCGTGCTCACCGGCTCCGACGTGGCGGAGCAGCTGGCCGAACAGGCACGCCGGCTCAATTGCGCGACGCTGGTGCTGGGGCGCGCCGAACCGGCCACCGGCTGGCGCCGCTGGTGGCCCGCGGGAGTGCAGCCGCTGGCGCGTGCGCTGGCCCAACGCGCACCCGCGCTCGACATCATGGAAGTGGCCCGCGCGGAAAGCTCGCGCCGCCTGTCGCGCACCCAACTGGAGGGCATGCGCATCGACAGCGACGATCACGAGAAGGCGCCCACCCACTGGCCCGCCTACGCATGGGCCGCTGCCACCAGCATCGCGCTCACGCTGATCTGCACGCCGCTGGCCCACGTGCTGGAGCTGTCGAACATCGTCATGCTGTTCCTGCTCGGCGTGGTGGGCGTGGCGATGCGCTTCGGGCGCGGGCCCGCGGCGCTGGCGGCTCTGCTCAACGTCGCGGCCTTCGACTATTTCTTCGTGCCGCCGCGCCTGTCGTTCGCCGTGAGCGACGTGCAGTACGTGCTGACCTTCGCGATCATGCTCGGCGTCGGCCTGCTGGTGGGGCAGCTTACGGCGGGGCTGCGCTTCGCGGCCGGCGTGTCGGCCAGCCGCGAACGGCGCGCGCGTTCGCTGTTCGAGCTCACGCGCGAACTGTCGGCCGCGCTGGAAAGCTCGCAGGTGATCACGCTCGGCACCGCCGCTGTGCAAGGTCACTTCGGCGGCGATGCACTGGTGCTGGTGACCGACGCGGCCGATCAACTGATGCTGCCCGCCGACCCTCCCAAGGGCTTCGACCCGCAGGTGGCCGACTGGGCCTTCCGACACGCCCAGCCCGCCGGCCTTGCGACCGCCACGCTGGCGGCGCAGGCCTGGCACTATGTGCCGTTGCAGGCGCCGATGCGCGTGCGCGGCGTGCTCGCACTGTCGCCCGCGCAGCCGCGCTGGCTGCTCATTCCCGAACAGGCGCAGCAGCTCGACACGCTGGCGCGGCAGATCGCGATTGCGCTGGAGCGCGTGCACTACGTCGAGGTGGCGCAGCAGGCCGTGGTCGAGATGGAATCGGAGCGCCTGCGCAACGCCCTGCTCGGCGCCATCTCGCACGACGTGCGCACGCCGCTCACCGCGCTGATCGTGCTGGCTGAATCGCTGCAGACCCTGCCGCCCGAGGAGCACGGCAACACCGCGCGCGCCATCGTCGCGCAGGCGCACGAACTGCATGCGCTGGTCAACAACCTGCTCGACATGGCGCGGCTCGAAAGCGGCATTGCGGGCGGTGCGGTGAACCTGCGACGCGACTGGCAGTCGGTGGAAGAGGTGGTGGGCTCTGCGATTCGCGCAGCGCGCACGTCGCTCGGCAATACCGTCGTTCAGACCGCGCTCGACCCCGAGCTGCCGCTGGTCGAGTTCGACGCGGTGCTGATCGAACGCGTGCTGGTCAACCTGCTGGAGAACGCCACCAAGTACGGCGCGCCGCCCATCGTGGTGGGTGCACGGGCCGAGCCCGGCACGCTGGTGCTGACGGTGCGCGACCACGGCCCCGGCCTGTCTGCCGCGCTGCTGGGCCACGAGCAGAAGCTGTTCGACAAGTTCACGCGCGGCGAGGTCGAATCGGCCACGCCCGGCGTGGGCTTGGGCCTTGCGATCTGCAAGGCCGTGGTGAACGCGCACGGCGGCGAAATCGCCGCGGGCAATGCGCGCGACGGCGGTGCAGAATTCACGGTCACTTTGCCCCGCCGCGAGCCTCCCGAACCGGCAGAAGCCCAACTCTGAACCCATGCCAACCCCCATCGCCATCGTGATCGAAGACGAGCCGCAGATTCGCCGCTTTGTACGCGGCGCGCTTGAGGCCGAAGGCTGGGTGGTGCATGAGGCTGGCACGTTGCGCGATGGACTGGCGGCGGCCGGCACGCGGCAGCCCGATCTGCTGGTGCTCGATCTCGGGTTGCCCGATGGCGATGGCGTCTCGCTGATTCGCGACGTGCGGGGTTGGTCGGCCGTGCCGATCATCGTGCTGTCCGCGCGCACCGACGAAGCCGACAAGATCGCCGCGCTCGACGCAGGGGCCGATGACTATCTGACCAAGCCCTTCGGCACGGGGGAGTTGCTGGCGCGCGTGCGAGCGAACCTGCGGCGTCCGCGAGCGGCAGGTGGCAACGGCAGCGAAGAACCTCCCGAGGCACTGTTCCGCTTCGGCGAGATCGAGCTCGACCGCGCCGCACGCCTCGTGCGGCGTTCAGGCGTCGAGGTGCATCTGACACCTACCGAGTACCGCCTGCTGTCGATGCTGGTCGCGAACGCGGGGCGCGTGCTGACGCAGCGCCAACTGCTGCGCGAGGTGTGGGGGCCGTCGCACTCCGACCAGAGCCATTACCTGCGGATCTACATGGGGCATCTGCGGCAGAAGCTGGAGGCCGATCCGGCGCAGCCCCGGCATCTGTTGACTGAGACGGCTGTGGGGTATCGGTTGGTGGTGTAGCTGCACGCAAGGGGATGCCTCAGAGGCAGCCCCACAGATATAGGGACTTGTTCCTGGCGAGCGCCTCGGCTGCGAGCCTCCGGAGGTCTTCCATGACCGGATGCAGCTCGGTGGGCTCGCACGCGAGTTCTTCCGTGTTTGCCCATCGCTCCAGCACGGGGGCCAACGATGCAGAGTCGACTTGGGTCAACAGTGTCGTCAGTTCATCGGGAAATCGATTGAGCCACGCATCGTTGTCTTCGCCGAGTTCGACGTACTCGAGCATGTGCCTGTCGACGTCCCACTCCACGCCTTCCATGATGGCCCAGAGCGTCGTGATCTCGATGTCGGTGAATCGCTTGTACTGGACCGGCTCCAGCAGTTCCTCGATCTCGTCGCCCTCATCGGGTTCCTCGATCCGGTTGGCATAGCGCAATGCCTCTTCGGGGCTGGCGACGAAGAAATCCGAGAGTATTCCCATCTTCTGTTCCTCAGCAAGCTGAATGATGAGCCTGGATTACACCCTGCTTGCCCTTCGCCAGTTTTACGGATCGATGACGTTCGTCGAGGGAAGGGGTTGGACGCAGCGCTTGTACAGGCCGATCAACGAGTGCCCTGAACGATCACGCCGTCGGCGTGATCGCACCCCCGCCAGAAAACCTTCTCAGCCCGCAACGCCCTTGTTCGGATTCAGCAAGAACTTCTCACCAGTAGCCTGCTTCCCATAAACACCGATCGCATCGAGCTGCAGCGCCTCGACCAGTGACACCTCACGCGTGTAGTGGCTCGCAAACGTCGTCTTCAACTCCGCAACGACACGAGCCTTCAAACGCTGGGTGCCCGCATCGCCGAGCTTCCCGAGGAACGGGAACAGCAGCCACCCGCCCATGCCCCAAGCCATGCCGAAGTTGCGCACAAATTCCGTGGGAGCGCGGTCGAGGCCGCCGTAGATGTACACCTGCTTGTGCGTGGTCGAGCCGTAGCGGCTGTATTCCTTGGCGGTGCGGTTGATGGCCGCTTCCATGCAGCCGAGGATCTGTCCCGCGAGCTTGCCGCCGCCGGTGGCGTCGAAGGCCAGCGTGGCGCCGGTCTCGACCAGCGCCTGCGTCAGGTCTTCGAGGAAGGTGGGCGAGGTCGCGTTGCACACGTACTTCGCGCCCAGGCCGCGCAGCAGGTCTTCCTGCTCCTGCTTGCGCACGATGTTGACGAGGGCGATGCCGTCCTTCTGGCAGATCTTGTTGAGCATCTGGCCGAGGTTTGAAGCAGCAGCCGTGTGCACCAGCGCCTTGTGGCCTTCCATGCGCATCGTCTCGACCATGCTGAGCGACGTAAGCGGGTTGACGAAGCACGAGGCGCCTTCGGCTGGCTTGGTGCCGTCCGGCAGTTCCAGGCACTGCGCGGCGGCAAGGCAGCGGTACTGCGAGTACATCGCGCCGCCGATGGCCGCCACGGTCTTGCCGAGCAGCGCCTGCGCGGCTGGCGACGAACCGGCTTTCACCACCACGCCCGCGCCTTCGTTGCCGACCGGCATCGACTGATCGAGCCGCGCCGCCATCGCGGGAAGCAAACGTTCGGGCACGGTGGCGGTGACGACGGGGCGATCGGCGGTGCCGGAGGCCTTGGCGGTGCTCATGTCGGCCGCGCCGAACAGCAGGCCCAGGTCCGACGGGTTCAGGGGCGACGCCTCGACGCGGATCACCACTTCGTGGGCCTGCGGTTCGGGAATCGGGTCGTCGTGCAGCGAGAGTTCGAGTTCGCCGCTGGCGCGAATGAGGGAGCGGATTTGCAGTGCCATGGAAGAGCCCTTTTCAGAAGGTTCGCAGATGGCCTGTGGCCACGGGGCGGCCAGTATAGGAGCGGGGTACGAAAGGCGCTGGCGCCTTCAGGACACCACGGGCACCACCGGGGCATGGGCCAGCGCCTGGCGCATCTTCACCGGGTCGAGCCGCTCGATGTAGCGCGGAATGTTGCGCCACAGCGTGTGATAGCCGTAGCCGCCGCGCAGCATCTCGTGGCGCGCGCTGTCCTTGTCCCAGTCTTGTACCGCCATGCGGTACACCGCCGCGACCACGCCGGTGCGGTCGGCGCCGTGCATGCAGTGGATGAGCACCGGGCCGTGCTTTTCGGCCTCGCGAATGGCGAGCAACGCGCGCAGCACCTTGGCGTCGTCGATGGACCAGGTGTTGATCGGCACGCGCACCAGCCGGATGCCGGTGCCCGCGAACACCTTCCTGTCGTCGTTGAAGGAGCGCAGGCTCACCACCGTGTGGATGCCCAGCGATTGCAGCGCCGCCATGTTGGCGCGCCGCGGCTGCGCGCTGCGGTACAGCGTGGGCGTGATGCGGTGCAGGTTCTCGACTTGCAATGCGTCCAGCGGATCGGCCCAGTGGCCGGGGCGCGGGTCGGCGATGCCTTCTTCGGCCGCTGCTGCTGCCTTGCCGTGCTTCTTCTTCATCATTGCTGTCGTTGCTTCTGGCGAGGCCAGTGCCGCGTTGCCAGTATCAGCGCCGCCGCCGCGAGGCCGCCCCAGTAGTCGACCGGCGCACCCCACATCCAGTGCTTGTGCCAGAACGCATCGACCGGGTTGAAGCGCGCCCAGCCGAAGGCCGGGTTGATGAGGAACCAGCTGAAGTCTTCGCAGACCCAGAAAACGATGAGGCCCGCCCCCGCCAGCCCCACGTCGCGCCAGGTCCAGCGCCCGTTGAATGCCAGCGGCGAGAAGAACACCAGCGCCATGAAGGTGAACACCCAGGCGTGATAGCCCGTCATCGCGCGGCCGCCCCAGAAGATGTCGAGCCAGATGCTGTTCTCGATGCGCCAGGTCGGCAGCGACGTGGCCCAGCCCGCGCCGCCTTCGATCTGGATCTCGGCATTGGCGAAGAAGAAGGCCATGACGACCACCCAGGCGAGATAACCGAGCGTGCGGGCCACGCTCGTCTTTTCGACGGCGCCGCTCACGCCCTGGCACCCAGCACGTGTTGCAGCACCGCGCGCGCCGCCTGCGGCTTGCCCAGCGCCCGGCTGCGCGCAGCCATGGTCGCGAGCTTGGCGGGGTCGGCCATCAGGCGCGCCACCTTGTAGTCGAGGCCGATGGCGTCGTAGGCCAGCCAGGCCGCGCCTTCTTCCATCAGGAAGCCGGCGTTGTGTTCTTCCTGCCCGGGAATCGGCGAGATCAGCAGCATCGGCTTGCCCAGCGCCAGGCATTCCGAGACCGTGAGGCCGCCGGGCTTGGTCACCACGAGGTCGGACGCGGCCATCATCTTGTGCATTTCGTTGGTGAAGCCGATGGCCACCACGCGGCCCGGATAGCGCCTGGCCAGCGCTTCGAGCTTGCCGTGCGCTTCCACGTTGCGGCCCGCCACGGCGATCACCTGGAAGTTGCCTTCCTTTCCGTCATGGCCGCCCAGGCCGAGCACGCGCTCGACCATGTTCGGCAGGTCGCCGACGCCGGCACCGCCCGACGCCATCAGCAGCACGGGGCGCGAAGGATCGAGGCCTAGTTCCGCCGCGCAGGCATTGCGCGCCAGCGCCGGCACATCGGGTTCGGAAAAAGCCGGCATCACCGGAATGCCGGTGACGTGGATCCGCTCCGCCGGAATGCCCCGCGCCCGCAGGCGGAAAGCCACCTCTTCCGTCGCAGCAAGGTAGCCCGCCATGCCCGGCACCAGCCACATGTTGTGCAGGTCATAGTCGGTGATCTGCAGCCACACGGGATATTCGATGCGGCCGCGGTTGCGTTCGCGCATCAGCAGTTCGGCCGGCAGGAAGTGCGTGCAGACCACGGCATCGGGCTTTTCGCGGCGGATTTCGCGCACCAGTGCGCCGGTGCTCAGCCGCTCGATGCCGCGGCGCAGGCGCTGCGAGGGCGCGTGGTGCGGCGTGGTGTCGGTGCGCTGGTGCAGGTACGACCACAGCTCGGGTGCGCGGTTCACGAGCTGGATGTACCAGTCGGTATAGACCTTGCGGAAGCCGCTGGCCACATGGGCCATCGCGTCGATGTGGACCGCCGTGCAGGGCGGGACTAGGTTCTGGGCGGTGGCGGCAAGCGCCTGTGCTGCACGCACGTGGCCGTTGCCGGCGCTCACGCTGAGGATCAGGAGTTTGGTCATGGATTCGGCGGTCTGGGCGGATTATGGCTATGCCTTGTGGCACTGCCCCTTGGGGAGCCTGAGGCGCGATCACGCCGACGGCGTGCTCGTTCAGCACAGCGGTTGATCGGCCGGCACAAGCGCTGCGCCCATGTGCGAATGGCACCGGGTGCTCCCCGCAGCGAAATAAAGGAGGAGGCCGCAGGCCGGGGGACATTCGCGGAGGGGAGTACCCGGTGTCATTCGCACGCACCCCGAAGGAGCGACCCGAACCGCCTCAGAGCGGCGCGCGAGAGGTGACGAACTGATTCACCCCGATGGCAGCCCGCTCGCGTATTGCATCGAACGTGGTGCTCTCGACAATGCGCCCGTTCTCGAACACCGTCTGCAGCAGGTCGACCTGACCTGCCGCAAGCGTCTCTTCACGCACGGTGTTCTCGACGCCGTTCGCATCGCGCACCAGCGCAAGCCGACCCTTCTTCGAGGCCTTGCTCACATCACCCACCGGCGACTTGTACACGTCACGCCATTCGCCGTTCACCTGCATGGCCGAGCACTTCATCGCCCACTGCATCGTGTCGCGATTGACCTGCTGCAGCAGCCCGCCACCCATGCCGAAGGAGATGTTCTCCGTCGAGAAACCGTTGTGGAAGAAGTTCGACAGGCACAGCCGCAGCGAGTCGAGGTTCACACCGTCGCCCTGGATGATGCGCACGTTGTTCAGCACCCGAAAGCCCTTGGCATTCGTCGTCGTGCCGAAGCGATCGGCCAATATCTGCGCCACCTTCAGCGTGGTCTCGGCCGGGTCGCCCGAGTCGGGTCGCACCACCAGCGTTGCGCCCGAGGCCACCACCTTCGCCTTCAGCTCGTCGCCCCAGATGCGCGCGCAGGCATTGAAGATGTCGTAGCTGTCGCTCACCACCGCGAAGGTCGCGCCGGGCTTGCCGAACTGCTCGACCATGTTGCTGTACGCGTCGGCTTCATGCTCGCGGCCCCAGCCCGTGATGGTGCTGTGCTCGGCCGCGGGAATCGAGAAGCCCGCCACGTCGCAGTCGTAGTACCGGCGCGCGGCCACCAGCGCGGCCAGCGTGTCGGTGCCCATGAAGTTCACCAGGTGGGCCATGCCGCCGAGCGCGGCCGATTCGAGACTCGACACCCCACGCGCGCCGAAGTCGTGCAGCCTGAAGGCGATCTGCCCTTGCGGGTCGTCGCAGGTCGCTTCGAGGTACCGCAGCAGCGTTGTGCGCGCGGCAGCCGAGAGCGTGGCGACCGTGGTGGGGTACCAGATCGCGCGCAGCAACTCGGTTTCGAGAAAACTCGTGACCCAGAAGAACTCGGGGTCCGTGTTCTCGATGGTGGCCAGCACGTTGTGCACCGGCAGCACGCTGCCTTCAGGCACCGCGCGGATGCGCACCGGCATCAGCCCGCCATGCTTCTCGATCAGGCGCAGCCAGCCTTCGCGGTTGAAGGGCTCGCCGTGCGCGGCCATGAGCAGGGCGGCTTCTTCCACGTCGTCGCGCGTCACCGGCGTCTGCAGGTATTCGCGCAGATAGGCCTGCAGGCCGAAGAACAGCGAGTGGCTGAAGATGCCGCCGCGCGACTCGATGTAGCTGTACACCGTCTGCGTGCCGGGTGGATATTGCATCCAGTGCGACACCTTGTAGGAGTCGGTGCGCAGCAGCAGGTTGTTGCCCAGGGGCGAGGAGGTGAGATTGCGGTTCATGTGAAAGCTCCTTTCACGTTGGCACCCGTCAACCAGGTGCCGTTCTTGCTGACAAAGCCTGGTCGTTCAGTTCTTGCCCAGGCCACCCAAAAAATGATTCGCGATGAAGAAGTGGTCTTCGTAGACGTGGTCCTGCATGTCGAGGAACTCGGCAATCGGCACCCATCGCACCTCGGCCGCGTCGTCGTCGGCACGCACGTCTGAAAGGCCCGTCCACTGGTTGTGCGCCAGCTCGAAGAAGAAGCCGTGCGTGATCGTGCGGCCGCGCTGCGAGCGGTCGGGCGCGTCGAACACGTGGCTGGCCTTCATGCTGCCGTTGAGCACGGGCACGGGCACCTTGAGGCGGGTTTCTTCCTTCAGCTCGCGGATGGCCGCGTCCTGCAGGCGCTCGTGCTGACCGACGAAGCCGCCGGGCAGCGCCCAGGTGCCCTTGCCGGGATGGAACTTGCGCTGCACCAGCAGGATGTGGCCGGCCTCGACCACGATGGCGTCGACGGTGGTGTAGATCGGCGGAAAGTCGCTGCCCGCATAGCGGTACTTGTCGCGGTAGTCGACGAGGAAGGCACGTTCTTCGCAGAGATCGGCGTAGTCGGCCGTGGTGGTGAACTGCTCGAGAAAGGCTGCGGTGCCGTCGGGCAGGTCGGCGCGTGCGAGCTGGCCGCGGTTCTCGGGGTCGAAGTAGAGGCCGCGCACGTCGGTGGCGTTGAGGCTTTCCACGCTGTTCTGGCCGACGAACTCCCAGTGCGGGAAGAGCTTGAGGTAGTAGCTCGATGCGTCCTTCAGGTGCCCCACCAGCGCGACCTTGGCCTTGGCGGGTGCATGGCCGTCCTGCACGATGAGCCGTTCGACCGCCGACTGGATCGACGCGATCCAGATCTGGTCGTTGTAGGGCGAGTCGCCCACGCCGACCACGCTCACGCGCATCTGCTCGGTGCCGCGCAGGCAGGCGCGTACCATGCGTTCGCGTTCGTCGAAGGTAAAGGGGTTCTTGACGCTGCGTGGCTTGCGGTCGGAGCCGACCACCACGATGACCCGATCGGCGGCGCGAAGGCCTTCTTCGATGAGTCGCTGATGTCCGAAATGAACGGGCTGGAAACGCCCGATGACGATGGCGTATTGAAACTTGCGTGTGCTCACTTGGGAATCCCCCAAAAAGGGCGCGATCAACTCGCGCTTGCGTTCAGGATAGCATCGGTGCCGCACATTGATCAAGCCTCCGATGACCGAGCCCTCTTCTCCCCCTACCGATGCCGTTCGCCTCAACAAGCGCATGGCCGAGCTCAAGATGTGCTCGCGCCGCGAGGCCGACGAGTGGATCGCCAACGGCTGGGTGAAGGTCAACGGCAAGCCGGCCGAGATGGGCGTGAAGGTCACGCCGTCCGACCGCATCGAGATCGACAAGGCCGCCAAGGGCCAGCAGGCGAACCAGGTCACCATCCTCATCAACAAGCCCATCGGCTACGTGAGCGGGCAGGCCGAGGACGGCCACGAGCCGGCGGTCACGCTCTTCACACCGCAGAACCGCTGGACGGAAGACAACGCGCGTTTCTTCTTCAGTCCCCAGCAGCTGCGCGGCCTGGCGCCGTGCGGGCGGCTCGACATCGACTCCATCGGCCTGCTGGTCATGACGCAGGACGGCCGCATCGCGCGCCAGTTGATCGGCGAAGACTCCGTGATGGAGAAGGAATACCTGGTGCGCGTGGCCTACCACGGCCTGGGCCAGCCCGCGCCTACCGGCCAGCTGGTGCGCATGGACGACGACGACCCCATCACCACCAACGTGCAGGCGGTCTTTCCGCCGGCCATGCTGGCCAGGCTGCGACACGGCCTGAGCCTCGATGGCCAGCCGCTCAAGCCGGCGCGCGTCGAATGGCAGAACCCCGAGCAGCTGCGCTTCGTGCTCACCGAGGGCAAGAAGCGGCAGATCCGCCGCATGTGCGAACTGGTCGGCCTGAAGGTGGTGGGCCTGAAGCGCGTGCGCATCGGCAAGGTGATGCTCGGCAACCTGCCAGTGGGCCAATGGCGCTACCTCGGGCCGCACGAGAAGTTCTGAGCCTGCGCGCGCTGAACCGCGCCACGCTGGCGCGGCAGATGCTGCTGGCACGGCGCAGGCTGACGGTGACGCAGGCCGTCGAACGCTTGGCCGGCCTGCAGGCGCAGGCGCCCAACCCACCCTACATCGGCCTCTGGAGCCGGCTCGAAGGTTTCCGGCGCGAGCAGCTGACCGAAGCACTGCAGAAGCGCCGCATCGTGCGCATGTCGACGATGCGCGCGACCCTGCACCTGATGACCGCGAGCGATGCGCTGGCGTGGCGTCCGCTGCTGGAGCCCGTGCACCAGCGAGGCCTGCTGGGCAATCACAAGAAGGCGCTCGACGGCATCGACCGCGCGGCGGTGGTCGAGGCGGGGCGTGCGCTGCTCGCCGAACGGCCGCACACCAGTGCCGAACTCGGGCAGGCCCTCGGCGTGCGATGGAAGGGCCGTGAGACCGTCTCGCTGGCCGGCCTGATCCGCAACAACGTACCCCTGGTGCACCTGCCGCCAGCCGGCACCTGGAACTCGCACCAGAGCGCGCTGCTGCAGCCCCTCGGCGATTGGCTGGGGGAGGCCGTCGACGCAACCCCGGCCACGCAAGACGACCTGCTGCTGCGCTACCTTGCCGCCTTCGGCCCCGCCACGCTGGCCGACGCCGGCGCCTGGTCGGGCCTCACCGGCTGGAAGGCCGTGGCCGAGCGCCTGCGGCCGCAGTTGCGCGTGTTCACCGGCGAAGACGGCCAGGAACTGTTCGACCTGCCCCGCGCGCCGCGCCCTGACGCCGACACGCCCGCGCCGCCGCGCCTCGTGGCCGAGTGGGACAACCTGCTGCTCTCGCACGCCGACCGCAGCCGCGTGCTGAGCGAGGCGCACCGTGCTCGCGTGTTCACCGTCAACGGCATCGTGCGTGGCACGGTGCTGCTCGACGGCTTCGTGGCGGGCGTCTGGAAGATCGAGCGCGCGAAGAACACTGCCACCGTGGTGCTGGAGCCGTTCACGCGCTGGTCGAAGGCCGACCGCGTCGGCGTCGAGAAAGAAGCCCTCGATCTGCTGGCCTTTGCCTCGGACGGCGAGGGCGAACGCCATGCCGTGCGTTTGCCTTGAACGGGCCATGACCAGGCCATGACCCCGTGGCGCACCCGCCGTCTAAGCGTGCCCTAAGTATTCGTTTCTACGCTGCGCCACGGCGCAGACACTTCCGATCATCCCGGTCGCGTGCTACCTTGCGGCCGAAGGAGTCGCCGCGATGCGCGTTCTACTGGTGGAAGACGATGAAATGATCGGGCGCAGCCTGAAGCAGGCGCTCGAGGGCGCGGGCTGGTCCGCGGACTGGGTGCGCGACGGCGAACTGGCGCAAAGCGCGCTGGGTGACGGCGGCTACACCTGCGTGCTGCTCGACCTTGGCCTGCCCAGGCAGGACGGCACCGAAGTGCTGCGCCGCGCGCGCGAGCGCGGCGATGCCACCCCGGTGCTGGTACTCACCGCGCGCGACGGCCTCGACGACCGCATCCACAGCCTCGACCTCGGCGCCGACGACTACCTGCTCAAGCCTTTCGAATTCCGCGAGCTGCTCGCGCGCATGCGCGCCGTGGTGCGCCGCCGCGACGGCGCCGCGCATTCGCTGGTCGGCAGCGGCTCGTTGCAGCTCGACCTCACCACGCGCGAAGTGGTGGTCAACGGCGCGCGCGAGGCGCTCACCGCGCGCGAGTTCGCGCTGCTGCATGCGCTGCTGGAGCGGCCCGGCGCCATTCTTTCGCGCGAGCAACTCGAAAACCGCATCTACGGCTGGGGCGAGGAAGTCACCAGCAACGCAATCGACGTGCTGATCCACGGCATGCGCCGCAAGCTCGGTGCGGACGCGATCCGCAACGTACGCGGCCTGGGCTGGCGCGTAGCTGCATGACCGGAGCTCCGCGCAGCGGCGGCCGCTGGTGGCGGCCACGTTCGCTGCGCACGCAACTGCTGCTGTGGCTCATCACGCTGCACCTGGGCGCGGCCGTGCTCACGGCGTGGTTCTCCTTCGAGGCCTACGGCAACCTCGTGCACAACGCGCTGGACGACCAGATGCGCCTGGTGGCCGAGTCGTACGAAGGCAGCGATCCGCAGAAGCTGCCGCACCCGATGGACGGCGAGGCCGCCTTCTCGCGCGGCGCTTTCATCGTGCAGATCTGGAGTGCCGACGGCCAGACGCTGCGCGCCACCTCATGGCCCGTACTGACGGTGCCACTGCAACCCCAACCCGGCTTCAGCGACGTGAACACGGGCACGCATGCGGGTTCCGACTGGCGCGTGTTCACCGCGAAGCCCGGCCCGCGTGCCGACCAGCCGCGCGTGCAGGTGCTGCAGAACGAGGACTACCGCCGCCGCCGCGCCCTGCGCCGCGCAATGTTCGAAGGCCTGCCGATCGCGCTGCTGCTGCCGCTGGCGCTGCTGATCCTGTGGATCATCGTGTCGGCGGCTTCGCGCTCGCTGCGCGCGGTGGCGCGCGACGTGGCCTCGCAGGACGAGCGCAGCCCCACCGAGCTGTCGCTCGCGCGCGTGCCCGACGAAATCGCGCCGCTGGTGGGCGCCTTCAACAACCTGCTGACACGCGTGCGCAATGCCTTCGCCACGCAGCGGCGCTTCGTGCAGGACGCGGCCCACGAGCTGCGCACGCCGATGGCCGCCATCGGCCTGCAGATCGAGAACCTGCGCGCGCACGTGCCGGCAGGCGAGGCCACCGAGCGTTTCAACCAGCTTGAGGCCGGCGTCACGCGCGCGCAGCACCTGATCGAGCAATTGCTGCATCTCTCGCGGCAGGACGCGCCGCAGAGCCTCGGCAATGCGCGCGAGCGCGTCGACATCGAAGTGCTGCTGCGCGAGAGCGTGAGCCAGCTGATGGTGCTGGCCGATGCGCGGCGCGTGGACATCGGCTTTGAGGGCAGCATTGCCGCGGTGGTGTTCGCGCCCGCGGCCGAACTGCGCAGCGTGTTCGACAACCTGATCGACAACGCGCTGCGCTACGCGCCCGAAGGCGGCGTGGTCGACGTGAAGCTGCACGAGGTCGATGGCCACGCGGTGGTCGATGTGCTCGACAACGGCCCCGGCATTCCGCAGGCCGTCATCGGCCGCGTGTTCGATCGCTTCTTCCGCGTGCCCGGCGCTGTGGCGGGCGGCAGCGGGCTGGGGCTGGCGATTGCGCGTACGGCGGCCGAGCGGCACGGCCTGCGCATCGAGCTGCGCAATCGCATCGGTGGGCCGGGGCTGATGGCGCGCGTGCATCTGCCCGTGCTGCCGGTGTAGCGAAGGCCTGCCGGCAAGCGAGGCACCTGCGGTCCAAAGTTTCAGGAAAAAGCGTGCTGCTCACGCGTGCGTAACTCTTCCCTCACATTCACCTCAGTCTGCGTGCCTAGAGTGCACTCAGGTCCTGCCACGCGCAGTTCGCGCGATGGCACGTGACCGGGGACAACCTGCAATCAGGAGAACACGTCATGCGCACTTCCTTCAAGCTTCTCGCCGTCGGTTCCTTTGCTGCGCTGGCAGCCATGGGCGCCGTCACCGCATCGGCCGAAACCACCGATGGTTCGGATTTCCATCCGCTGCAGATGAATTCGCCCGCGAACCCGGACGTCCAGGCCGGCGCGATGGCCGCGGCCCGTCCGAGCGGCACCGAGCCAATGGGCCAGTCGACCAGCGCACCCGCGATGAGCTCGACGCTGCCGGTGGCCGACATCCAGGCCGGCGCCTATGGGGCGTCGCACCCGACCGGCACCGAGCCGATCGGGCAATCGACTTCACTGCCGATGGTGAAGTCGGGCAGCGGCAGCTGAACTGAAGCTGCGCTGCCGGTGATGACGGCGAACAGCGATCAGTCGTCGTTGCCGTTGCTGAGCAGGGCGCGGTAGATCACCGCGCCGATGATGGCCCCCGCAATGGGCGCCGCCCAGAACAGCCACAGTTCCGACACCGCATAGGACGGCCCGAACAGGGCCGGGCCCGTGCTGCGCGCCGGGTTCACCGAAGTGTTGGTCACAGGGATCGAGATCAGGTGGATCAGCGTGAGGCACAGGCCGATCGCAAGACCCGCGAAGCCGCCGGCCGCGCGCTTGGCGGTGGAGCCGAGGATCACGATCAGGAACACGGCAGTCATCACCACTTCGCACAGCAATGCGGCCGTCATGCCGTACTTGCCGGGCGAGTGCTCGCCGTAGCCGTTTGTGGCGAAGCCGCCGATGTCAGCGCCCGGCTTGCCCGTGGCGATGAGGTACAGCACACCCGCCGCCGCGATGGCGCCGAGCACCTGCGCCACGATGTAGCCCGCGAGCTGCGAGGCCTTGAAGCGGCCCGCGGCCGCAAGGCCGATCGACACGGCCGGGTTGAAGTGCCCGCCCGAGATCGGGCCCAGTGCATAGGCGCCCGTCACCACCGTGAGACCGAAGGCCAGCGAGACCCCGAGCAGGCCGATGCCGACACCCGGAAAGGCCGCTGCCAGAACTGCGCTTCCGCAGCCTCCGAGCGTGAGCCAGAAAGTACCAATGAACTCGGCCGACCATTTTTTGTAGGTACTGTGTTCCATAACTCTCCATCCTGAAGTTGAGAAAGCGCGCAATGCACGAGGCCGTGCGCGGGCGGATTCTAGGAACGCCAGGAGGGGGCGTCGAGCGTGTAATTCGTACTAACGGAACCTGTTCACGGATGGCGCGGCTTTTGTGCAGCGCCGCAACTGCGTTGCGTCTTCGTTCAGAGCGTCACGACGATCTTTCCGAACGCACCGCGCTCGAGATGATCGAGCGCGGCGGGCAGCGCATCGAAGCCGTACTGCGCGGCAATCACCGGCTTGAGCGCATTCGCATCGACGGCGCGCACCAAGTCTTCGAGCGCGCGACGGTGGCCCACGCCGATGCCCTGCACCGTCACGCGGCCCAGCACCATCGCGTAGAACGACGCGCTCAGCGTCTCGCCCCCGAGCATGCCGATGATCGACACGCGCCCGCCCTGCCTCACGGCCTGCAGCGAGCGGTCGAGGTTGGGGCCGCTCGCGAGTTCGAGCACGTGGTCGGCGCCGCGGCGTTGCGTGAGCCGGCGCACTTCGGCGGGCCAGTCGCCGTCGCGCGCCAGCACGTGCGTGGCGCCGAGTGCCAGAGCATGTGCGCGCTTGTCTTCGCTGCCTGTGACCACGATGGCCTGCGCGCCATGCAGCCGCGCGATCTGCAGGCCGAACAGCGCGACGCCGCCGGTGCCGTGGATCAGCACCGTCTCGCCCGCGCGCAGCGCACCGGTCTCGGCGAGCGCGAACCACGCGGTGAGGCCTGCGCACGGCAGCGTGCTGGCTTCGGCCAGGCTCAGCGTCGTGGGCGCGGCCACGGCCCAGGCGGCGTCGAGCAGCACATGCGAGGCGAGCATGCCGGGGCCGGGTCCGCCAAGGAGCGTGGCCTCCGCGTGCCAGTGGCTGTCGATCCAGCCGCCCCAGAAGGTGTTGACGACCCGGTCGCCGACGGCGAAGCGCGTCACGCCGGGGCCGATGGCCGCCACGGTGCCCGCCATGTCGGAGCCGGGCGTGAAGGGCAGGTCCAGCGCCATGCCCATGCCGCCGCGAATCATCAGCAGGTCGCGGTAGTTGAGCGACACCGCGCCGACCTTCACGAGGATCTGGTTGGCGCCCGGCACGGGCAGTGGCGCTTCGGCCTGTTCGAGGTGGGCGCGGCCGAGCGTGGGGAGCTGCCAGCGGCGCAGCGTTCGAGGTTCCTGCATGAAAAGATTCCGCGAAAGGAAAAAGAAAAAAGAGGAGCCTTCATGCTATTGACGATGCCAGATACCCGGTGGTGGATAATTTTCCTTTCACTGGTGCTTGAAAGTCTCCAATGGGCCAACGTCTGCAAGGCATCGAGGAATTCGTCGCGGCGGCGGAGGCGGGCAGCTTCGCGCTGGCCGCGCAGCGCCTGCATGTCACGCGCTCGGCCGTCGCCAAGAGCATCGCGCGGCTCGAAGCGCGCCTGAACACGCGGCTCTTTTTGCGCACCACGCGCAGCCAGAGCCTCACCGAGGAAGGCCACGGCTACTACGAGCGCTGCCGCCGCGTGCTGGCCGAGCTCGAGGCGGCCGAAGCCGTGACCGACGCCGCGCGCAGCACCGCCTCGGGCCTCGTGCGTCTGAGCATGCCGGCAATGCTGGGCCGGCTGAAGGTAGGACCGCTGCTGCTGGCGCTGGCGCGCCGGCATCCGCAGCTGTCGCTCGAACTCTCGTTCAACGACCGGCGCGTGGATCTCGTGGAAGAGGGGCTCGACCTGGCCATCCGCAGCGGCGAACTCGCCGACAGCGCGGAACTGGCCGCCCGGCCGGTCGGCATGCAATGGATGGCGCTGTGCGCCTCGCCCGCCTACCTGGCCGAACATGGGCATCCCGCGAGCATCGACGACCTGAAGGGGCCGCACGAGGCCGTGCTCTATGCACGCGACGGCCAGATCTCGTCCTGGCGCTTCCACGACACCGAGGGCCGTCTTGTCGACGTGACGCTGCCTTCGCGGCTGCGCTGCGACAGCGCCGAGGTGCTGCTCGAAGCAGCCATCGGCGGCATGGGCCTCGCGCGCCTGCCGGCCTGGCTCGCGGCCGATGCGCTCGCGGCAGGCACGCTGGTGCGCGTGTTCGACGAGCCGCGGCCCTTCGGCTTCGCGCTGCACGTGATCCGCTCGCGCAGCCGCTACCTGCCGCTGAAGACGCGGGTGGTGATCGACTGGCTCGCCGAGCACCTGCCGCCGCTGCTGGCCGCGCGCTGAAGCGGACGCTATCCTGCGCGTTCAAACAACGAACGAGGAGATCCGCGCATGCATCCTTTTGCCGTCCGACACATCGCCACCGCCGCATGCATTGCCACGGCGGCCCTGCTGGGGGTGTCGAACACCGCGGCGCAGGGCACCGTCAACGCGCTGTGCAGCACCGACGCGGGCTGGTGCGAGGCGGCGGCCACCGCATTCACGCGCGAGACCGGCATCAAGGTTCAGCAGGCCCACAAGGGCACAGGTGAAATCGGCGCGCAGCTGCGCGCGGAAGCCGCCAACCCCAAGACCGACATCTGGTGGGGTGGCACCGGCGACCCGTTCCTGCAGGCCGCCGAGCAGGGCCTGCTCGAACCCTACCGCCCGGCCTACATCAACGACCTGCACGACTGGGCGGTGCGCCAGTACGCGCTGTCGCAGAACATGGTGGGCGGCTTCTACACCAGTGCCATCGGCTTCGGCTTCAACACCGACCTGCTCAAGAAAAAGAAGCTGCACGAGCCCAGGTGCTGGGCCGACCTGATCAAACCCGAATACAGGGGCGAGATCGAGATCTCGCACCCGGCATCCAGCGGCACGGCCTACACCATCATCGCGGGCCTGGTGCAGCAGATGGGTGAAGAAGCGGCCTTCGAGTACCTGAAGAAGCTGCACCGGAACGTCACCAGCTACACCCGCAGCGGCCAGGCCCAGGCGCCCAACGTGGCCAAGGGCGAAGTGGCCATCGGCGTGAGCTTCATCTTCGGCTTCGAGCGCTGGCGCTACGACAAATTTCCCGTGAAGACGGCCGCGCCCTGCGAAGGCACGGGCTACGAGATCGGCGGCATCGCCCTCGTGAAAGGCGCGCGCAACAAGGAGAACGCCAGGCGCTACTACGACTGGCTCATGAGCCCCGCGGGCCAAGCCATCGGCGGGCAGTCGGGCAGCCTGCAGTCGCCGGCCAACAAGACCTTCAAACCCGACCCGCGCATCCCGTCGATGGCCGACGTGAAGCTCATCAAGTACGACTTCGAGAAGTACGGCAAGGCGGCCGAGCGCAAGCGCCTGATCGACCGCTGGACGCGAGAAGTGGAGTCACAGCCGAGGTAGGGCTCGCCCCCAGGCTTCGCGCACTTCGTGTCGCTGCGCCAACCCCCTACCGGGGGCAACACCAGCGGCCCGGCAAAGCCGGTTCCGCGGTGTTTCTGGAAGGAGCCCTTCAGGACGTGCAGGCCTTGTTGTGCGAGGCGTGCATGCCCTTGGCTTTGGCATCGGCCTCGCTCAGGTACTCGCCCTTCTTGGTCTTGCCGTAGTAGCGGTCGCCCATGCAGTGATAGACCTTGGTCTCGTCGTTCGCCCACACCTTGCCTGCGCCGCCACCGGGCGCGGCCGCCATCTTCGTGAGGTCGGGCGAGCCCGGCGTCCTGGTGGCCGTGCCGGTGCTCGGCGCCACGCCGGTCTTGTCGACCTTCGCCGATTGGGTCTCGACCGCGGGTGCGGGTGTGGGCGCAGCCGCTGCGGCCGGCGCAGTTGCCGCCGCAGCACCGGCAGCAGCCGGCGCGGCCTTGCCGAACCAGGTCTTGATGCCCTTGTGACCACGGCAGGCGCCGGACTTGGTGTCGGGCGATGCGTAGCTGCCGTCCTTGCATTGCACGGTGGTGCCGGCGGGCGCATCGGCCGGAACCTGTGCCTGCGCGCCGAGCGAGGCGAGCCCGAGGAAGGCTGCGACGCACAGCACGCGGGATTTCTTGTTGTTCATGCAAAGCTCCTGGAGGGGTGAAGGAAAAGATCCACCGCGCAGCTTTGGCGAGCGATCCCAGCGCCAGCTGACTTGCACGCCGGAAAGAGCCAATCAGGGCGAACTGGCCGTGAAGGTGACTTGCCCGGTGTAGGTGCCGGCGGTGCGGCTGGCCAGGTTTGCGTACGAGAAGGTCCAGGTCGCGGTGCGCTGGGTGACGAGGTTGGCGAAGCTGGTGCCCACGACATTGACCGTGGTGCCCGTGCCCGAGTTGGGAATCGGCGGCGCGGGCAGGTTGCTGTCGCTGCTGGCGATCGTGATCTCCGACAGCGGGATCGTGTTTGCCCCGCTCGTGAGCGGCGCGGTCGCGGCTGCCCGCAGCGTGACCTGCCCCGCATTGCTGCGCACCTCGACCGGCAGCGCGTTGCCGCTCGGCGTGACGCTGAAGGTCGGCGCCGCGCCGCTCCAGTTCACGGGCGTGTTGTTGCCCGCGACCGGCGTGGTGGGCCCGCCCGGGATCGACGGCGTCAGCACGAAGCTCACCGTGCTCGTGGTGCCGCCCGGCGTGGGCCACGCGCCGTCGCCGATGCGAAAGAAGATGAACTTGTCGATGGCGATCGTGAAGTCGAGGTTCACCAACCCGGTGGTCAACGGCACCGAGGCGCTCGGGCCTACGGTGCTCGACGCGGCGTGCGTGGCCCCCACCGGCGCCATGCCGACGGCCGTGGCGAGCAGGCCCGAGAACGTGCCTGCCAGGGGGCCCATACGGTGCGTCACTTGAGCTCCATGTCCACCTTGAAGCTGCCCTTGTCCCAGTCCAGCGTACCGCTGGCCTTGACCGGGTAGGCAGGCTGCGGCGCGGGCTGGCCGCTCTCGCCCTTGGGCACCAGTGCCAGCGTGCGTGTCTGGCCCGGCAGGATGGGGGTGCCTTCGGGCACCAGCTCGAACGCGCGGCCCTTGCTGTCGGTGGCGTCCAGGCTGCCTTCGAGCCGGCCGTGCGCGTCGCCCGTGTTGCTCACGGTCACCAGCGTGCGGCGTGCGCCGTTTGTTTCTCCGCTGGCGATCTGCTTGATTTCGAGCTTGGGCTCGGCGCCGTTGAGCATGACGTACACCGCCACCGCGATGCGGCCCGTGACCGGCAGGCTCAGGCTGGCGCCGCCGCTCTGGATGATGGTCTGCTGCGCGGGCTCCGTGCCCTCGATGGCGATCATGAAGCGGCACTCGCCGCGTGGCGCGTCGGCCGGCGGATCGACCTGGAAGCGGAACGCCTTCTTGCTGCGCGCCGGCACCGAAACGCTGCGCCGCTCCAGCACCACCCACGGCCTGCAGCTGCCGGGCAGCAGCTCGTCGTGGTAGCCGATGTTGCCTTCGGCCGAATAGCTCCAGTCGATGGTGCGCATCGTCACCTCGGTGGCGGTCGGCGCCAGGTTGTGGATGTCGAGCGACTGCCCCAGGCGCGTGCCGGCCTTGCCCGAGAGTTCGAAGCGCGACGGCGTGACGGCCAGCTCGAAGGGCGCGGCTGTTGCGGCGCCGGCCATTGCCAGCAGCAGGAGGACGAGAGAAGAGGGAGAGAGAAAAACGTTCATGGCAGGGTTTCGATTTCGAAGAACGATTCGAAGCTCAGCGCCGAGCCCGAAGGCATGCGCAGCTCGCGGGGGTCGACGCGCAGCGTCAACTCGAAGGTCTCGTTCATCCAGGGCGCCTGGACCACGCCGTTCCACACCTGCACCCGGTCGCCGGGCCGGCCGCTGCCGCTTGCGAAGGCGCCGTTGCCGCGCCATTGCACCTGCATTCCGGCCGGCGAGCGCAGGCCCGCGACCATCGACGGAATCACATAGAAGATGCGCGCGCGCCGGCCCACATGGGGGGCGGTGGCCAGCCGGTACTCGATGCGCCCGAGGGGCAGCACGACCATGTTGCCGTCCATCCCCTGGGCGTTGCTGAAATCGCTGCGCATCTGCGCGCGCGGGGAGGCCGAGTCGTCGAGCCGGGCGACCGCCGCCCACGCGGGGGCGAGCGCTGCACCGCAGAGCAGCAGTGCAGCGGCTGGCCATCGGCGAAGGCGCGGGGAGGTCATTCCATCGAGGCCGTGAAGCGCACGGTGCCCTTGTAGTTGCCGCCCGGGTACACCACGTCGTTGTCGTAGGAGAACTGCAGCCGCGTGGCAGTCACGTTGCGCGACAGGTAGGTCCAGGTGCCGACGCCCAGGACACAGGGCAGGCCGAGCGGGCCGACGCAGAAGGTGGCGTTCGCGTCGTAGCTCGCGATCGACTGGTTGGCGGCGGCGGTGAAGCGGCCGTTCTGGATGTCGCCCGAGGCGGCGTTGCTGTTGTTCGTGGCCACCCAGCTGATCTTGCTGAAGGGAATGGTCGTGGCGCCGCAGCCGCCCGACTGGCAGGTCAGCGCGATGGAGGAATCGACGCGCAGCGTCACCGGCCGTGCCACCGTGGTGTTGGCTATGGGGCGCACCGGCATCACCCAGACGTCGATGGTCGGCGTGCCGGTCACTGCCGTGGGGGTCAGCCCGGCGTTGGCGCCGGTCACGCTGAAGGCCACCGTGTCGATGGTCGCACCGGGCGATCCCACGCGCAGGGTCAGGCCGTAGCTGTTGCCCGTGTCGGTCACCGTGGTGATGACGGCGTGGGCGGGCGGGGCGAGGCTCGCCGCCGCCATGAGCGCCGTCGTGGCGATCGCCTGGCATCGGCGGCTGCGCGTCATCAGATGCCCTGGGCTGTGTACGTGATGGTGTTCGTGTACGTGTTCGCAGCCCAGCCGGCGGGCGTGCCACCCAGCGAGTAGGCCCAGGTGCCGGTGGCGACCGCGTTCGAGGGGAACGAGGTCGAGGCGCAGGCGCCGAGGTTGGCGCCCGGATGAGGCAGCGTGCCCGTTGCGGTGACGGTGAAGTCCGCGTTCGTCGGGCCGCCCGTGAGGGGCGCCCAGGCGCCCATGGCGCAGTTGATGGTGCCGGCGCCGGCGTTGGTCCAGGCGTACACGGTGAGCGTGCTCGCGGCGGACGTGGTCGTGACGGTGGGCGCCGCGCCGTTCCAGTCCACGTTGGTGTTGTTGCCCACCACCGGCGTGGTGGGCACGCCCGGAATGCTGAGGGCTGAAGTCCAGGTCACCGTGTCGACCGTGGTGTTGGTCGAACCGACGCGCAGCAGGATCAGCTTGGGCACCGTCACGCTCAGGTTCACCTTGGCCTGCGCCGTGATCGTGCCCGTGCCGGAGCCGTACTGGCTCTCGGCCATGGCGGGTCCTCCGGCAAGGGCGAGGCCCGTGAGCGAAGCGGCCAGCGCGAGGCGGGCAATGGGTGTTCGGGTCATGGAAACTCCTTGGGGTTGGACGCAGTTGAAAGAAGAAATCGGAGGGTCGGTGTCGTGGTTCATTCGCCCACCTTGACCACGGGAATCGCGGCAGTGGCCTGGCCACGCAGCGGCACGTTCACGCTCGTTCCGCTGTCGCCGGCCACGCCCCAGGGCAGCGGTACGCTTTCGAGCGTGAGCGTCAGTTGATGCCGGCCGGTGGTCACCAGCGGAAATTCGAAGCGCCCGTCGCGGTCGGTGATGGCGCGGTAGCGGCCGTCGAGCAGCACCTCGACGCCGGCCACGCCGCCTTCGCCCGACTGCTGCTCGCCGTCGCGGTTGGCGTCGTAGAACACGCGGCCCGACACGCTGCCGCCGCCCGCACCCTCGCCGCGCATGCCCGCCGCCCGGTAGGCCGTGCCGGCGCTGCCCTCCCAGCGCAGATAGATGTAGGCGGTCTTCTCATTACTGCGATAGAGATTGGGTGCGGAGTAAGAGGTCGGCAGCAGCGAGGCGCGCGCCTGGTTGAAGTTGGCCATGAAGCCCACGCGCCAGCCCGCGCCCAGCTCCTTCTCGGCCATGAGCGAGCCCGACAGGCCGCGGCTGGTGTAGAGGCCGCCGCTTTGCGAGGTGTAGCGCAGGTTGCCGCCGACGTTGAAGCCGCTGTCGATCCAGTAGCGGAATTGCAGGCCCGCCGTCGGGTAGCTGCGGGTGGTGCCGCCGCTGCTGTCGCGCGCATGGCCGAGGGTGGTGGTGAGCTCGGGGCGCATCGTCTCGTAGCGCCCGCCGATCCAGTCCTGCTCCCACTGCACTTCCTGGCCGGTGGCGGCGCTGTCGCCGAGCACGATCAGCTCGTTGCGCCGCACCGTCAGCGTGAAGCGGCTGCGCGGCCAGTCGAAGAAGCGGGTCTGGTAGAAGGCGCTGCCGTAGAGGCTGCGCCCGTCGCCGCTGCCGGCGGAGCCTGTGGTGCTGCCGTCTTGCAGCCCTTCGTAGCGCGTGCGGTACGCGCTCAGGCTGCCGCCGACGGAGTTGTAGCGGTCGAACAGGTACTGGAAATTGCCGCTCGCGCCGAAGCGCCGGTAGCCCGAGAGATGGAAGCTGGTGTCCGGCGCCGCGCGCTCGTAGTCCAGGCCGGCGCCCCAGCTCATGCGGCTGGTGTTGCGGTCCACGCGCCAGTACGCGCCGCGCGTGCCGGTCGCCAGCGCGTAGTCGCCGAAGTACAGGTTGGGCCGCGCGGTGTAGATGCCGAATTCATGGCGGTACAGGCCGGTGCGCGCGCTCGCCTCGATGAAGAGGCCCTGCGAGTTGCCGGTTGCCACACCCGGCGTGGGCGAGTTCACGCGGCTGCCCACCAGCGTGGCGCGTGCCTTGAAGTCGCCGTCGCGCACCACCTCGCGGCCGTAGCCGAGCGACGTTGCCCAGCTCGTGACGTCCTTGCGGCCGATTCCCATCGCCGTGATGGGGTCGATGTAGTAGGCCGGAATATCGCGCGCCTGGTCGAGCTGGAACGAGGCGAACCATGGATCGCCCAGGCGCAGCGTGGTGCCGAGCCAGCCGAGCGTGCCCTGGCTCTTCTCGAAGCCGGGGTACGGCCCGCCAGTGAGGTTGCCGCGCTGGCCGATGCCGGCGCGCACGTCGAGATCGGTGTTGAAGATGCGCGTCGAAGCGCCGCGCACCGTGGACGAGCCCAGCGTGAGCCTGTAGTTGCGCGCCAGGCCATCGGTGACTTCGCTGTAGATGTCGCCCACGGCGGTGTCGGCGAAGGTCTGCGTGGTCAGCGGAAAGCCGAGGTTGCGCAGCGTGAAGCGGCCGCTGGTGGCCTCGCGCGCGTAGCCCAGCGAGCCGATGCCGATGCCGCTCGCGCTGTTGTCGCCGCCCAGGTGGCGGCCGTCGGCCTGCAGCACGAACTCGCCGTAGTTGAGGGTCTCGCGCCGGTACTCGAAGCGCTGGCCGAACTCGGTCGCGCGCTGGCGGCCGTAACCGGTGGTCGTGGCGTCGCCGAAGCCGATGCGGCTTTCCACCAGCCAGGCGCGGTAGCCTTGCGGCTGCTCGGCTTCGGGCGTTGCGTCGGCCGCCGCGGTGTCGGCATCGAGAGTCTCGAAGCGGTCTTCGTAGGCCTTGGGCGCGGAGTCGACGAGCGCCTTCAGCCGCGCCTGCTCCGCCTGTGCACGGTCGAGGGTTTCTATGCGTGCGTCAGCCACGGCCTGGGGTTTCTGGGGCTCGGCCTGCGCCTGCGCGCAGGACAGCCATGCCAGGGCGGTCGTGCATTCGAGCCACGCGAGCACGCCCCTCGGATGCCACAGGGCTCCGACGGGACCAGGTACGGTCCACGGCGTTGTTCGAATCATCTGGCGACATCCCTGTTTTGTCTCCCGGGTGTTGCGGCCCTGTTCCGGATCAGCGCAGGATATTTCAGAAGTGTTGACGACCGTTAATATTTCGTGGCCCGGAAGGCTTCCCCGGGCGAGAACGTTGGTCTTACGCCTTCAGGGGTGCGCAAAATGGAGCCTTTCGACCCCATTCGCCTCTTGATGAGGTCGAAAGACCACCCATTTGAAGAAGTTGGCACAGCGTCACCGCATGGACGCCGTGCCCGGCATAGAATTTTTTGGCTTCGATATTTCTCTTTCCATGGCTGATTCCTCCAAAACCAAACTCCCCTTCCAGGCTGAAGTCGCGCAACTGCTGCACCTCGTCACGCATGCGCTGTATTCGAACAAGGAAATCTTCCTGCGCGAGCTGATCTCGAACGCATCGGACGCGTGCGACAAGCTGCGCTTCGAGGCGCTCGACCACCCCGAGCTGTATGAAGACCAGCCAGAGCTCGACGTGCGCCTGAGCTTCGACAAGGCCGCGCGCACCATCACCATCACCGACAAGGGCATCGGCCTGTCGCGCCAGGAGGCCATCGACAACCTCGGCACCATCGCCAAGAGCGGCACAAAAGACTTCATGAGCAAGCTCAGCGGCGACCAGAAGGCCGACGCACAGCTCATCGGCCAGTTCGGCGTGGGCTTCTATTCGGGCTTCATCGTGGCCGACAAGATCACCGTCGAATCGCGCCGCGCGGGCCTGCCGGCCGACCAGGGCGTGCGCTGGGCCAGCGGCGGCGCCGGTGACTTCGAGGTAGCCGACATCACGCGCGCAGAGCGCGGCACCAGCATCACGCTGCACCTGCGCGACGACGCTGACGAATACCTCAACGCCTGGAAGATCAAGCAGATCGTCGGCAAGTACTCCGACCACATCTCCCTGCCCATCCTGATGGAAAAGGAAGAGTGGAAGGACGGCGAGAACGACCAGCCCGGCGACATGGTGAAGACCGGCGAGTGGGAAACCGTCAACAAGGCCAACGCCCTGTGGAGCCGCCCCAAGAAGGACATCACCACCGAGCAGTACGAAGAGTTCTACAAGAGCATCAGCCACGACTACGAGGCCCCGCTCGCCTGGAGCCACAACCGCGTCGAAGGCAGCACCGAGTACACGCAGCTGCTGTACATCCCGGCCAAGGCACCGTTCGACCTGTGGAACCGCGAGAAGAGCGCGGGCGTGAAGCTCTACGTGAAGCGCGTCTTCATCATGGACGATGCCGAGGCGCTGATGCCCAGCTACCTGCGCTTCGTCAAGGGCGTGATCGACTCGGCCGACCTGCCGCTGAACGTGAGCCGCGAGCTGCTGCAGGAAAGCCGCGACGTGAAGGCGATCCGCGAAGGCAGCACCAAGCGCGTGCTCGGCATGCTCGAAGACTTGGCGAAGAAGCAGAAGACCGCGCCCGAGAGCGGCGAGGGCAAGATCGACGTGGGCTCGGGCGAATCGGTACCGGCCCCTGAGCCGACCGAAGGCGTGACCGACGTCGTCGACAAGAACACGCCCACTGCCGCCGAAGCCGCAGTGGCCGCGGCCGACGAATCCGGCAAGTACGCCAAGTTCTACGCCGAGTTCGGCGCGGTGCTGAAAGAAGGCCTGGGCGAGGACATGGGCAACCGCGACCGCATCGCCAAGCTGCTGCGCTACGCCTCCACCACCACCGATGCGGTGAGCGTGAGCTTTGCCGACTACAAGGCGCGCATGAAGGAAGGCCAGGACGCGATCTACTACATCACGGCCGACACCCTCGCCGCCGCCAAGAACAGCCCGCAGCTCGAAGTCTTCAAGAAGAAGGGCATCGAGGTGCTGCTCATGACCGACCGTGTCGACGAGTGGGCGCTGAACTATCTGAGCGAGTTCGACGGCACCCCGATGCAGAGCGTGGCCAAGGGCGCAGTCGATCTCGGCAAGCTGCAGGACGAGGCCGAGAAGAAGGCCGCCGAGGAGGCCGCCGAGTCGTTCAAGCCCATGCTCGAGAAGCTCAAGGAGGCCCTGAAGGACAAGGCCGAAGACGTGCGCGTGACCACCCGCCTGGTCGACTCGCCCGCCTGCCTCGTGGTGCAGGACGGCGGCATGAGCACGCAGCTTGCGCGCATGCTCAAGCAGGCCGGCCAGCCCGCGCCCGAACTGAAGCCGGTGCTCGAAGTGAACGCCGAGCATCCGCTGGTGAAGAAGCTCGAAGGCTCGTCGCATTTCGACGATCTCGCGAACATCCTGTTCGACCAGGCGCTGCTCGCCGAAGGCGGGCTGCCGGCCGACCCGGCCGCCTACGTGAGGCGCGTCAACGCGCTGCTGGTGTGAACGAACGGCCGCGCGTTCCTCGTGCAGCAGCCGTCGTTCCGGCGGCGCTGCTGTTGCTTCTGACGGGCGGCTGTTCTCACTATCACGTCGGTATTCCGCTGGTGCCCGGGCTCTCGCTGGGGCTGGGCGCCACCAAGGACGGCAATTTCTCGGTGGGGCTCAACACCGGCTTCGGCCCGCTCGGCGCGGGCGTGGCCGTGAACAACGGCGGGCAGGTGTCGGGCTCGGCCGGCGTGGGTGTCGGCGTGGGGCCAGTGGCCACGGGGGTCAGCAAGGGCGCTGTGCTCTATGACCCCAAGGCCGTGCCTGCGGCTCCCGCTGCTGTGGCGGTCGCTCCGCCCGCTGCACCTGTGGCACCTGTAGCACCCGTGGCTTCGGCGCCGACCCCTGCGGGAACGCCGGCGACGGTTGTCCCCGTGCGCTATTCGACACCTGCCGATCCGTTCACGCCCATCGCCACTCCTGCTGCTGCGGCCCAGGCACCCGCTGCCTCCTCGGTGGCACGCACCGCGGCACCGGCCCGGTCGCCCCTCGTCAAGATCACGCGTCCGCCGCCGGAGCCTCCGGCGCCCGCCGTGAACATCAAGTACCGCACCCCGGCCGTGGCTGCCGCCGCGGCCTCGGCCCGCGAAACCGGCACGCCCGGAAACCCCATCGCGCCCTGATCGACGCGCCTTTCACACGAACACGCGACCCGGCCTAACATCGCGGCTGGTATCTCCTCCGGAGACAGTCGTCCATGACCCGTCGACCGCTGCTGCTGCACCTCTTGTCCATAGCCGCCCTCGCGGCCACGGGACTGCCCCGCGCAGCGAAGGCGCAGGCCGCGTACCCCGCCAGGCCCATCCGCTGGATCGTGCCGTACCCCGCGGGGGCCGGCGCCGACATCGTCGCGCGAACCATCGGCACGCAGCTCGCCATCGACGCAGGCCAGCCGGTGATCATCGAGAACCGTGCAGGCGGCAACACCGCGCTCGGCGCCATCGAGGCCGCGCGCGCCCCGGCCGACGGCTACACGCTGCTGTCGGCCGACAACGGCACGCTGGTGTTCAACCCCGCGCTGTATCGCAACCTCAGCTACAACCCCTCGCGCGACTTCGCGCCCGTCACCCTGCTGGGCCGGCTGCCGATGGTGCTGCTGGTAGGCCCTTCCAGCGGTGTGAGGGACGCGCGCGCCTTCATCGACGATGCGCGCGCCTTTCCTGGCAAGGTCAGCTTTGCCTCGGCCGGCACCGGCAGCCCGCAGCACCTGGCGATGGAGCTGCTCGAACGCGAAGCCGGGCTGGAGATGGTGCACGTGCCCTACCGCGGCGCCGCGCCCGCGCTGGCCGACGTGGCCGGCGGCCAGTTGCCGGTGCTGATGTGCGACCTGGCCGCATCGCGCCGCTTCATCCAGGGTGGCAAGCTGCGCGCGCTGGCGGTGGCGCACCCGCAGAGGCTGAAGGAACTGCCCAACGTACCCACCTTTGCCGAGCTAGGCATGCCGCGCGTCGAAGCTGCCGCGTTCATGGGCCTGGTGGTGCCCGCCAACACCCCGGGCGAGATCGTGACGCGGCTGCAGCAGTCAGTGGCCAGCGCCATTCACAACCCCGCCGTGCTGCGCAAGCTTGCCGAGTTCGGTGTCGAGCCGGTGGGCGATGCGCCTTCGCAGTTCGCGGCGCTGCTGCAGGGTGAATCGGCGCGCTGGCATCCGCTGATCCGCGATCTCAATCTCTCGCTCGACTGAGCCGGTCCTTTACGGCAACTTTGCGCATGTGCCGAGCCTTCCTCACTTTGAACTAAGAGTCGCTGCCTAGATTGGCGCATCGCACAGAAAAGGTCGGCGAGGCGGGTCGCAAGGGGCAGGCCGGTCCTCCCGAGACCCATGACCACGAGCCGGTTCCACCACGTCATTTTTGCGGACGACTTCTTCCGCTCTCCAGCCAACGGGCTGCAGTATCACGCCGCCAACCGGCGCTTCCTCCGGGGCTTCTTCGACACCGCGCTGGGACGCCTGGGCCTGCCGGTGCGCGAGATCACGCCGCTGTCGGAAGGCGGCCGCATCGACGTCGAGCGCCTGATGGACCGGCTGGAGCTGCCCTGCACCCCGGCCGGCTGGGCGCGCGCCTGCATCGCCAACCTGTTGCCGCTGGCCGGGCGCGAGGGCCTGCCGATGTTCGACCCCGGCTGCCTCGTGATCGGCTGGGGCCTCACGCCCGCGCTGCAGCAGTGCATAGACCGCAGCGGCGCGAGCTACCTCGACATCGAGATCGATCCGCGCCGCTTCACCGAGCATCTGCACTTCTGCGCGCGCACCAATGACCCCGTGATCGAAGCCGCGCTGCTGTCGCGTCGCGTGGACGAAGAGCTGTTCTGGAACCACGCGAGCGCGCTCAAGGGCCGCTTCGCGCGCCACGGCGCGGCCTCGCTGTTCGATCCGCGGCTGCGCGTAGGCCTGTTCTTCGGCCAGAGCCTGGTCGACCTGTCGCTGGTCAGCGGTGGGCGCACCATGCACCCGGCCAGCGTGATTGCACCGCTGCGCGAGCTGGCGAACAGCGTCGACTTGCTGGTCATCAAGCCGCACCCTTATGAGAATGCGCTGCACGACCTGGCGCCCATCGCACGCGCCATTCCCAATGTGGCGTGGACAAAGGAGAACACGTACGCGCTGCTGTCCGCGGCAAACGTGCATTTCGCTGCCAGCCTGTCGTCGAGCGTGCTGACCGAGGCGCGCTACTTTCGCAAGCCCGCGCACGCGCTGATCCGCGCCGACCGCAATGCGGCCGGGTTGCTGCCCGAGGCCTGCTCTGACTGGATCCCAGTGGGCGCCGCGTTGGGCGCGATGGATTTCATGGCCGCGGCCTGCGGCGCCGACGACAACAACAATGCCAAGCCGAGCCTCACGGCCTGGCCCGAAGCGGCGATCGACCGCGCCTTCCTCACGCGCTGGGGCCTCGACGACCAGACACAAGGCCTGCCCGAAGTGGCCGAGCTGCAGATGGGCCGTTCCTACCTGTTCCATCCCGGCAGCCCCGCGATGAGCTGGCTCAGTCACGGCTGGGCGGGCTTCGACGGCGATGGCGCGCGCAGCGAGGGCGAACTGGCCTGCCTCGTCATTCCCTTGCCTTCGCTGGCGCAGTCACCTGTGCTGTCGCACCAGCGGCCGTACCGGCTCGAGGTGAGCATCGACTACCGCAGCAACGCCAAGGCCACCAGCGTGCTCGCCTTGTTCGACGGCACGGTGCTGCCGGGTCAGCGCGGCACCGGCGCACGGCGGCGCAGCCTGGTGTTCGAGATCGAACCGACGGCGGGACGCAAGTGCCTGGTGCTGCAGTTCGTCGTGGCCGCCGGCACGGGGCGCCGCATGACCCAACCGGCCTTCACCATCAGGAAGCTGCAGGTGTCACTGCGCATGGGCCGGGGAGTGATCTCCGCGCCGCCGAAGACGACAGCGAAGCAGTGGTCCGAGATGCATCCGGTGCGTGCGATGACGCGGGTATTTCGCGCGTTGATCGATACGGCGCGTGGGGTTATCGGGTAGCTGTCGAGGCAAGGCCGTACAGCAGCGTAGTCCAGTGCCGGAGCCGTTCGATGGCCCCCTGTCGCCCCGCAGTGGCATCCGCCACGCTAGCCGGCAGTGCAAGCAATTCGCCGGCCGCGGCGGCAACCGCCCGTGCAAACTTCGGCGCATCGCCGCGCCACACCACCACACGGTGCGCCAGACCAAGCTGTGCCGCGCGCCCCGCGTTGATCGCCTGCTCCGGCTGGTCGGTCAGCAGCAGCAGGATCGGTTTGCGGTAGACCGCCGCGATAGACAGCGCCGCCATGCCCGGCGCTGAAACGATGAACGCGCTGTGCGCTGCCGTCTCTATCCAGTGCTCGTCGCGCGCATGCCAATGCGGCCGATGGGCATAGCCCTCGCCGACGAGATGTACCGGCACGCCTGCGTCGGCAAGACCCTGTTCGAGGCCGTCCGCAAGCGCCGGCTCCTGGAAATGCGGGTTGAGGTACACGGCAGCCGCGCGCGGTGCCGCTTCGCTGTGGTCCACCGCATCGACCACCGCAACCGGCGTGGCCAGCCGGTGGCGGCCGTGGCCGTCGTGCTGCGGCTCGCCATAAGCGAAGTCGTGCTCGATGCGCGCGAGGCTGCGGTCGATCTGCCACGCCACGATGCCGCCGAACAGCTTTGCAATCGCGCCGGGCATCCGTCCCTTGAAATTGGTTTCGAGCGCGCGGCGCAGGCTGGCGCCGTACACGTGCACGACCTTGCGCCGCCAGAACGGCAGCCAGCCCATCAGCAGCAGCGCGGGGTGGAACGAGTCGTTCACCACCAGGTCGGCTTCACGAAAGCGTGCGCGCAGCCGCCACACGTCGCGCAGCATGCGTTCGGGGCGGAACATGTAGTGCGCCACGTTGCGGTCGGTCTCGCGGCGCAGCATGTTCTGCTGCGTGTCGAACTGCACGGCGTAATGGCGCGAGAGCACTGGCGCATCGATGCCGAAGCCGGCGAGAAAGCGCGCGCCTTCGTCCGAGGTGGTGAGCACCTGCACCTGCGCGCCGGCTGCGCGCAGCGCGTGCGCGAGCAGCTGTGCGCGCATCAGGTGGCCGCGCGCGTCCGCGGTCGCGAGGTAGAGGATGCGCGGCGGCATCGCTCAGGCGTGGTGCTGCTGAACCGGCCGCGCTGCGCCGGGGCGCAGCCGCAGCGCCACGCCGGCGATCCACATGCCTAGTGCGCCCGTGACGCCGAAGCCACGCTCGGTGTCGCGCACCTCGCGCATCAGCTGCGCGAGCCGCGCCTGTTCGTGCGTCGCCACGCAGCGCTGCAAGGTGTGGCTGCACAGACGGATGTGGCGGTCTTCATCAATCAGCACGCGCGACAGCAGCGGGTGCAGCGCATGTTGCGGGCCGATCAGCGCGCAATGGCGCTGCAGGATGCGCGAGGCCATCTGCTCCGCCGAGAGGCCGATGGCATAGGCCGGCACCAGCCCGCCGTGCGCGAAGTGCGGCGCATGGCGGCGAATGAGCGCCTGCCAGCGCGCGAGCTTGCGGCGGCTGAACCAGTCGGGCTGCGGCGCCTCTTCGGGTGAAGCTGCCGCCTGCGCGTTGCCGCCGCGCTCGACGATGGCCTGCGCGAACAGCCGCGCATGGTGTTGCTCGTCGGCCAGGTGCTGGTCGAGCTGGCGCGCCAGCCACTCGGGCGGGGCAATGCGCAGTTCGCGCTGCAGCGCCTGCTCGGATGATTCCTCGCCCACCAGATAGAAGCGCAGCAACAGCATCTCGCCCGCATTGCTCGCATGCAGCTGGCGCAGTGCGGCGCGCTTGACGTGGTGCACGAGGCGGGCCTGCAGGGCCGGCCAGCCGCGCAAGGTGGGCGCAGAGAGGCAGTCGAAACCGGCTGCGATGTCGTCGGCTGGCTCAGCGGCCATCGGCCTTGGCCTTCGTGGTCTGTGGTGTCTGCTGCTGCCAGCCCAGCACCAGCCCGATGAAGCTGTCCTGCAGGAATGCGCGCGCGGCGGCATCGGCACCCGCGAATTCGCGTTGCTGGCCGTCGTAGCGCACATAGCCCTTGCCGTTGGCGGCGCCGAGCACGAGCTTCTCGTTCTTGCGGAAGCCGCGCTGCAGCAACGGCTGCAGCAGCGACTGCGATTCGAGCCCGTACAGGAACATGTCGCGCTGCACCACCTGGTGCGGGATCTGGCCGCTCAGCGCCTGCAGCTCCAGCGTCCAGTTGCCCTGCTGCATGGCCTCGGCCAGTTGCATCCCCCTGGCGGCCGGCGCATGAAAGCGCGCGCGCGCCACCGACTTCGAGGCCTTGCTCAGGCCGAGGCCGATGGTGATGTCGGCGTCCCTTGCGCCATTCGTGCGGTTGTCTTCCACCTGCACCAGCACGTTGGCCAGGCGCGCGGTCAGCGAAGGCTTGGCCAGCGCCTCGACGACCTGGTCGGCTGTGAGCAGCACATGGTCGGTGGTCGCCTCGTTCACCGCCACGATCTGGTACGGGTCGATGCGGATGTCGCTGAACTCGCCGCCCATGGGCGAGTGGGCGTGGCTGCTCACCGACCATTCGCTGCCCGAACGGCTCACCAGCGCATGAAAGGTCAGCGGCACGCGCTGGCCGCTGCGCGCCCGGCCGGAACCTTGCAACAGCACGTCGCCGACGATGGTTTTCTCGTTGTAGCTGCGCGTGTTGACGAAGCGGATGGTGTGCGCGGCGCTGTCGAGTGCGGCGCGCGTGTCGGGGTCGTCGAGGGCGAGGCGGTTGCAGTCGTTGCCGGGGCCCGCGAGCGCGGCGAAGGGGCAGCCGGCGTCGGACTTGAAGTTGAAGACGCCGCGGCCGACAAAGTCGGCTGCACTCGCCAGCGTGAAGGCGCCGGCGAGCGCGAGGCCGAGCGTCAGCTGGCGAGCGATGAATGAAGAGCGAATTGGCATGTTCTTGTCTTGTTGTTCTTCTGGAAGAGAAGGAAGGCGCGAAAGGCGTTCAGGGCCGGTGATACGAAAGCGCCTGCGCGTCGGCGTTGGTGCTGCCCGTGGTGTGCCACCCGATGCCGCGCGCGAACGCACCCAGCATGTCGACCGCCGAGAAGCCGAGGATCAACGCCACGCCCGCGAGCCAGCGCAGCCCGCGCAGCGGCGGCAGGTCTTGGTGATTGAGCGCCTTCACGCTGAACCACAGCCGGGTGAACAGCACGGCCAGCGGCCCGATCGGCCCGCTCTTCGCAAGCCACTGCCAGCGCGGCGATACGTAGCTGCGCAGCAGGTGCGGCGTGAGCGAGTACGTGTCCTGCCCGCGCATCCAGCGCAGCTTGAGCGCCTCGGCGCGCGTATCGGGCAGGCGGTGTTCGGTGTGGGCCTGTGCCGCGTAGTGGATCGGCACGCCCGCCGCCTTCAGCCGCATGCCCAGCACCTGGCAGTGCGCGCGGTACACGCCGTCGAGCGCCTGGTAGCTGTGCTGCTCGAACACGTCGCGGCGGAAGGCCACGTTGTTCGCGTAGAAGTTGCTCGTGGCGCCGGCATGGTCCGCGTTGGGGAAATACATGAAGTCGATGGTCGTGAGCGCGGTGCCGACCACGTTGGCCGCGTAGCTGGTGCGGCCAGCCACCACGGCGGGCGCGTCGCTTCGGGTGAACGGCAGCAGCATCTGCAGCAGCCAGTCGTCGTCGGGCAGGCAGTCGGCGTCGGCGAACACCACGTGCGTGCAGCGCTGCGCATCGGTGGCCTCGAAGCCGACGTTCTTGGCGTCGTAGTAGCCGGTAGCGGCGTCGATGCGCACGAAGTCGACCGGGCAGCCTGCGAGCTTGCTCACGGCCTCGCAGGTGGCCGGGCTCAGCCCGTCGTGCGTGACGACCACCTGTGCGAGCGCGGTGAGCGGCAGTTTCTGCTTCGCCAGCAGGGCGACGAGGCGCTGCAGGCTGGTCCCCGCTTTGGCCTCGGCATCGGCTCCGCCGCGCAGGTTGTTGGTCTCCAGGACCAGCGCGCAACGCGCGGCAACTTGATCGGGCATCATCGAATTTTCCTGTCCGGACATTGTTTTGAAGGCTTGCATCCTGCTTTTATCGCACAACCGCGCCCGCCACCAGTGCCGTGCGCCATGGGCTCGCCCATGAAAGTCAGCATCTTCGGCGCCGGCTACGTGGGCCTGAGCTTTGCCGCCTGCCTGGCCGAAGCGGGCCACGAAGTGCTGTGCGCGGACGCGGATTTGGCGCGCATCGAAGGGCTGCAGCGCGGCCTGATGCCCTTGCATGAACCGGACCTGGAGGCGCTGGTGGTCGCTGGCCTGGCCGCCGGAACGCTGCAGTTCACCGCCGACGAGCGCACGGCCTGCCTGCATGGCGACGTGCTCTTCATCGTGGTGAACACGCCCGCCGACGCCGAAGGCCGCGTCGACCTGCGCCATGTGATGGCCGTGGCCGCCGGCATCGGGCGGCACCGCGACCGCGAGGCGGTGGTCGTGTGCAAGTCGACCGCGCCGGTGGGCACTGCCGACCAGGTCGAGGCGGTATTGAGCGGCGAGCTTTCGCAACGCGGCGCGCGGCTTCGCATCGCGGTGGCGGCGAACCCCGAGTTCCTGCGCGAAGGCTCGGCCGTGCGCGACTGCCGGCGGCCCGACCGCGTGGTGATTGGCAGCGAAAACCCGTGGGCCATCGATCTGCTGACCCGGCTCTACGAACCCTTCATCGAGGACCCGACAAGGCAGTTGCTGGTGATGGACCGCCGCTCGGCCGAGCTCACCAAGTACGCGGCCAACGCCATGCTCGCCACCCGCATCAGCTTCATGAACGAGATGGCCCGCCTGGCCGAGCATGCGGGCGCCGACATCGAGATGGTGCGGCGCGGCATCGGCGCTGACCGGCGCATCGGGCCCGACTTTCTGCAAGCCGGTGCGGGCTATGGTGGCTCGTGCCTCGCGAAGGACGTGCGGGCGCTGAGGTACGCGGCCGACCGCGACGGCCATGCGCTTCGCATCCTCTCGGCGGTCGAGGCCACGAACCACGAGCAGAAGAGCCGGCTGTTCGACCTGATGACGCACCACTTCGAAGGCCGCATCGCGGGCAAGACCATCGCCGTGTGGGGCCTGGCCTTCAAGCCAGATACCGACGACATGCGCGATGCGCCGAGCCTCGTGCTGCTGGGGCGGCTGTGGGCCGCCGGTGCGCGCGTGCAGGTCTATGACCCGGCGGCAATGCCGAACGCACGCGGCCTCATCGGTGAGCGCGATGACGTGCGCTGGTGCGACACGGCGCAAGAGGCGCTGCAGGGCGCCGATGTGCTGGCGCTCGTTACCGAGTGGGAGGAGTTCCGGCGGCCCGATTTCGCGGGCATCGCGAAGGCACTGCGCACGCCGGCGATCTTCGATGGCCGCAATGTCTACGACGCCGTGGAGGTCGAGTCCGCGGGCATTGCGTACTACGGTATCGGCCGCGGCCGATCGTCACTGCTCCATTGAGTTGTCCAGCGGCAGGAAGGCATCGCCCGGCGTGAGTGGCGCATGCCGGTAGCTTGCCGGCGTGCGACTCAGCTTCACCGGCGCGCCGATGCCGCGATATCCGCCGGGCATCTCCACCACCATCTCGCGGTGCAGCGTGTGCGGATGCTGCAGCGCGGCATCGACTGGCAGCACTGGCGCGGCGGGCACGCCGGCCGCCATCAGTTGCTCGACCAGCGCGCGGCCATCGAAGGCCGCCATCGCCGCCTCGAGTTGCTGCTTGAGTCCGTCGCGATGCACCGAGCGCGCGCCGGCCGTGCGGTAGAGCGGATCGTCCGCCAGATCGGGCAGCCCGATGCAGCGGCACAGGCTGGCGAACTGCCGGTCGTTGCCCACGGCCACGAACACCGGGTCGGTGCCGGTGGCCAGCGCGTCGTACGGATAGATGTTCGGATGCGCATTGCCGGTGCGGCGCGGCTCGGTGCCGTCCATGAACCAGTTGGCCGCGTGCGGATGCAGCAGCGACAGGCCGCTGTCGTACAGCGCTGCCTCCACGAACTGCCCACGCCCGCTGCGCTGGCGCTCCTGCAGAGCGAGCAGCACGCCGATGACCGCGTTCAGCCCGGTCACCATGTCGACCACTGGCAGGCCCACGCGCAGCGGACCGCCGTCGGCCTCGCCGTTGATGCTCATGATGCCGGTCATGGCCTGCACGGCGGCGTCATAGCCCGGCAGCGCACCTAGCGGACCATCGGCGCCGAAGCCCGACACGCGGCACCACACGAGGCGCGGAAAGCGCTGCGACAGCGTCTCGTAGCCGATGCCCCAGCGTTCCATCGTGCCGGTCTTGAAGTTCTCGATCAGCACGTCGGCTTCGGCCACCAGCGCGAGCAGTGCAGTGCGGCCTTCTTCCGTCGAGAAGTCGAGGTGCTGCACGCGCTTGTTGCGGTTGAGCCCGTGGTAGTACGAGGCCACGCCTTCCCTGAAGGGCGGGCCCCATGTGCGCGTGTCGTCGCCCTGTGGCGGCTCGACCTTGAGCACGTCGGCTCCGTGATCGCCGAGGATCTGGCCGCAGTAGGGGCCGCCGAGGATGCGGGAGATGTCTAGTACTCGGATGCCTGCCAGGGCGCCTTTTGGGGCTTGTGTCATTTCGGTGCTTTCGGTTGTTCGTTCTTTCGGGGTGCGTGCGAATGACACCGGGTACTCCCCTCCGCGAATGTCCCCCGGCCTGCGGCCTCCTCCTTTATTTCGCTGCGGGGAGCACCCGATGCCATTCGCACATGGACGCGGCTGTAGTGTTGGCCGATCAACAAGTGGCCTGAACGATCACGTCGATGGGGTGCCTTGCGCAGCGAAATAAAGGAGGAGGGCGAAGCCCGGGGGACATTCGCGGAGCAAGGTACCCCGTCGGCGTGAGCGCGCCCCGAATGACGGCATCAATCGAGCTGTGCCCCCGACTTCTTCACCACGTCCTTCCACTTCACAGACTCCGTGCCAATGAACTGGCCAAGCCTCTGCGGCGACGTATCGGTGGGTGTTTCCAGACCCTGCGCCGCGAACATCTGCTTCACCTTGGGCGAGTTCAGCACTTCGGCGAAGGCATGGTTGAGCTTGCTAACGCGGTCGGCTGGCGTGCCGGCCGGCGCGACGATGCCGAAGAACACGCTCACGTCGTAGCCCTTGTAGCCCTGCTCCGAAATCGTCGGTACGTCGGGCAGCGCTTGCGAGCGCGCGACGGTGGCCACGCCCAGTGGGCGCAGCTTGCCGGCCTTGACGTAGGGCAGCGCGGTGAGGATGTCGGTGAAGGTCATACTGACCTGGTTGCCCAGCAGGTCGTTGAGCGCAGGGCCGGTGCCCTTGTAGGGAATGTGCTGCAGGTCGGTGCCGGCCACCGAGTTGAAGAGCACGCCCGCGAGGTGCGACGACGCGCCATTGCCCGATGATGCATAGCTGAGCTTGCCGGGGTTGGCCTTGGCGTAGGCCACGAGTTCCGGCACGGTCTTCACGGGCAGGGCGGGGTTCACCACCAGGATGTTGGGCAGGTAGCCGACCTGGATCACCGGCGCGAAGCTCTTCACCGGGTCGTAGTTGATCTTGCGGTACAGGCTCGCGTTGATGGCCAACGGGCCCGAGGTGCCGAACAGCAGCGTGTGGCCGTCGGCCTCGGCGCGCGCCACGTATTCGGCGCCGATGTTGCCGCCGGCGCCTGCGCGGTTCTCCACGATCATGGGCTGGCCGAGGCGGTCCTTCATCTCGGCGGTCAGCGTGCGAGCCATCGCGTCGGTGGGGCCGCCGGGCGGGAAGGGCACGACCAGCATCAGGGGCTTGGTGGGGAAGGCGTCGGCCGCATGTGCTGCGGGCATCGCGGTCAGCAGCGTGGCGCAGGCGGCCAGCAGGAAGGTGAGGCGTTTCAAGGGATGTCTCCGTTTTTGTATGAGGGGAAAAGAAGCTCAGGCCGGCACTGTCGCGGATTGACCGGTGGCGGCATTCCAGTCCGCGGGCATGGCATCGGGCGAGAGCGGATCGCGCGGCAGCACGCGATGCAGCAGCACCAGTTGCGCCCAGCGCATGCGCGGTGCGGAGCCGCTGTGTGCGGCCTCCCAGGCCATCGCGATGGCGCTGGTGCAGTGATAAAGCGCCGATGCGGCCTGCCGCGCGAGCACGTCGCCGCCTTCGCGCGCGGCGGTTTCGGTCAGCGCGGCGGCGCGGTCGAGCGCATCGCGCAAGGCCTTCGCGAAGCCAGGAGCGAGCGCCGCATCGCCCAGCAGCTTCGCGCAGTGCGCGCGCAGCACCGGCAGCGAGCCTTCGCGCTTCACCGCGCGAATCACGTCCAGCGCCACGATGTTGCTCGTGCCTTCCCAGATCGAGCCCAGGTGCGCGTCGCGCACGAGGCGCGCATCGCTCCATTCCTCGATGTAGCCGCAGCCGCCGCGCACTTCCATCGCGTCGCCCGTGACCTTGCGCGCATCGCGGCAGGCGCGGAACTTGATGAGCGGCGTGAGGATGCGCAGCAGCGCATACGCGTCGGGCTCGGCTGCGTCGGAGCGGGCCAGCGCCAGCGCCGTCTGGCACACCATCGTGCGCGCCTGTTCGGCCGGCAAGCGCAGCTTGTCGAGCTGGCGCTGCATCAGCGGCATCTGGTCGAGCGTGCGGCCGAAGGCGCGGCGCTCGGATGCAATGAACTCGGCCTCGGCCACCGCACGGCGCATCAGGCCGGCAGCGCGCACGCCGTTCGACAGGCGCGAGTTGTTGACCATGTCGGCCATCTGCACGAAGCCGCGGCACGCTTCGCCCACAAGGTACGCGACCGCGCCTTCGAGGCGGATCTCGCCGCTGGCCATCGAGCGCGTGCCCAGCTTGTCCTTCAGCCGGATGATTCGGTAGTGGTTGAGGCTGCCATCTTCGAGCCGGCGCGGCAGCAGGAACAGCGACACGCCCTTCATGCCGGGCAAGCCGTCGTCGGCGCGTGCCAGCACCATCGCGAAGTCGGCATCGGGGTTGGAGCAGAACCACTTGTCGCCGGCAAGGCGCCAGCTGCCGTCGGCTTCCTGGTGCGCCATCGTGGCGGTGGCGGCAATGTCGGAGCCGGCGGCCTGCTCGGTCATGAACATCGCGCCTTGCGCCAACTCGTCGAAGTCGAGCGACCTCAGGCGCGGCAGGTACTTTGCGAGCAGCTCCGGGCTGCCGAACTTCTTCAGCGTGCGCGTGAGGGAGTCGGTCATCGACACCGGGCAGCACAGGCCGAACTCGGCCTGCACGAACAGGTAGGTCAGCACGTACTTGACCAGCGGCGGCATCTTGCCCTTCCAGCCCAGCGTGTCGTCGCGATGCGAGATGGCGGCCAGGCCGAATTCGCTGAGCGCGAGGCGTTCCATTTCGACGTACGCGGGGTGCTTCACGACCTTCTGCTCGTCGAGGCCAGTGCGCGTGCGTTGCTTCAGCACGGGCGGGTTGCGGTCGGCGGTGCCGGCCAGCTCGTCGAGCAGGCCGCCCGCGAGGCCGCCCAGGCGCTCGAAGTGCGGCTGCATGTGGTGGCGCAGGTCGTCGGGCAGGTAGAGCGCGAGCAGCGCGTGCAGCTCGGCGTCGGTGGTGAACAGGTTCTGGCCGTGGCGATCGGGGATCGGATGGGCGTGCTCTGCGGACATGCGCTTTGTCTCCATGGTTTCCTTGGTTTGGCGCATTGTTGAAGCCGTGACGATCCGTGTCTAATATCGATTTGGTCTTGTTCGATTCGATCTGACTATCCATGGAACTGCGGCACTTGCGCTACTTCTCCGTGCTCGCCGAAGAACTGCACTTCGGGCGGGCGGCGCGGCGCCTGTCGATCTCGCAGCCGCCGCTGTCGGTGGCGATCCGGCAGCTGGAAGACAACGTGGGCGCGCGGCTGTTCGAGCGCAACAGCAAGGAGGTGCGGCTCACGCCCGCCGGCGAGGCGCTGCGCATCTCGGCGCGGCGCGTGCTGCTGCAGGCGGAAGAAGCCGCCATCGAGGCGCGCGACGTGGCGCTGGGCTCGGCAGGGCGGCTGCGCATCGGCTTCGTGGGCGCGATGCTGTACCGGGGCCTGCCGCAGGCGCTGCGTGCCTTCCAGGCGAAGCACCCGGCGGTGCGCATCACGCTGAGCGAACTCAACTCCGGCGTGCAGATCACCGAGCTGCTGAACGACCGGCTGGACATCGGCTTTGCCCACACGCGCCGCGTGCCGCTCGAACTGCAGCACCGGCTGCTGCTGTCGGAACCCTTCGTGGCCTGCCTGCCGGCGGGGCATGCGCTGGCGCGCAAGCGGGTGCTGGCCCCGGCCGACCTGCGCGAGCAGCCCTTCGTGCTGTTCTCGCGCGAGGCCTCACCCGACTACCACGAGCGCATCCTGTCGATCTGCGCCGACGCCGGCTTTCTGCCCGAGGTGCGGCACGAGGTGCGGCATTGGCTGGCCGTGGTCTCGCTGGTGTCGCAGGGCATGGGCGTGGCGCTGGTACCGCAGGCGATGCGGCATTCGGCCCTGCGCGGCGCGGTGTTCAGGCCGCTCGATCGGGTGGTGGCGCAATCGGAGGCCTATGGCATCTGGCGCAACGGACCGGCCAATGTGCTGGTCGAGCGGCTGCTGCAGGGCGTGGTCGACGCGCAGCCGGCCGCCGCCGTGCCGCCCCAAGGCGGCCGGGCCTCCTCCTTGGGGGGTGGAGAATTACACGCAGCGAAGCGGAGTGAAAAGCCGGGGGGCCGACATTTCTAGGCGTAAAGGGGCTCTTCGGCCATCTGCTCGCACTGGTCTTCCAGCACGAGGATCTGCCCCTTCCAGTAGTCGCTGGAGCCGAACCACGGAAAGTTGATCGGGAAGATCGGGTCTTCCCAGCGCCGCGCCAGCCAGGCGCTGTAGTGGATGAGCCGCAGCGTGCGCAGCGGTTCGATCAGCGCCAGCTCGCGGCGGTCGAATTCGCGGAACTGCTCGTAGCCGTCGAGCAGGCCCGACAGTTGCGACGTGCGCTGTGCGCGGTCGCCCGACAGCAGCATCCACAGGTCTTGCACCGCGAAGCCGGTGCGCGCGTCGTCCAGGTCAACGAAGTGCGGGCCGCCGCCGGGGCGGTCGGTGGGCGTCCACAGGATGTTGCCGGGATGCACGTCGCCATGCAGGCGCAGCTTGCGCGGCTTGAAGTCGGAGGCCGGTGGCTGCAGCGCGAGGGCGGTCGCGCGAACCATGTCCAGCGCCTCGTTGCAGATCTTTTCCCAGTCGCGCTGCATGTCGAGCGGAATCTTGTCGTTCTCCAGCAGCCAGTCGCGCGAGTCGAGGCCGAAGGTCTGCAGGTCGAGCGCGGGGCGGGCCTCGAAAGGCTTGGCGCTGCCCACAGTATGGATGCGCGCCAGAAAGCGGCCCACCCATTCGAGCACCTCGAAGTTGTCGAGCTCTGGTGCGCGGCCGCCGCGGTAGGGGCTCACGCTGAAGGCGAAGCCGGCGTGGTGATGCAGCGTCTTGCCTTCGAAGGCCAGCGGCGGCACGGCCGGCACTTCGCCGGCGGCCAGTTCGAGCGAGAAGCCGTGCTCTTCGAGGATCTCGGCCTCGCTCCAGCGGCCGGGGCGGTAGAACTTGACCACCACGGCACTGCGATCCTCCAGGTAGACCTGGTAGACCCGGTTTTCATAGGAGTTCAGGCCTGTGAGCCGGCCGTCGCCGTACAGGCCGAGCGTCGCGAGCGCGTCGAGCACCACGTCTGGCGTGAGGCTCTCGTAAGGATGTGTGTTCGCGGGCGCCGCGGAAGAAAGGGTCATGCGGCGATTGTCGCCACACGGCGCCCCGCGGGCTCACGCGCTTGCAGGTTGTTTGTAAAGAGAAAGGATATGGCCCGTGCGCGGGTCGCCCTTGCCCGCGAGCACCTGCGCGTAGGCGGCCTGCACTGCCTCGCCGCCATCGTGGTGTTCGGCGTGCAGCCAGGGGGCCTTCGCATCGGTGACGGTGGCCAGGAAGTTGTGCCAGGCTGCGACCATGCGGCGCCCGAATTCGTCGGGGCCCCATTCGGTGGTGCGCTTCTTGATCTGCGCCGGTGCGAAGAACAGCGTGGCGCGCGGGCCCGACAAGTCCTTGCCCGCGCCCTTGGTCGCAAGCTGCTCGACGTGCGTGCCGCCGATGGAGCTGCTGTACGCGAGGTTCGCGAAGCGCTCGTGGATGGCGTTGCGCAGCGCGCCGTTGCCGGCGAAGTCGACGTACACGCAGGGCGTGTCGGCCGCGATGGTGTCGAGTGCGTCGTAGGTCACCACGCGGTCGTAGCAGCCGAGGCTTTCGCAGAAGGCCACGTTGGAGGGCGAGGTCAGGCCGATCACCTCGATGCCCTCGCGCTGGTGCAGCTGGAAGGCGGTGCCGTAGGCCGTCTTGCTCGATGCGCTCGACAGCAGCATGGTCTTCGCGCCGAAGAAATCGTTGTCGGCCATGAAGTCGTCGATCAGCCACGAGGTGATGAACAGCGGGCGCAGCAGGGCCTGGGTGTCTTCGGTGTCGGCCGTGTAGAGCGCGTCGCTCGCGCAGCGGAAGTACTGGTTGTAGACGGCGGGCAGCTCTGCGCGGTGCGGCGCCACGTCGGTGAAGCGCTCGGGCGAGAGCCGCCCGGGGCTCAGCACCGCGGCTGAAGCCATTGGCCAGTAGCCGTAGAGCCGTTCGCCCACCGCCACGCCCGGGTGCAGCGACTGCACCACGCTCGCAAAACCCCACACGGGAATGCTGCCCCAGCCCTCTTCGCCGCTCGGGAAGAACTGCCAGTAGCTCATCGCGTCGCCGAAGGCGGCATACGTGATGTTGTTGGAAGTGAGCGCAAAGCTGTCGATGCGCACGCGCACCTGGCCGTCGGCGAGCGCTTCGTCGGTGGCGGTGTGCAGGCGCGTGGTGGCGAGCTGGTCTTTGCGGATGAGGAAGCTGGTGGTGCTCATGAGCGAGGCTCCTGGCAGTTGGTGTCCAGCTACGTTAGCCAAGCTTGATGAAAGGCGCTATCTCGCGGCGGGTTTTGGCGTCACCCGTGAGACATCGGCGGGCATGAAAAAAGCGGCCCGGCTTGTGGCCGGACCGCTTGTTCGCGCGCGCAACGAGCTTTTAGGCGATCGTCAGTTCCACGTCGATGTTGCCGCGGGTGGCGTTCGAGTAGGGGCAAACCTGGTGAGCGGTGTCGACCAGCTTCTGCTTGGCATCTGCATCCAGGCCGGGCAGCGTGATCGCCAGCTTCACGGCGATGCCGTAAGCCGCGCCGCCGTTCGTCGGGCCAAGGGAAACGCTGGAGTCGATGGCGACGTCTTCAGGCACCTTCACGCCGATCTTCGGGCCGACGGCCTTCATCGCGCCGATGAAGCAGGCGGCATAGCCGACCGCGAACAGCTGCTCGGGGTTGGTGCCGGGCTTGCCGGAACCGGGCGAGCTCAGCTTGACGTCGATGGCGCCATCGCTGGACTTGCCTGCGCCGTCACGGCCGCCGACAGTGTGAGCTTCTGCGGTGTAGAGAACTTTGTCGAGCTTGGTGGTCATGGTGATTCCTTTGGTGATGATGAAGTGGAGGGAGGGTGGTGAAAGGCTTCGTTCTCTCTTGATGGGATCGACCGAAGCGGGAGAAAAATGTTGCGCTGCGTCAGGCTGCTTTCTTGATGCGGTCGCGCAGGGTCTGGATCTGCTGGGTGAGCGAAATCAGTTCGGGCACCGAGCATTCGGTGGCGGCCATCAGGCAGGCCGGCACGTTCGATGCGCGGCTCTTGAGCCTGCGGCCGGCGGCTGTCAGCGTGATGTGCACGCGGCGCTCGTCGGCCACGTCGCGCACACGGGCCACGTAGCCGTTGGCTTCCAGGCGCTTGAGCAGCGGCGTGAGCGTGCCCGAGTCGAGCGAGAGCTTCTCGCCGAGCTCGGAGACCATGAGGCCGTCTTGCTCCCAGAGGGCGAGCATCACGAGGTATTGGGGGTAGGTGAGCTGCAGCTTTTCCAGCACCGGCTTGTAGAGCCGCGTCATGGCCAGGGAGGCGGAGTACACGGCGAAACACAGCTGGTTGTCCAGCTTGAGCATTTCGTCGGCGGGGACTGGGTTGGAGCGCATGGGTTGAATTGTAGCGAGCAATTAGATTGTGTGCAATCTAATTTGCAAGCGTTGGTTTCAACGGAGGCTACAGTCTGCCGGGAACGGGCATTCTGAACCTGCAAGGCCAGTGAATCCAACTTTCATGTCCGCCTGTTGACCCGGCCCCTGGGGCAGCCCTTAAAAAGGGAAGAACGTCGAAAAAGGTTCTCTTCATGCAATCCACCGCTCGCTCTTTCAGTCCATCCGAAGCCGCGAGGCGGCTCGGTGTTTCGGCCAAGGCCTTGCGGCTCTATGAGCAGCGCGGGTTGGTGGCGCCTGGTCGTACCGCGGCGGGGTGGCGGGCGTATGGCCAGAAGGAGATGTCCCGGGCCGCCGAGATCGTCGCGCTTCGCGCGCTCGGCTTCAGCCTTGCGCAGGTGGAGCGGGCGCTGGAAGGCAATTCCCAGGGACTGGAGCCAACGCTGGCGGCGCACCAGACAGCGCTGGAAGCGCAGCTTCGTCAGCTTGCTCGCACGGTCGACAAGGTCCGTGGTTTGCGAAGCGAACTGGCGCAAGGCCGGACGCCGAGCATCGGCGAACTCACAGGCCTGCTGGCCCCCGCTGCAGAGGTCCGCATCGCATTCGAACTGCCGTGGCCATGGGGCGGGGAGCTCTTCGAGCTTCGCGACATCCGCGCCCTGAACTACATCATTGGTCCGCTAGGCAGTGGCAAGACCCGGCTGGCGCAGTGCCTCGCCAATGCACTGCCCAACGCCGCCATGCTGGGCCTGGAGAGGCTTGAAGATGACGAGGTGGCAGCAGCAAAGTCGCGGCTGGATGGTGATTTCCTGCTGAAGTCCCGCGTCGACGAAGCCCTGGTCTGGCTCGTGGAAGACGGCGCCACGCCGTCGGATGCCTTGATCGCATTGCTCGCGGGGCTGCAGGCCGACGGGCCGGACGTTCTGGTCATCGACATGATCGAACAAGGCCTTGATCACGCAACCCAGGAGGCATTGATTGCCTGGCTGCGCCGCCGCGGGCCCGGCGTGCGGCCCCTCTTCATGCTCACCCGCTCCTGCGCCATCCTCGACCTGACTGCCGTCGGCCCGGACGAAACCATCATCCTCTGCCCAGCCAACCACAGCCCGCCGACCCAGGTGACGCCCTATCCCGGCGCGCCCGGCTACGAGGCGGTTGCCACTTGCCTGGCTTCGCCTGAAGTGCGAGCCCGGACCGCGGGAGTCATGCAGCTGCAGGTGATGAAGAGACCCAGCCTCACCCCTTGAACCGCTTGCGCGTCAACGCCAACGCAATCCAGAACGCCACTACCGCATATACCGCCAGCACCGCCGCATGCAGCCACCAGTCGGTCGGCCACTGGTCCATGAAAAGCGGCCGCACCAGCGCCACCGCATTCGTCAGGGGCAGCCACGCCGCCACGGCCTTGACTGCGGAGGGCAGTTGCTCGAGCGGAAAGAACACGCCACTCAGGAACATCATCGGCGTCATGAACAGCGTGAAGTAGTACGTGAAGAAGTCGTAGCCCTTCGCCAGCGCATTGAAGATCAGCGCGATCGACGAGAAGGTGATGCCCGCCCCGATCAGCACCATCCACGCAACGATGAGCTTCGGGCTGTGGCTGATGCCCAGCCCGAGCATCACGAACAAGATGGCCGTCACGGTGAAGATCGACTTGAACGCCGCCCACAGCATCTCGGCCATCACGATGTCGTCGAGCCCGACGGGTGCGTTCATGATGCCGTCCCATGTCTTCTGCACGTGCATGCGCGAGAACGCCGAATACAGCGCCTCGAAGCTCGCCGCGTTCATCGCGCTCATGCAGATCGACCCGCTCGCCAGGAACAGGATGTAGGGCACCTTCACGCCGTCGACCGACACCTGCCCCACAAGCGCGCCCATGCCGTAGCCGAAGGCCACGAGCCAGATCAGCGGTTCGGCGATGTTTCCGATCAGGCTGGGGATGGCGAGCTTGCGCCACACCAGCAGGTTGCGCAAAAACACGGGCCACCAGCGCAGCGAGATTTCGGGCGGGCGCCATACTGAAGGCGAAGGAGGCGCGGTCGCTGCAATCGGTGCGGTCGTCGTTGTCGTCGTGTTCATGATCTAGCCGTCCTCGCGAATCTGGCGGCCGGTGAGCTTGAGGAAGAGGTCCTCCAGATTCGCCGGCCGATGAAAGGTGCGCAGGCCGCTGTGCTGCGTCAGCGCATCGAGCAGCCGCCGCGCGTCCTGCGTGTAGAAGAACACCGTCTCCCCGCTGACTTCCACGCGTGCCGCCATCGCCTTCAGCTCGGGCGATTCCGCCAGCGACAGCGCGCCGTTGCCATACACCTCGACCACGTCGGGCTCCAGGTGCTCGGCAATGAGGTCGCGTGGGCGGCCTTCGGCGATCTTGCGGCCATGGTCGAGCACCAGCAGGCGCGAGCACAGGCGCTCGGCCTCGTCCATGAAGTGCGTGGTCAGCAAGATCGACTTCCCCTGCTGCAGCAGCACCTGCAGCCGTTCCCACATCAGGTGCCGCGCCTGCGGGTCGAGCCCGGTGGTCGGTTCGTCGAGCAGCAGCAGCTTCGGGTCGTTGACCAGCGCACGCGCCAGCGACAGCCGCCGCCGCATGCCGCCCGAGAGCTCGCCCGGCTTCGCATCGGCCTTGTGCGACAGCGCCGCGAACTCCAGCAGCTGCGGCACGCGTGCGCGCACATGCGCCTTGCTGAAGCCGAAGTAGCGGCCGTACACCACGAGGTTCTCGGCGCAGCTGAAATCCGGGTCGAGCGTGTCGAACTGCGTGACCACGCCCAGCTGCGCCTTGATGGCCAGTGCATCGCGCGGCATCTGCAGCCCGAGTGCCGAGATGTCACCACCGTCGGGCGCGGTGAGGCCCAGGCACATGCGGATGGTGGTGGTCTTGCCCGCGCCGTTCGGGCCGATCACGCCCAGGCATTCGCCGGGCGCGATCTCGAACGACAGGTCGTCGACGACCGTGGTGTTGCCATAGCGCTTGTGCAGATGGCTGGCGTGGAACAGAGGGGGTGAAGCGGAAGAGGTGGTGGACGGCACACAACCATTCTGACGCAGTCACCTGAAAATCACGGGCGCTCCAAGCCCTCGATAACCCGAGTCGAACCACGCCCCGGCGGCCTCACAATCGACGCCCAGTTGCATTGCGCGGTGGGAGGCCCAAGGATGCTGCGTTTCTGGTTGGTGCTGTCGGCTGCGCTGCTGCTCGGCGCCTGCGCGCCTTTTCATCGGCCCCTGGCGGCTGCGGACCGCAACAAGGTCCAGGAAGTCGACGTACGCGTCGTCGTCGCGCAGGAGAGCTTCATGTTCTCCGCGCAGCCCCCGGGCGTGAGCGCGGCCACCGGCGGCGGGCTGATCGGCGCGCTGATCGACTCGTCGGTGCAGCAAACGCGCCAGAAGGAGATGAGCGCCGAAGTGCAGGCCATCGTCGGCCCGCTGCTCGACTACGACTACCGCGTGGAGGCGGGCAAGGCGCTGACCACGCTGCTTGCCGAGCCGAGCTCGTTCCCGCTGAAGATCCGCTCCTCGCAGGTGCTCGCGGCGATGCCGCTGAAGGCCGAGCAGGAGGCCCGCATCGCTGCCACGAAAACTGGCCCCGCCTACATGGTGCTGTTGCTGCAATACGCGCTGGAGCCAGGCCTCGGTGCCTTCACCACGCGCACCTCGGCCCTGCTCTGGCAGTACGGCCGCAGCGAGCCGAGCTACCGCGCCTCGGCCATCTTCCAGACGCCCATCGGCGGCACCGCGCGCGCCGCCGTGCTGCGCAGGCTCACCGCGAACGACGGGCAGGTGCTGCGCGGCGTGATGCGCGAGTCGATGGCACAGACCCTGCATGCGGTCGCGCTCGACATTGCCGGCGCCCGTTCAGGTGGCGTTAAGACTGCGCGATTCAATGTCAACGGTTCGTGGGTGACACTGGCCGGCCAGAGCTTCGACGAGCAGCCCGGCCGCGTGCTGTTCCGCGACCAGGACGGCGCCATGTATTCGGTCAGGAACACCGCCCCATGAGGCCACGCCAAGGACTTGCCATCGCCACCACTCTGGCCATACTCTGCGCCATGCCCACTCTCTCGCATGCCGTCACCGAGAGCGAGCCGCTCCCCATGGTTTTCGAGCCCGCGCCCGAGCCGGCCGAACGCCCCAACAGCGTGCCGGCCGTGTCGCTGCGACTCGCGCGCGGCTGCACGCTGTACCTGCCATCGATCGAAGATGCGCGCAGCAACAAGGCCAATGCCGGCAACCTCACCGTGATGCTGCCGACGGTGCATGCCACGCCCCGGTCCGTGCAGTCGCTGCGCAGCGGCGATGCCACCGGATGGACGCGCGGCGCGCTGCAGTCGACGAGCCGCTACGGGTTCCAGACAGTGCTGGGCGCACCGCCCGCGAGCGCCGGTGCCAGGCAGGTGACTGCGGACGTGGCCCTGCGCCTGGCCCACGCGTGGTCGGTCGATCTGAACCTGGTTTCGCACGTCGTGCTCAAGGTGAACTACCGCCTGCCCGGCGGCGAGACTGTCTTGCGCCAGTACCACGGCATGGGGACGCGCACCAACTGGGCCAGCGCCAATGGCGAGTTCATGTCGGTGCTGAATCTCGGCCTCGAAGAGGCGGTGCGCGGCATGGCGAGCGATGCCGCCGCGCTCTGCGATGGCCTACCTTTGCCTGCGCCGGTGGTCGTGCCATGAAGAGCAGGCTGGAACTTCACCTGACCTGCGATGTGTCGCACGAATCGCAGATCCCGTTCTTTGTCGCGGTGTGCGAGCAGATCGGGCTGCGGCCGCTGCTGATCGACCATCACCGCGACAACGGCGGCGAGCGAAATCGGCAGCTCTCGGCTACCGCCTGGTTGCGCGCCGATCTCGAAGAAGCCAAGGCCGAAGCGATGGCGCTGGCGCAATGGCTGGCGCGGGCGGGCATGGCAGTGCTGGGCGTGAAGGTCGATGCGCCTGTGCAGGACGCCGACCAGCTCGACTGCGACGGCCAGTATTTCGAGTGGCGCGGCAAGCTGCGCCAGCAACAGTGCGACATGTCTGCGCTGCAGCAGCTGTGCGAGGCGCACGGCGCGCAGTTGTCGCGAGACAGCCTGCGTGAGGAAGCCTGCACCTGCTTCGTGACGCTGCGCAGCTGCGAATCCCTGGAGGAATTCACGTCGCGCGTATCGGCCGTGACCGGACAGCTCGAGCGCGACGGCTGGCCGGTGCTGAAGCAGGACTCGGAAATCTGCCTGCTCGACAGCCGCGAATTGCCCCGCAACTGCAGCTGCAATGGCAACTGCACCTAGAGCTAGAGCCTGAGCCCGCTGAACTCCATCTTCATCCACTCGATGAACGCCCGCGTGCGCGCGGGCAGCAGCCGCGCATTGGGATAGATCACGCTCACCGGCCGCGGCGGCGGCTCGAAGTCTTCCAGCACCAGCTTCAGCCGTCCCTGGGCCACGTGCGGCATCACCTGGTACGAGAAGAAGGTGCCGAAGCCCATGCCCGCCGCGCACGACTCGATGGCCGGCGCGAGGTGATTGAACTCCAGGCGGTTGTTCGGCGTGACGCTGATCGTCTTGCCGCCTTCGTGGAACAGCCACTGCGCCGGCGCGTCGACGCGGCCTCGCACGCAGGGCGCGCCGTTCAGGTCGCGCGGATGCGTTGGCGTGCCGTGCCGCGCCAGGTAGTCGGGGCTCACGGCCACCACGCGGCGGATGGTGCCCAGCGTCTGCGCCACCAGCGACGAATCTTCCAGCGGGCTGATGCGAATGCCCACGTCGATGCCTTCTTCGAGCAGGTTCACGGTGCGGTCGTACAGCCGCACGCTGCAGCGCACTTTTTCGTAGCGCTGCATGAAGCGCACGATGGCCGGCGCCACGTACATGTGGCCGAAGAGCACCGGCGCGGTGATGGTGAGCTGGCCCGCCGGCTCGCGCGCCTCGGCCTTCAGCGCGAGGTCGGCGGCGTCGGCTGCGAGCAGCACCTCGCGTGCGCTCGACAGGTAGTGGCGGCCTTCCTCGGTGAGCGAAAGGCGGCGCGTGGTGCGGTGGAACAGGCGCACGCCCAGGTGCGCCTCCAGCGCGGCGAGCGAGCGCACCACCGCGGGCAGCGAGGTGCCGAGCGCCTCGGCGGCGCGGGTCAGGCTGCCCTGGTCGGCAATCTGCACGAAGGTCTGCATGGCCTTGAAACGATCCATGGGGGCGATTAAACCGGAAAACGCAGCAGTCAAATACAGGAATGGCTATTCATTCATTCGGCGCAAGAGAGAAGAATCGGGGCACCGTCCCAGCCATCTCGAAAAAGGAACGCCTCCATGAACGCCGCAGCCGCCAATCGCCCCGCCCAGCCCATCAAGCTCTACGGCACCACGCTCTCCGGCCACGTGCATCGCGTGCGGCTGTTCCTCACGATGCTCGGCCTGCCCTTCGAGAACGTCGAGATCGACATGCGCAAGCGCGACAACCGCGCGCCGGAGTTCCTGGCGCGCAACCCCTTCGGCCAGGTGCCGGTGATCGAGGACGGCGACCTTACGCTGGCCGACTCCAACGCCATCCTGGTCTACCTCAACGAGCGTTATGCGTCCGACCCCGCGCGCTGGATGCCGCGCGATGCCGTCGGTGCGGCGCGCGTGCAGCGCTGGTTCTCGGTGGCGGCGGGGCCGCTGGCGTACGGCCCGGCGGCCGCGCGGATCATGGCGCTGTTCGGCCACACCACCGACCCGACGGAGACCGTCAAGCGCTCGCATGCGTTGCTCTCGGTGATGGAGATGCACCTGCAGCAGCAGCCCTTCCTTGCCGGTCCCGCTGCGACGCTGGCCGACATCGCGAACTACGCCTATGTGGCGCATGCGCCCGAAGGTAGCGTGGCGCTCGATACCTACCCGAACGTGCGCGGCTGGCTCGAGCGCGTGGAAGCCTTGCCGGGCTTCGTACCAATGGTGCGCACGCCCATCGGGCTTGCGGCGGCCGCATGATCGCCGCGCCGTTCCACGCGGGCGAGCGGGCGTTGCAGGCCCTGGCGGGCTCGCGCGAGCAGATGGAGGTGGCCGGGCCGCGCGTCATTCGCGACTACATGCCCGACCAGCACCGCGAGTTCTTCGGGCTGCTGCCGTTCCTCGTGGTCGGCAGCCTCGATGCGGAGCTGCAGCCCTGGGCCAGCGTGCTCGCGGCACCTGCCGGCTTCGTGCACTCGCCAGATGCCACGCACCTGCGCGTCGATGCGCTGCCCGCGTCGGGCGATCCGCTCGTTGGCCAGTTGAAGCAGGGCGCCACACTGGGCCTGCTCGGCATCCAGCCGCATACGCGGCGGCGCAATCGCATGAACGGCACGGTCGAGGCGCGCGATGACGCGGGTTTCATGGTCGCGGTGCAGCAGAGCTTCGGCAACTGCCCGCGCTACATCCAGGCGCGCGAACCGGTGTTCGTTTCGCCGCGTGCCGATGCGGCGCCGCAGGCGCAATGGCTCGACAAGCTCGACCTGGCGGCGCATCGCCTTATCGGCAGTGCCGACACGTTGTTCATCGCCACCGCCTATCCGAACGAGGTCGCGGCGGGTGACGAGGCCGACGCGAGTTCGCACGGCGTCGATGTGTCGCACCGCGGCGGTCGCCCTGGCTTCGTGCGCATCGACGGCGACGACGTGCTCACCGTGCCGGACTTCAACGGCAACCGCTTCTTCAACACGCTCGGCAACCTGGCGGCGCATCCGCGCGCGGGGCTGCTGTTCGTCGACTTCGACAGCGGCGATTTGCTGCACGTAGCAGTCACGGCAGAGATCGTTTGGGACGGGCCCGAGGTGGCTGAATTCGAAGGCGCGGAGCGGCTGATGCGTTTCCATGTCACGCATGCACTGCGCCGTCCGGCGGCGTTGCCGCTGCGCTGGGGCGACGCGCAACTGTCGCCCCACCTGGCGGGCACGGGTCAGTGGAACACGGGAATGCGCCCGTTGACCGACGGCCGGTAGCTCCAGCTGCGCAGGCGCTGAGCATCGAGGTCGGGCGCGCGACGCAGCAGGGCGTCGAGGCTGGCCGCTGCCAGCGTGCATGCCAAGGCCTGGCCGGGACACGCATGCATGCCGTGGCCGAAGCCGAGCATGCGGCGACGGGCGCGCACGAGCATGAAGTTGTCGGGATTGGGGTTGAACACCGGGTCGCGATTGGCCGAGGCCAGCAGCACCAGCACCGTATCGCCTGAGGCCAGCGGTGTGCCGGCGATGGTGACGGCTTCGGCGGCAAAGCGCCGTGTGTTGTGCACTGACGGATCGTGCCGCGCGGTCTCCTCGACGATTGCCTGCAGGCCGTCGCGTGTACGGGTCGACGTGCGCAGCGAAGGCTCGCGCATCAACGCGATCAGGCTGTTGCCGACCAGGCCTGCCGTTGCATCGCAGGTCTGGGATAGCAGGCCAGCCACGTTCGCCAGCAGCGAGCGTGACAGCGTTGCGTCGCCCGCACTTTCGGCGAGCACGGCGGCGAGCAGCGTGCCGTGCCGTGGCGACTCGCCTGTCACCAGAACTTCAAAGCGCGTCATCAATTCGCCCGCCGCGGCGCTCGCACGCCGCAACTGCTCGGGCGTGGACAACGGCGACAGGCAGGCCACGAAGTCGCGCATCCACCGGTCCACCTGCGGCAGCGCGTCGTCGGCAAAACCGAGCAGGTGCGCGACTGCCTGCACGGGCATCGAGAACAGCGTGTCGGACAGCGGCTGCTGCTGCGGAACCCGCAGCGCTATCTGCAGGGCTGCCGCGTGCACCGCGTTCAGGTCGAGCCCGGCCAGTGCGCGTTGCAGAGCGGGCCGATGCGCCTGGTGCGCCACGCCGTCGTTCATGCGCACCAGATGGCCGAAAACCTCGCCGGCCGCACTGCCCACGATGGCGCGGGGCACCGGCTCGGCGGTCGGCCGCACGCGCAATGCACCGTACGCGAGCAGCACCTCTTCGATCACATCTGCGCGGCTCGCGACCCAGAGGCGCAGCTTCTCGTTCCAAGCGAGCGGCGGCCCGTCGCGAAGGGCGGCGTAGTACGGATAGGGATCGGCATGCGTGACGGCAGCGACCGGGTCGGCGGGCATCTCGGCGAGGGTGGGGCTGTTGCTTTCGTTCATGGCGTCAGTGTGCGATCGAAACCGCCGCCACACTTCGTCCGCGAACGAAGTGTCGGATGCTGCTCCGTCTTACGATGGGCGCATGGACACCACTGCTTCATCCGCCGATTTCCAGCTGGCCCGCCTGGCCGGCGCCATCGCCGAACCGGCGCGCGCCCGCATGCTGAGCTGCCTGATGGATGGCCACGCGCGCACTGCCACCGAGCTCGCCACCGTGGCCGAAGTGGCCGCATCGACCGCCAGCGCGCACCTCGCGCGTCTGAAGGACGAACGGCTGGTCGATCTGCTGGTGCAGGGCAAGCACCGCTACTTCCGCCTCGCCAACGACGACGTCGCCGCCGCGCTCGAAAGCCTGATGGTGGTGGCCGGCGCGCCGCGCACGCCAGAGTTCAAGCCGAACACGCCGAGCCGCCTGCGCAGCGCGCGCACCTGCTACGACCACATGGCGGGCACGGCGGGTGTCGCGCTGCACGACAGGCTGCATGCGCAGGGCTGGCTCAGCGGCCTGCAGAGCGGCTCGTACGAACTCACGTCCGAAGGCGCGATCGCGCTGGAGAGCCTGGGCGTGGAGGTCGATGCGGTGCGGCGCTCGCGCCGCCGCTTCGCCTGCGCCTGCCTCGACTGGAGCGAGCGCCGTCCGCACCTGGGCGGCGCGCTGGGCGCTGCATGGCTGCAGCTGTCGTTGCGCCGCGGATGGGTGCGGCAGGAGCTCGACGGGCGGGCGCTCACGCTCACGCCGAAGGCGCAGCGCGAAATGCCCGAGCTTTTCGCGTGATGCTTCGAGCGATCAGGCCTTCAGCTTGAGCAGATAGATCAGCGGCCCGGCCATCGCCGTATCGAGATCGAGGAAGCTCTCGAAGTCCTTGCCCGCCATCCAGTACGCGTCCCAGTTGTTGCGCTTGATGGTCTTCTGCCAGACATCGGCCGTGGTGGCGCGGCGCACGGCTTCGAGCAGCACGGCCTTGCGCTCGGCCGGGACCTTCTTGCCGGTGAGCACGCCGCGCCAGTTGGCGAGGTCGGCGTCCACGCCCTGTTCGCGCACCGACGGAATGCCCAGGAACGGCCGCTTCGACGACACGCCGATGGCGCGCAGCTTGCCGCTGGCCAGGTGATCGCTGAATTCGCTGTAGCCCGAGATGCCGGCGGCCGCCTTGCCCGTTTCGAGCGCCTCGACCACCTGTGCGCCGCCGGGGTGCGGCAGGTAGACCAGAGCCCCCGCGTTGCCGGCCACACGCGCCAGCATGCCGGCGTACATGTGGTCCACGCCGCCGGCCGAGCCGCCCGCGATGACCGTCCTTGCAGCATCGGCGCGCAGCTGCGCAATCAGGTCCTTCGGGGTCTTGATGGGCGAGTCGGCCTTCACCGCCACCACTTCGTAGTCGCTGGTGAGCCGTGCCACCGGCGCGACCTGCGCCATCGTGACGGCGGGCTTCTGCAGCGCCACCGCGCCGACCATGACCATGCCGCTCATCAGCAGGGTGTCGGGGTCGGCGTCGTATTTCTCGACGTACTTCGCCAGGCCGATGGTGCCGCCCTTGCCGCCGATGTTCTCGTAGCTGATGTCGCCCACCGCGCCCGACGCGATCATCGCGGCGCCGAGGGCGCGGCCGGTCTGGTCCCAGCCGCCGCCTTCATTGGCGGGAATGACGATGCGCAGCTTGGTGGCGAGCTGCGGTTCGGCCGCGCCGGCCATCGTGGGCCAGAGCGCTGCGGGCATTGCGCCCGCGGCAGCGGTCGATGCGATCCATGCCGCAAGGCTGCGGCGAGAGAGGCCGGTCGGCACGAAATGCGACATTTTGTTTCCAGTTCCCTGTAAAAGTAACCGGATGATGTCCGAAAAACGTGTCAATCCCTTGCCTTCGTGGCCTAGGGAAAACCCGCAGGAGCGGACGCTCTCAGGCTTTCAGCTTGAGCAGATAGATCAGCGGGCCGGCCATTGCGGTGTCGGTTTCGAGGAAATTCTCGAAATCCTTGCCCTCCATCCAGAAGGGGTCCCAGTTGTTCTGTTTGATGGCTTTTTGCCACACATCGGTGGCGGTGGCGCGCCGCACCACCGTCAGCAGCGCCGCCTTGCGGTACGGCGGCACCTTGCGGCCGGTGAGCACGCCGCGCCAGTTGGCAAGGTCGGCTTCCACGCCCTGCTCGCGCACCGAGGCGATGCCCTGGAACGGCCGCTTGGACGACACGCCGATGGCGCGCAGCTTGCCGCTGGCCAGGCCCTCGCTGAACTCGCTGTAGCCGGAGATGCCGGCTGCGGCCTTGCCGGTTGCCAGCGCCTCGACCACTTCCGCGCCGCCGGGGTGCGCCTGGTAGACCAGCGACTGCGAAGCGTCGGCCACGCGCGCCAGCATGCCTGCGTACATGTGGTCCACGCCGCCGGCCGAGCCGCCCGCGATGACGGTGTTGGCTGCATCGGCGCGCAGCTGTGCAATCAGGTCCTTGGGGGTCTTGATGGGCGAATCGGCCTTCACCGCCACCACCTCGTAGTCGCTGGTGAGGCGGGCGATCGGCGCCATGTTGGCCATCGTCACGGCGGGCTTCTGCAGCGCGACCGCGCCGACCATGACCATGCCGCTCATCAGCAGGGTGTCGGGGTCGGCATCGTATTTCTCGACGTACTTCGCCAGTCCGATGGTGCCGCCCTTGCCGCCGATGTTCTCGTACACCACGCTGCCGACCGCGCCTGACGCCAGCATCGCGGCGCCGAGCGCGCGCCCGGTCTGGTCCCAGCCGCCGCCTTCATTGGCGGGAATCACGATGCGCAGCTTGCTGCTCACGGGTGCATCGGCGGCGGAGGCGGTGCGCGGCCACAGTGCGGCATGTCCTGCGCCGGCAGCTGCGGCCGAGGCCGCGATCCATGCAGAGAAGCTGCGGCGGGAGAGGGGAACGGAACGCGACTGGGTCATCTTCTTTCCGGTTGCTGTGGGGTAAACCGGATGATGTCCGCGAAACGGCGCAATCCCGCGCGGTGGCGGGCAGGACAAACCCTGAGGGCCCGACCTCTGTCGGGGCCCTCCGGAAGCCCTTCTTCTTACTGGAACGCCACCTCGGCAAAGCTGCGCAGCTTGCGGCTGTGCAGCCGCGTCGAGCCCTCTTCGCGCAGGATCTCGATGGCCCGCATGCCGATGCGCAGGTGCTGCTCCACGCGCTCGCGGTAGAAGTGGTTGGCCATGCCGGGCAGCTTGATCTCGCCGTGCAGCGGCTTGTCGCTCACGCACAGCAGGGTGCCGTAGGGCACGCGAAACCGGAAGCCGTTGGCCGCGATGGTCGCGCTTTCCATGTCGAGCGCCACGGCGCGGCTCTGGCTGAAGCGGCGCTGCGGCTGGTTGCCGGGCAGCAGTTCCCAGTTGCGGTTGTCGGTGCTGGCCACGGTGCCGGTGCGCATGATCTTCTTCAGGTCGGGGCCCTCGTAGCGCGTGACGTCGGCCACGGCCTTCTCCAGTGCGAGCTGGATTTCCGACAGCGCCGGAATCGGCACCCACAGCGGCAGCTCTTCGTCGAGCACGTGGTCTTCGCGCACGTAGGCGTGGGCCAGCACGTAGTCGCCAAGCTGCTGCGTGTTGCGCAGGCCGGCGCAGTGGCCCAGCATCATCCACGCATGCGGGCGCAGCACCGCGACGTGGTCGGTGATGGTCTTGGCATTGGCCGGGCCGACGCCGATGTTGACCATGGTGGTGCCGCTGCAATCCTCGCGCACCAGGTGGTAGGCCGGCATCTGCGGCAGGCGCGGCGGGGCGGTGCCCTGGCTGCCGTCGAGCAGGTGGCCGTAGGTGGCGCTCGAACCTGCAGCAAGCCCGCGCCGGCGCGTGACCACGTTGCCGGGCTCGATGAAGGCGACGTACTCGCTGTTCTCGTCGGCCATGGCCTCGTGGCCCAGGCGCACGAACTCGTCGATGTAGAACTGGTAGTTGGTGAACAGCACGAAGTTCTGGAACCACTCGGGCGCGGTGCCTGAGTAGTGGCGCAGGCGGTGCAGCGAGTAGTCCACCCGCGCGGCCGTGAAGAGCGACAGCGGCTGCGCCTCGCCGTCGCGCGCCTCGTAGGTGCCGTTGGCGATGCCGTCGTCCATCACGCCCAGGTCGGGCAGGTCGAACACGTCGCGCATGAGGGCGCGGCGCTCGGCGCTCATGGTGCCTTCGATGTGGTCGTTCTCGGCAAAGGAGAAGTGGATGGGAATGGGCTGTGTGCTGGTGCCTACCTCGAGCTCGACCTGATGGTTTTCGAGCAGCAGGCGGAACTGGTCGAGGTAATAGCGCGAGAACAAATCGGGCCGCGTCAGCGTGGTCTCGTAGCGGCCCGGGCCGGCAACGAAGCCGTAGCTCAGGCCGGCGTTGGCCGGCGGCGTGTGGCGCGAGACGGTGTGCGTGTGCACCCGCACGAAGGGGTAGCAGGCCCGCACCCGGCCCGGCAGCGCCTCGCCGGCAACGAAGCGCAGCATCGATTCGCGCAGATGGGCGAGGCCGCCCTGGTAGATGGCCTTGACCTGTTCGAGTGCAGCGGCGGCATCGGTGAAGCGGGCGGGAGCGACAAAGGTGGGCATGTAGGGCATGACGGCATTGTGCAATGCGGCCGCCGCTTCAGCCGGGGGGAGTCATGCCAGCAGGCAGGCGAGCACTTTCGTGAGCATGTCTTCCACATCGGTGGCCTGCACCGCGCCGGGCAATGCCACATCGCCATGCATCACGAACACCGGCTTGCCCCACTTGAGCCCCAGCGCCATTTCCGACAGCGTGCCCATGTTGCCGCCGATGGCGACCAGGCACACGCCGCTGCGCGCGACGATGCCGTTGCGCATCTCGCCCATGCCGGTCGGAATGGCCACGCTGAGCCATTCGTTGGCGTTGCGGTCGTCGTCCTCGGGCAGGATGCCCACGACGATGCCGCCGGCCTCCACGGCCCCGCGCGAAGCCGCGGCCATCACGCCGCCGCGCCCGCCGCAGACCACGGACATGCCCGCGCCGGCCAGCGCATGCGCCACCGCGTGGGCGGCCTCGCATTCGGCCGGGCCGCCGTCGCCCGGGCCGATGATGGCCACGGGCTGGCGGTAGCGCTCGGGCCCCCGCTGCTTTTGCGCGAGGCGCGTCAGCGCCTCAGTGACTGGCGCCGACAGCACCACGCTCGCGCCTTCGCGTAAAGACATCGCCCACTCCCATCACGATCACACACACAACCATCAGCACCAGCGACAAGGCCGCCGCCACCGCGAAATCGGAACCGCCGTCGCCCACCTGCGCGAGCAGCATCAGCGGCAGGATGTTCAGCTGCGTGCCCACCAATGCCAGCGCCGTGCCGTAGGTGCCCATCGCGATCGCGGCCACCATGCAGGCGTTCGACAGCACCGAGGGCATCACCTCGGGCACCACCGTGTCCCAGAAGGCACGCGCTTTCGAAGCGCCCAAGGTGCGCGCCGCCTGCGCCGGGCGCAGGTCGAGGTTGGCGAACACCGGGTACAGCGACAGCGCCACGCGCGGAATCAGGTAGTAGGCATAGGCGAAGCCCAGGCCCGACACGCTGTAGATCCAGCTGCCGATGGCGGCCGGGTCACCGCCGAGGCCCGCGAGCAGCTGCGTCACGAAGCCCGCGCGGCCGAAGGCCAGGATGAAGCCGTAGGCAATCACCAGCCCCGAGAAGGCCAGCGGCAAGCCCAGCAGGGTCATCATCCATTGGCGTCGGCCTTCGGGCTGGCGTGCCAGTTCGATGGCGATGCAGGTGCCCACCAGCGCCGAGATCGCGCCCGCCGCGAGGCCGAGGCCCAACGTATTGCGCAGCGCGCCCAGGAACAGCGGGTTGCCGAACAGCCGCCCGAAGGCGCTGCCGCCCTCGGCGAAGGCTTCGGGCAGCAGCGCCGCCAGCGGCACCGCGAAGAAAAGCGCCATGAAGGCCCATGCGGGCCAGGCGCCAAAGCGTCGCATCACGGCCTGCTTACTTGCCCAGCGCGGCCTGCGCCCAGAGCTTGTCGACTTCGGCCTTGCGCTCCGAGGCTTTCACCACGTCGAGCGGCTTGATCTGCGGCGCGGCCGGCATCTTGGCCGCCACGTCGGCACTCAGCGGCGTACCCGGCACGGCGGGCCGCACGAAGCCCTGCGCGAACAGCGACTGGCCCGCCTCGCTCATGATGAAGTTGAGCCACAACTTGCCGGCGTTCGGGTTCGGGCCGTTCTTCACGAGGCTGATGGCGTACGGTGCGGCCACGCTGGCTTCCTTGGGAATCACGACTTCCACCGCATCGCCCATGCCATCGACGTGCTTGGCCTTGAGGCCGTCGTTCTCGTAGCTGATCCACACCGGGATCTCGCCTTTCAGGAACTTGGCGTACGGCGTCGTGCCTTCCACGCGCAGCACATTGCCGGCCGAATGCAGCTTGCCGAGGTAGTCGGTGCCGGGCTGCACGTTGTCGACGCTTCCGCCGTTGGCGTAGGCCGCTGCAAAGGTCAGTACCTGGCCGATGCCGGTGGAGCGCGGGTCGAGGTAAACCACCGTGCTCTTGAACTCGGGCTTGAGCAGGTCGGCCCAGCCGGTGGGCACGGTCTTCACCAGCTTCTTGTTGACCAGGAAAGCGATGTTGAGCGTGTGGATGGTGAACCAGCGGCCCTCGGCCTCGCGGAACACGGGCGGCAGCTTGTCGAAGTTGACGGGCTTGAAGGACGCGACCACGTCCTTCTTCGCGGCGTCGACGGCCGAGGCGGCGAAGTAGTAGGCGGTGTCGGCCTGCGGGCGGCGCTTGGTCTTTTCGAGTGCGACCACGGTGGCGGCGGAGCCGATGTCGTTGTAGGTCAGCTCGATCTCGGGGTAGCGCTTCTTGAAGTCGCGGAACAGCGACTTCCAGTTGGCCCATTCGGGGCCGGTGTCGAAGGAGACGCACAGGCCTTCCTTCTGAGCCTCGGCGTACAGCGCCTTCTCGCCTGCGTAGAGCTCGGGGCCGTCGAAGGCGAAGGCGGTGCGTGCCGCGAGGGTTGCCAATGACAGTGCGGGCAGTGCGCCGGCGGCCTGGATCAGATGTCTGCGTTGCATGGTGGCTCCTTGAAGGAAAAGGTCAGTGGTCAAGTAAACGAAGGTGTTCGGGCGCGATGGCGATGGCCTCGGCAGCGGGCAGGGACGATTCGGCAAGGAATGGCTTGCCCGCACCCGGCACCTCGAAGTCGTAGCGCGTGAGCGCGCCCAGGTAGCGCTGCGCGCCGGTGCGGCCCGCGAGGCGGTTCACGGCGTCGGGCGCCGGGTCGGCTCGGATGTGTTCGGGGCGCACCAGCACGTGCAGCGCGGTGCCGAAGGGGCGGTGGCCGGTGTCGGCGAAGACTTCGGCAAAGCCCAGGTCCAGCCGGCCGGGCGAGGCCACCTTCGCGGGCAGGATCGTCGAGAGTCCGACGAACTCGGCCACCGCGCGGCTCGCGGGGTTTTCGTAGATCTCGCGCGGCGTGGCGATCTGCAGCAGCCGGCCGTCTTTCAGCATGGCCACGCGGTCGGCCATCACCAGCGCTTCTTCCTGGTCGTGCGTGACCAGCAGCGTGGTGGCGTTGAAGCGTTGCTGTATCGAGCGGATCTGGTCGCGCAGATGGCCGCGCACGCTGGCGTCGAGGGCCGACAGGGGCTCGTCGAGCAGCAGGGCGCGCGGGTCGATGGCCAGTGCGCGGGCAAGGGCCACACGCTGCTGCTGCCCGCCCGAGAGCTGTGCCACGGCGCGCTGCGAGAAGTCGCCCAGCCCCACGATGTCGAGCAGCTCCTGCGCGCGCTTGCGCCGCTCGGCCGTTGCCAGCTTGCGCAGCTTGAGCCCGTAGGCCACGTTGTCGAGCACGCTCAGGTGCGGAAAGAGCGCATAGCTCTGGAACACCATGCCGATGTGGCGCTGGTGCACCGGCGTGCGCGACATGTCTTCGCCGCCGAGCATGATGCGGCCGGTGTGGCCCGTCTCCAGGCCCGCCACCAGCTTGAGCAGCGTCGACTTGCCCGAGCCGCTGGGCCCGATCACCGCCACGAGCTCGCCCGTGCGTACGTCGAGCGACACGTCGTGCAGGCCGTGCGTGCTGCCGGGGTAGTTGTAGCTGACGTTGTCGAACAGAAGACTCATGTGCGCTGCTTTACAAGGGAAGAAGAAAGAAGCGCCGACGCGCTGGCCAACACAAGAAGAATCACCGTGGCCGCGCAGGCAAAGCCCGTGGCGCCGTAGAAGGCCTGCAGCAGCACCACCGGGTAGGTGCGGTTCTGGAAGCTCGTGAGCAGGTTCGACACGCCGAACTCGCCCACCGAAATGGCAGCGACCATCACCAGCCCGCTGATCAGGCTCTGCCGCAGGCTCGGCAGCACGATGCCGGTGAACTGCTGCCAGCCCGAGGCGCCGAGCGTGGCGGCCGCCTGTTCGAGCCGGCCGAGGTCGAGGTGGCGCAGGTCGGTGAGCAGCGTGTTGGTGAGGTAGGGCAGGGTCAGGATCGCGTGCGCCGCGATCAGCAGCGGCATCGAGCCCAGCCAGGGCGCGAGGTCGGTGTTGAACACGATCATGTAGCCGAAGGCCAGAGTGATCGCGGGCACCGCCACCGGCGTGGCGCTCACGATGCGCGCCGCCAGGCTGCCGCCGCGCCGCGCGCCGTGATACAGCGCATAGGCCAGCGGCAGCGCCAGCACGGTGTTGATGGCGCAGGCAGCCATTGCCACCACGAGGCTGCTCACGAAGGCCTTGCGAAAGGAGGTGTCGAGCCAGAGGTCGACATACCACTGCCCCGTGATGCCCGTGGGCAGCAGCGTGTTGGTCCAGTTGCCGCCCACGCTGCCGACCAGCAGCAGGGCGATGGGCAGCAGCAGGTACAGGCCGTAGATGAGCGAGATGCCGCGGATCAAGGTTGTCTCCAATGTCATGGACACCCGGCATACTTTCCGGATGCGCTACTGTCCGCGCCGAGCATGCCGCCGCGTTGCCTCGAATTCTAGAAACCGCATGCGTACTTATGGGTGAAAGTTGGATGACGACACTTGAGCAATCGGAAAGCGTTTTTCATGCAGCTTTCACGAAGCGGAGCCATGCATGAAGCGCGACTGCCCCACCATCCAGGAGCTGCTGGCCTTCGACGCCGTGGCGCGCCACCAGAGCATCACGCTGGCGGCCGGCGCCCTGTGCATCACCGTGAGCGCTGTCAGCAAGCAGATCGCGGGGCTGGAGACCTTCCTCGGCCGCGAGCTGCTGCAGAAGAATGGGCGCGGCGTGCAGCTCACGCCGCAGGGGCGCGTGTACTGGCAGAAGATCTCGGGCGGCCTGCGCGCCATAGAAACCGCGACTTTCGAGGCGCGCTCGGGCGATGCGGGCGCCGGGCTGCTCACGCTGGCGAGCGTGCCCACCTTCCTTACCAAGTGGCTGATTCCGCGCCTGCCCGCCTTCAGCCAGAAGAGCCGCCACGTGATGCTGAGCTTCAGCCGCCACCTGGAGCCGAGCGACGGCATTCCGGCGGGCGTGGACGCCGCGATCCGATACGGCCCCGACGGCTGGCCCGGCGTGGTGTCCGAATACATCGCGGGGCGCGAGTTCGTGCTGATCGTGGCGCGCTCGCTGGTCGAGGGGCGGCACCGCATCGCGCAGCCCGCCGACATCGTCGGCCACACGCTGCTGCATCACGAAGGCGCGCCCAGCGCCTGGCGCCAATGGGCCGCGCAGCACGGCGTGCCCGAAGTGCAGATCGTGGCCGGTCCGCGCTTCGCGCAGTATTCGGCGCTGATACAGGCGGCGCTCAACGGGCTGGGCATCGGCCTCGTGCCGAAGCTGCTGGTGCAGGAAGAACTCGCCGAAGGCTCGCTGCTGAGCCCCTGCGGCACGCCGGTGAGCGTGAATCAGGGGCACTACCTCTGCTATCGGCCCGACCGGCTCGACCTGCCGGCCTTCGCGGCGTTTCGCGAATGGCTGCTGGACGAAGGTCTGAAATCGCGCGGCGTGGAGACCGAGGCATGATCGCCGCGACAACCAAGGAATCGAACCGATGAAAGTCGCAGTCATGGGCGCCGGCGCAGTCGGCTGCTACTACGGAGCCATGCTGGCGCGTGCCGGGCATGAGGTGGTGCTGGTCGGTCGGCCTTCGCACGTAGAGGCCGTCAACGCCAAGGGGCTCCGGCTGGAGACCAAGGCCTTCGACGAATTCGTGAAGGTGGCTGCGAGCACCGAAGCCGATGCGGTGCAGGGCGCAGACCTCGTGCTGTTCTGCGTGAAGTCGACCGACAGCGAAGCGGCCGCCGCGCAGATCAAGCCGCATCTCGCGCCCGGCGCACTGGTGCTCACCTTGCAGAACGGCGTCGACAACGACGAGCGCGTGCGCTCGGTGCTGCCGGCGAACGAGGTTGCCGCGGCGGTCGTCTACGTGGCGACCGAGATGGCGGGGCCGGGTCATGTGAGGCACCACGGGCGCGGCGAACTGGTGATCGCGCCCTCGCGCATGAGCGAGCAGGTCGCGCAGCACCTCGTTGCCGCCGGCGTGCCTACGCAGATCTCGGGCAACGTGCGCGGCTCGCTGTGGGCCAAGCTGATCCTCAACTGCGCCTACAACGCGCTCTCGGCCATCACGCAGCTGCCCTACGGTGTGCTCGTGAAGGGCACAGGCGTGACCGACATGATCCGCGACGTGGTGGCCGAGTGCCTCGCGGTTGCGAAGGCCGAAGGCGTCGTGGTGCCAGGCGACACCGACGCCGCCGTGCGCGGCATCGCGCAGAGCATGCCCTCGCAGTATTCGTCGACCGCGCAAGACCTCGCGCGCGGCAAGCTCAGCGAGATCGACCACCTCAACGGGCTGGTCGTACGGCGCGGCGAGGCGCTGGGCGTGCCCACGCCGGCCAACCGCGTGCTGTTCGTGATGGTGAAGCTGCTCGAGGGCAAGCAGCAGGCGGTGCGCGCCTAGCCGGGCATCGGCTCGCGCATCGTCACGAACTCTTCAGCGGCCGTCGGGTGAATGCCCACGGTGCTGTCGAAGATCGCCTTCGTCGCACCCGCACGCATCGCCACCGCGAAGCCCTGCACCACTTCGCCCGCGTCCGCGCCCACCATGTGCAGGCCCACCACGCGGTCGCTCGCCTTGTCCACGATCAGCTTCATGAACGTGCGCTCGCTGCGGCCCGACAGCGTGTGGCGCAGCGACTTGAATTCGCTCGAGAACACCGTCACCTCGCCGAACTTCGCACGCGCGTCGAGTTCGCTGTAGCCGCAGGTGCCGATGTTCGGGTGCGTGAACACGGCAGTGGGAATGAATTCGTAGTCGAGCCGGCGCTTGCCTTTGCCGAAGAGCTCGTCGACCACCACCATCGCCTCGGCCAGTGCCACCGGCGTGAGCTGCACGCGCGTGGACACGTCGCCCACCGCGTAGATCGACGGCACCGAGCTGCGGTAGTGCGCATCGACCGCGATCGCGCCGCGCTCGTCGAGCTTCACGCCCGCTGCTTCGAGGCCGAGCCCCTGCGTGTTGGGCACGCGGCCGGTGGCAAAGAGCACCGTGTCGGCCTCGATCTGCTGGCCGCGCGCCAGCGTGACCGTGAGTCCGTGCGGCCCGCGCGTGACCGAGGCGGCTTCGCAGTTCAGCCGGATGTCGACGCCGGCCTTGCCCATCTCGTTCGCCAGGAACTGCCGCACGTCGTCGTCGAAGCCAGTGAGCAGGTGCGCGCGGCGGTGCAGCTGCGTGACCTTGGCGTCCAGCCCGTTGAAGATCGATGCGAATTCGCAGGCGATGTAGCCGCCGCCCACCACCAGCAGGCGCTTGGGAAACGGGTCGAGGTCGAACATTGCGTCGGAGGTCACGATGTGCTCGCGGCCCGGAATGTCGGGCACGAAGGGCGTGCCGCCGGTGGCCACCAGCAGGTGGCGCGCGGTGTGGCGCCGGCCGTCGATTTCCACCGTGTGGGCATCGACCAGCTGCGCCCATCCGGTGACGAGCGTGACGCCCGAGTTCTTCAGCAGCGAGGCATAGATGCCGTTGAGCCGCGTGATCTCTTTTGCGCGCTGCGCCTTCAGGTGCGCCCAGTCGAACTGCGGCGCCCCGTGCAGCTTCCAGCCGTAGCCCGCGGCTTCCTCGAAGGACTCGGCATAACCGGCCGCGTAGCTGTAGAGCTTCTTGGGAATGCAGCCCACGTTGACGCAGGTGCCGCCGAGCTCGGCGGCCTCGGCGATGGCGACGCGGGCACCGGTGTGCGCCGCCATGCGAGCGGCGCGAACGCCCCCGCTGCCGCCGCCGATGACGAAGAGATCGAAGTCGAATGTGGGCATGAAAGGCTTGCTCCTTGGCCGCCGACTGTAGCGGCGGGGCGAAGGCAGCGCTTTCAGCGGGGCTTGCGCAGGGGCGTTCTCAGCGCGAGTCCGGCGAGGTCCAGAGCTTGCGCGGATCGTCGCTGCGCTGGCCTTGCGGCTGCGGTTGGGGTGCGATGCCGCGCTGCTGCTGAAGCGCGCGCAGCTGGGCCTCCTGCGCCTGGCGCATTGCGTTCTGCTGGGCCTGCTGTTGGGCCTGCACCTGCTGCTGCGCCTGCGCGGCGCGCAACTGCATTTCCTGTTGCTGGCGGAGCATCTGTTGCTGGGCCAAGGCCTGCTGCTGGGCCGCGCGCTGTTGCTGGAGCTGCATCTGCTGCATTTGCTGTTGTTGAAGCAACTGTTGCTGCTGCTGGGCTTGGGCTTGTGCGGCACGCTGCTGCATTTCCTGCTGTTGACGCAGCGCCTGTTGCTGCTGTTGCTGTTGCCAGCGCTCCTGCTCGCCGCGCTGGCGCCAGTCTTGTTGCGCCCGCCAATCCTGCTGTTGGCGCCATTCCTGTTGCTGACGCCCGCCCTGCTGGCGCTGCCATTCCATCTGCTGTTGTTGCTGCAGTTGCTGCTGTTGTTGAATCTGTGCGGCCTGCGCCGCGCGCTGCTGCATCAACTGCTGCTGTTGCGCCTGCTGGAACTGGACCTGCTGTTGCTGCCGCGCCATCAGCGCCGCCGCCGGCGGCATCACGGCAGCGGGCCGGCCGAAGCCGCCGCCGAAGCCGTTGATGGCGATGCCCGGCGTGGGCGCCACCGGCCCGCGCGAGAAGCGGTCGTCCGGCAGCCGCACCAGGTCACGCCGCCCGAAGCTGCCGCGGCCGAAGCGGTCGGCGGGCAGCACGGTCACGGCGCCCGGCATCTGCTGGTTGGCATAGAAGTCGTTGCGGGCCTGCCGGTTGTAGATGGCCATGCGGTTCACCTGGTCCACATAGCGCTGGCTCGCGTGGTAGCCAGGGCGCCATTGCTCGCCCGGGGCCAGCGGGAACCAGCCCACGCCGTTGCGGCCGTTGCCGATCTGCACGCCAGCATTGGCACCGCCACCCACGAAGCCCACCAGCGCGGGCGAATACACCGGCCGCCCGTTCGGACGCCCCGGCACCCAGCCCCAGCGCGGACCCACGCGAGCCCAACGGCCGTAGTGGAAGGGCGCGAAGCCCCACGGCGCGGCGTCGACCCAGGTCAGCCCCCAAGGCGCGACATTGACCCACTGGCCGTCGCGGTACGGCGCCCAGTCGGCATCGACGTTGCGCGGGAACCAGACGTCGCCATAGGTGGCGTCGCTTTGCCAGTCGCCGTAGTTGTCGAGCTGCTGGTAGCCGACCACCTCGCGCGACACATAGCGCGCGGAGACCGACTGGTCTTCGAGGCGGTTGCGCTCGGCCACCCAGGCTTCAAAACCGCCGGTCTGCTGCGGCGCCCCGCCCACGGCCGAAAGGTCGCGGCCCGACACGGTGAGCTGCTGCCGCGCGCCCAGCGATTGAGATTGGCCGTTGTCGCCGTAGAGCGTGACGCGGCCCGAGGCCACCGCCACCCAGGTGGTGCCGGCGGCCGGATCGGATGCGATGCGGTATTCGCCCGGCTCGTCGATCACCACCGCGAGATTGCCGGTGTCGACCTCGACGCGCTGGCCCGCCAGCTCGTCGCGCACGCGCAGCTGGAGGTTGCCCTGGTTCGAGGTGATGCGCGCCGTGTCGTCGTCGAGTTCGGAAAACTCCGCATGCGTCTGCCCGTCGAGCCGCAGTGCCGCCGAGCCGATGTACAGCTCGGCCCGCGCGTTGCGGTCGGTCCAGAGGCGGTCACCGGTGGTGATGGGGCGGTTGGGCTGCGCGTCGTACCAGCTGTCTTCGCCGGCAGGCGCGAAGCTCACCGTGCCCTGCTGGAAGTTGAGGCGGGCGACGCGGCCCGGCGGGTCTTGCTGCGCGCTGGCCGCGAGGCCGACGCACAGCAGCGCCAGGCCGAGCAGCCATCGGCGCGGGGCGGAAAGCATGGAAAGGGCGGGTTGGCTCATGGCGTTGTTCTCTGATCCTCGGGACGATGCGAAAGCGCTGTGTTTGTAACGCGCGAGAATCCGCTGCCGCTGTCACCGCCTGCCCACTGCTTGGTGAAGCGCGCGTGCATTCGGCAACCGGCTGTAAGGAGGGATACCCATGAAAAACCAGAAAAACGCATGCCCCACGAGCGTCGCGCGCTCCCGAAACAATAGCGTGACTGCGCTGTGCCTCGTGGCCGCGGCGGTAACTCTTGCGGCCATTCCCGCGACCGCCATTGCCCAACTGGCGCGCAAGCCGTCTTACTACCAGCAGCAGAACCAGCCGCAGCCTGAAGGCCCGGCCGCGCAGCTCGTGCCGCGCCCTTCGGTGCCGTCGTCGCTGCCCGCGCTGCGCAGCCAGGGCGACTTCGACCAGATGGCGCGCGTCTATGACGCCGGCACGCCCATGCAGCTCGCACACGTTCTGTTCGCCATCGACCGGCAGGCCAGGCCGGCGCGCATGTACTACATCGACACGCCGCGCTACCAGCTGCACGTGCGCTTCCTTCGCGATACCCGGCTGGTGCCGAGCACCGCCAAGCGCGAGATCGACCGCAACTACCTCGTGCCCGACCGCCGCTTCCTGTTCGGCACGCTGAGCTGGCAGCAGAACATCGGCACCTTCACCTACGAGTTCTGGGAGGGCGACCGGCTCACCGCGGCGCTGCTGCGGCAGGCCGACGAGCAGGTCAAGGCCAGCTTCTTCGCGCCCGTGAAGTTCAAGACCAACTCCACGCTGCACGAGCGCGTGGCGAAGGAAGCCGGCATCGACTCCGTGAGCCAGGAGGCGCTGATCCGCGAGCAGCCTTTTCTGCCGATGAACCTGGGCACCGCCACCGGCCGCGTGCGCATCGTGGATGATGAATCGGGCATCAACGCGCTGCTGCCCGACGACATCGCCGTGCTGCGCCAGGTGCCGATCAGCCTGCCGCCGGTGGCGGGCGTGCTGACCGAGCGGCCCTCGACTGCGCTCTCGCACGTCAACCTGCTGGCCAAGGGCTGGGGCATTCCGAACGCCTATGTGCGCGACGCCGCCACGGTGCTGAAGGCGCACGCGGGCCAATGGGTCGCGTTGAAGGTGGCTGCCTCGGGCTACCAGGTGCGCCGCCTCACGCCTGAAGAGATCGCGGCGCTGCCACCGCGCGCCGTGCGCACAGCGTCCACCGGCGCCACGCCCGGCAGCGCGCGCGCCGTCAAGCCCGACCTGCGCGAAACCCGCCTGCTGCCGCTGGCGTCACTGCGTGCGCGCAACAACGCGCAGTGCGGCACCAAGGCCGCGAACCTCGGCGCCATGCTGGCCGCGCACATTCCGGGCACCTCGGTGCCCGACGGCTTCTGCGTTCCGTTCGCGCACTACGACCGCTTCATGCGCGCCAACGGCCTGGCCGAGCGCATCGCGCGCATGCAGCGACAGCCCGGCTTCGCGAGCGATCCGAAGATTCGCCAGAAGGCGCTGGCGCAGTTGCGCGACGAGATCGTGCAATGGCCCGTCGATGCCGCCACCGCGGCGGCATGGCGTGCCGCGTGGCAGTCGCAGCTGGGCGGTGGCGGCGTGTTCGTGCGCAGCTCGTCCAACTCCGAAGACCTGCCCGGCTTCAGCGGCGCGGGGCTCTACACCACGGTGCCCAACGTCAAGACCGGCGACGCGCTCGAAGTTGCGGTGAAGAAGGTCTGGGCCTCGGTCTTCAACCCCGAAGCCTGGGAAGCCCGCAGCGCCGCGGGCTTCGGCGCAGAGTCGGTACTGATGGGCGTGTTCGTGCAGACCGCCATCGACTCGACCAACGCCGGCGTGATGATCACGCGCGACCCCTTCGACGCGGGGCATCCGCACGTCACCTACATCTCGGCCAAGCGCGGCATCGGCATCCGCGTGGTCGAGGGGCAGCGCGTGGCGGAGCAGGTGATGTATTCGAGCTGGTCGAAGGCCATCCAGGTGCTGAGCCGCTCGGCCGAAGAAACCTCGTTGCAGCTCGACAAGGAAGGCGGCGTGAAGGAAGTGCCGGTGGAAGCTGGACGCAACGTGCTGACGGATGAGCTGGTGGTGCGCCTGGCGAACGTGGGCGCTGCGGTGAAGCGCACGTTCAACGCGGTCGATCAGGACATCGAGTGGGCCACCGTGGGCGATCGCATCGTGTTGCTGCAGGCTCGGCCGTATGTGGAGCGGCGGCGCTGAGCCAGCGTCGCGCAGGCTCTGGTCGCCGCCGCCCACCGGCGTCGGCCTTCAACCGTACAGATACTGCGGCAGCCAAAGCGTCAGCCCCGGCCAGATGTACATGAACACCATGCACAGGATCACGATCAGCATGTACGGCATCATCCCCGCGAAGATCTGGTTGATCGTCACGTGCGGTGGCGACACTCCCTTCAGGTAGAAGGCCGACATCGCCACCGGCGGCGAGAGGAATGCCGCCTGCAGGTTCACGAACACCAGCACGCCGAACAGCAGCGGGTCGATCTGGAAGTGCGCGAGCAGCGGCAGGAAGATGGGCACGAAGATCACGATGATCTCGGTCCACTCCAGCGGCCAGCCCAGCACGAAGATGATCGCCTGCGACAGCAGCAGAAACTGCAGCGGCGTGAGGTTCATGCCCATCACCCACTCTTCGATGATGCGCTGGCCGCCCAGCAGCGCGAACACCGCCGAGAAAAGCGCCGAGCCCACGAACAGCCAGCAGACCATCGACGTGGTCTTGAGCGTGAGGAACACGGCCTCCTTGGTCTTCTTGAAGTCGAGCGTGCCGGCCTGCCATGCCATGAGAAAGGCGCCGGCCGCACCGACCGCGGCTGACTCCGTGGCGGTGGTGATGCCGAACAAGATCACGCCCAGCACCACCAGCGTCAGCGTGGCCAGCGGCATTACCGACGACACCAGCATGCGCAGGATCTCGAATTGCTCCGCGTCCATGCGCCAGTAGTACCAGGAGAGCAGTGCGAGCGTGAAGAGACTGGCCAGCAGGAAGCCTGTGTAGAAGGCTTCGGGCACTGCGGCGGTCTTCGGTGCATCGACGGCTTCGCCTAGTTGTTGCAGGCCACCTTCCGCGGCAGGCGGCGCTGAAGGGGCCTCGCTGCCGGGTGGTTCCTCGACGCCGCCGGGAGGCTCCTGCAGGCCGCCTTCCGATGCGGACTCTTTCGGCTCGTCGGACGTGGGTGGTTCAGCGAGCCCGGTGCCGGAGGCCTCGGGCGATGCAGCAGCGGCCGGGGCTTCGGCCTTCTGCGTCGCCTGTTGCTCCGCGACCGTCGGTGCGTTGTTGTCCTTCTGCGAGTAGATCGTCACGTACCACCACACCGAGCCCAGCGTCGCAACTGCGAGCGCCAGCGGCACCAGCGCATTCAGCAGGCTGCGCAGCAGCAGCCACCAGGTGATGCGCACGCCTTCCGCCGCACCGCGCATGGCGCGCGCGGGCGACACCACGGCCGCGAACAGCGCCGGCAGCATGCGCGGCGAATAGCTCGCCGCAATGTGCGCAACCCACGGCGTGACCGGCGCGCGCTGCTGGTCGGGCGGCAGCTTGGGCGCCACTTTCGGCTGCAGCACGGCCCAGCCGATCACGTAGAGCAGGTAGAGAAATGCGAGGAAGAAGCCGGGGAACATGGCAGCCGCATAGAGCTTGACCACCGACTGCCCGGCCACTGCCGCATACACGATGATCATCACCGAGGGCGGAATGAGAATGCCGAGCGTGCCGCCCGCGGTGATCACGCCAGCCGCCAGCCGCGTGTCGTAGCCCGCGTTGAGCATCGGCCGCATCGCGATCACGCCCATCAGCACCACCACCGCGCCGACCAGGCCGCTGGCGATGCCCCAGAAGGTGCAGACGATCAGCGTGGTCACCGCGAGAGAGCCGGGTACGCGACGGAATGCGAGCTGCACGCTGTGGAACATCTTGTCGACCAGCGCGCCGCGCTCCATCACGTAGCCCATCAGCACGAACAGAGGTATCGAGAGCAGCGTCTCGTTGGTCATGGCGCCGAAGGCGCGCTGCACCATCAGGTCGAAGACCTTGTTGTCGAGCCAGGGCGAGGCAGGGTCGTAGAAGGCGATGAAGCCGAAGAACATGCCCAGCCCCATCAGCGTGAACGCCGTGGGAAAGCCGAGCATGATCACGACCACGATCAGCCCAAGCATCAGGAGGCCGAGTGCGGGTTCGCTCATGCCGCACCTCCAGTCGTGTCGCTCTTGCGCTGCTGCGCGGCCTGCTCGATGGCCTTGGCCTTGTCGATCACCTCGCGCTTGTCGGCTTCATCGACGTAGCTGCTGCCGGCGAGCTGCTCGCCGACCACGTCCATTTCTTCCGCGTCCTTCAGGCGGGGTGTCCACACGCCGGTCTTCAGGCACAGCGCGCAGCGCACCATCTCGGCGATGCCCTGCAGCAGCAGCACCGCGCCGGCCACGGGAATCACGAACTTGAACGGGTACACCGGGATCGGGTCGGCGTTGAAGGTCTGCTCGTGCATCGCCAGCGATTCGCCGAAGTAGGTCCAGCCCGACCAGGTGAGCGCCACCACGCCGGGCAGGAAGAAGAGCGCGAACAGCACGAGATCGAGCGCGGCCTGCGTGCGCGGCTTCATGCTGCCGTAGAAGAAGTCGCCGCGCACATGGCCGGCCTGTGAGAGCGTGTAGGCGCCGCCCATCATGAAGAGCGTGCCGTAGAGCATGTTGTTGGCGTCGAAGATCCAGGCGGTGGGCGCGTTGAGCGCATAGCGCTTGAACACCTCGCCGCACACCAGCAGCATCAGCGCCACGATGAGCCACGAGAAGGTCTTGCCCACGACCATGCTGAACCGGTCGACGGTGTGGAGGAAGCGTTGGATGGTCATGAAGGCACGGGAAAACAGCAAAGCACGCATCGGAAAGCCAGCCATCCGGAGCGTTCCGTGTGGCCGGCGCGAACTGTCACCGAGAGATTCTTCAGGCCTTCTTTTTACTGAAGTAGTGGTTGTAGGCCATCTTGAAATCGACGCCGTAGTCGTTCTGCCACTGCAGCGCACGCTCTGCGAACACGCGCTGCGACTCCAGCACCTTCTTGAACAGCGGGTTCTCCTCGGCCTTCTTCGCCACGGTCTTGTCCCAGGCCGCGAGCTGCGCGCGCAGCACTGCGTCAGGCGTCTTGTAGAACTTGATGCCGGCCTTCTTCATGTCGGCGTAGTCCTGCGAGTTGCGCTGCACCGCCTTCCAGCTCATGTCGGCGCTCGCGGCCTGCACCGCGTAGTCGATGATCGAGCGCAGCTCCTGCGACAGCGCGCTGTACTTGCCCTTGTTGAACAGCACCTCGAACTGCTCGCCCGACTGGTGGAAGCTCTGCAGCATGCAGTTCTTCACCACGTCGGGGAAGCCCAGCGTGCGGTCGCTCGACGCGTTGTTGAACTCGGCCGCGTCGATCAGCCCGCGGTCCAGCGCGGGCACGATCTCGCCGCCGGGCAGCGGGTTCACCGCCGTGCCCATCTCGGTGAACATGTCGACCGCCAACCCGACGGTGCGGAACTTCAGGCCCTTCATGTCCTCGACCTTGGCCACCGGCTTCTTGAACCAGCCCAGCGGCTGCGTGGGCATCGGGCCGTAGAGGTACGACACCACTTCCATGTTCAGGCTCTTGTAGATCTCGTCGAGCAGCGCCTTGCCGCCGCCGTAGTTGTGCCAGGCCAGCACGGTGTTGGCATCCATGCCGAAGCCCGGGCCCGAGCCCCACAGCGCGAGCGCCGAGTTCTTGCCGTAGTGGTAGGCCACCACGCCATGGCCGCCGTCGAGCGTGCCCTTGTTCACCGCCTCCAGCAGCTGGAAGGCGGGCACCACGGCGCCCGAGGGCAGCACTTCGATCTTGAGGCGCCCGCCAGCCATGTCATTGACCTTCTTGGCGAAGTCATTGGCGTACTCGTGGAAGATGTCCTTGGCGGGCCAGGTGCTCTGGAAGCGCAAGGATGTGGTCTGAGCCACGCTGACCATCGGCACCGACATGGCGCCTGCGGCCACGGCTGCACCCTTGAGGAGGTTGCGGCGGCGGGGTGATTTGCTGTCTGTCATGTTGTCTCTCTCCAAACAAGTTCTGATGACGAAGAAACCCTGCCCGCCCCTTGGAGTTATGTTTGGCAGGTCCAAGCCGCATCTTTGGCGCGCAGGAAAACGTGACAAACAGGGTTTTCACGAACTGGTGAAAAATTCCACCATCCGGCGAGGGCATCGGGCAACGTAAAGACGGCCGCTGCCTGGGAAGTAACCCTATTCATTTGAAGGACGCAGAGAAATGACTGAACCAGTTGGGGAAAAAGGCTATGCCGGCGACGTGACGCCCGAGCAGGCCGCGCAGTGGGTGGCCAGCGGCGAGGCCGTGTTGGTCGACGTGCGCACCGACGCCGAACGCGAATGGGTCGGCTACGTGCCCGGCGCCGTGCCTCTGGCCTGGAAGCAATGGCCGGGCATGGCGATGAACGCCGCGTTCGACGACGGCATCCGCGCCGCCGCCGAAGGCAAGAAGAAGCTGGTGCTGCTGTGCCGCAGCGGCGTGCGCTCCATCTCCGCCGCCAAGCGCGCGACGGAACTGGGTGTTGAGGCCTACAACATCCTCGAAGGCTTCGAGGGGAACCCGGACGAGCAGGGGCATCGTGGGCAGATTGGCGGCTGGCGCAAGCGTGGGCTGCCCTGGAAGCAGAACTAGGGATTCCTGTTCGGGGCGCGCTCACGCCGACGGGGTACCTTGCTCCGCGAATGTCCCCCGGCCTTCGGCCTCCTCCTTTATTTCGCTGCGCAAGGCACCCCATCGGCGTGAGCGTTCAGAGCACTGGTTGATCGGCCAGCACCGCAGCCGCGCCCATGTGCGAATGGCACCGGGTGCTCCCCGTAGCGAAATAAAGGAGGAGGCCGAAGGCCGGGGGACATTCGCGGAGGGGAGTACCCGGTGTCATTCGCACGCACCCCGGAAAGAAACAAAAAAGGCCCACCGAAATCGGTAGGCCTTTTGCCGATCGAAGAACGAAAGATCAGCTCAGCGCAGGAATGCGCAACTTCTGCCCCGGATAGATCTTGTCCGGGTGCGTCAGCATCGGCTTGTTGGCCTCGAAGATCGCGTTGTATTTGTTGGCATCGCCGTAGTACTTCTTCGAGATGGCCGACAGCGTGTCGCCCCTTACCACGTCGTGGTACTGCGCGGGCGGCGCGGCCGGAGCGACGAGGTTGTTCTCGACACTTGTCACATTGGCAACGTTGCCAGCGGCCAGCGAGGCTTTCTCGCTGGCTTCCTGCGAGGGCGCCTGGCCGGCGAGGGTGACCACGCCGCTGCTGGCCGTGTAGGTAACCTCGAGGCCCGTGAGGCCGAGGTTCTGCGTCTCGATGTAGGTCTTGATGGCTGCTGCCGCCGCAGCATTGGCGTCGGGCGTGGCGGCCTGCGCCGACGATCCGCCGAACAGTTTCTCGCCCGCCTCCTTGATGAAACTCAGCAATCCCATGGCTTTCTCCTTGTGCGGTGGTGGATGGAATTGGCGAATGTAGCGGCGGAACACCGAGGGCCGGCGTAGGCCCATGCCGCGTGTGTCAGCGACGCGCCAGCAGGAATAGACACAAAGTCGCAATAATCCCGCGCATGTCATCCCCCTTCCTCGCCATCGACATCGGCAACACCCGCCTCAAATGGGCGCTCTACGACTCGGCCCGCCCCGGCGCCGCGTTGCAGGCGCAGGGCGCCGAATTCCTCGACCACATCGAACGGCTGGCCGACGGCCCCTGGGCCGACCTGCCTTCGCCCGGCTCCATGCTGGGCTGCGTGGTGGCCGGCGACGCGGTGCGGCGGCGCGCCGAAGAACAGATCGTCGAGCGCTTCGACTGCACTCCCCGCTGGGTGATGCCCAGCGCTGGCGAGGCCGGCATCGTCAACGGCTACGACCATCCCACGCGCCTGGGCGCCGACCGCTTCGTGGCGATGATCGGCGCGCGCCACCGCATGCTGGCCGAGAGACCCGGGCAGCCGCCGCGGCCGATGGTGGTGGTGCTGATCGGCACGGCCGTGACCGTCGAGGCGATCGACACCGAAGGCAAGTTCCTTGGCGGCCTGATCCTGCCGGGCCACGGCATCATGCTGCGCGCGCTGGAGTCGGGCACGGCGGGGCTGCACGTGCCCACCGGCGAAGTGCGCGAATTTCCCACCAACACCAGCGATGCGCTCACCAGCGGCGGCACCTACGCCATTGCCGGCGCGGTCGAACGCATGGTGCAGCACGTGCGCTCGCACTGCGGCATGGAGCCGGCCTGCTACATGACCGGCGGTGCGGGCTGGAAGATGGCGCCCGTCATGAACGGGCACTTCGAGCTGGTCGAGAGCCTGATCATGGACGGCCTCCTGGTCATTGCCCGCGAGCGGGCATCGGCCTGAGCTTCAGGGGCGCATCAGCGCCTCGGCCATCGCCTGGAACGCGGGCAGCGTCAGCGGATCGTTCGCGCCGTTGGCCGCTACCGGGTGCGCCGCATAGCGAACGATCACCATCTCGGCCTTCGGGTCCACATAGATGCTCTGGCCGTGGATGCCGCGCGCCATGTATGCACCGTGCGGGTTGTGCGACACCCACCACATGTCGCGGTACGACCAGCCCTTGAGCAGCGGATAGCCGGCCTTCACGAACTTCGCCGGGTCGCCGCCGCGCTGGATGTCTTCCACCACCGCCTTCGGAATGGCCTGCTGCCCGTTGGGTGCACGGCCGCCGTTGCGCATGGTCTCGCCGAAGCGCGCGAGGTCGCGCAGCACGGTGTTGAAGCCACCGCCGCCCGACTCGGTGCCGATGCGGTCGACCATGAAGTAGGCGTCCTGCTCGGCGCCGATGCGGCGCCAGATCTTCTCGCTCAGCAGATCGGCCAGCGACTGGTTGCTGGCGCGGCGCACGATCCAGGCCAGCACCTCGGCGTTGACGGTCTTGTAGGCGAACGCGTCACCGTGCTCGCCTTCCTTCTTCAGCGTGACCAGGAATTCGTAGAACGACTTGGGGCCGGTGTAGTTCTGGCCCTGGGTGAGCATGCCGCCGGCACGGGCGTAGTCCCAGATCTCGGCCTTGGGGTCGGCGTAGTTCTCGGAGTAGTGCACGCCCACGGTCATGTCCATCACCTGGCGCACGGTGGCGTCGCCGTAGGCCGTGTCCTTGAGCTCGGGGATGTACTTGGTGACGGGCGCGGCCGGGTCCAGCTTGCCCTCGTCAGCGAGGATGGCCGCCAGCGTGCCCACGAAGGACTTGGTGACCGACATCGCGATGTGCGGACGCTCGGCCGTGAGCGCGCCGAAGTACTTCTCGTAGACCACCTTGCCGCGGTGCAGCACCAGGATGCCGTCGGTGTAGGTGCCGGAGATCATCTGGGCGAAGTTGAGCGTCTGGTCGCTGCCCAGGGGTTTGAACGTGACGGCCTCGATCTGGACCGGCGAGGTGCCCGACGGCAGCGGGCTGGCCGCGCCGTTGCCGCGCCACACGTTGGCGGTGGGCACCGTCTCGCGCACGTGCGAGAAGCTCCAGCGCGTGCGCGGAAACACGCCGCCGGCCGGGTTGTCGAAGGTGATGAGCTTGTCGGGCGCGGGCGGGAAGCCCTTCATCCAGCCCAGCGCGTCGACCGAGGTGGCCGCGGGGTCTGGCAGCGCGGGGGGCGTGGGCGTCTGGGCGGAGGTTGTGTTCACGGCGAGCAGGATGAAGGCGGCGGCAAGCGCCGTGCGAATGAAGAGGGACATGTTGTTGTTCTGGATGAAGAAGGGGATCAACGGCCGCTGAACCGCGCCGGGCGGCGCTCGATGAAGGAGCGCACGCCCTCGGCGGCATCCTCGCTGTTCGACAGGCGCTTCTGCGTCTCGATGAACTCCGACACCGCTGCCAGCGGCCCCTGCTCGACCGCCTTGATCACATTGAGCCGCGTGGCCACCACCGCCAGCGGTGCCTGTGCCGCGATGCGCTGCGCAATGGCCAGCGCCGCATCGAGCTCCTGCCCGGCCGGCACCACCTTCTGCACGAAGTTGAGGCGATAGGCCTCGGCGCTGTCGAACTCATCTGCCGTGAGCATGTGCAGCATCGCGTTGCCCACGCCCGCGCGCTCGGCCATGCGCAGCGTGGCGCCGCCCGTGGCCATGATGCCGCGCTGCACTTCCATCTGCGAGAAGCGGCAGTTGTCGGCCGCCACCACGATGTCGGCGCCCAGCATCAGCTCGATGCCCACCGTGAAGCAGATGCCTTTCACCGCCACCACCATCGGCTTGGTGCGGCGGCGGTAGTCGGGCAGGCCGAAGTCGTGCGGCTCCACCAGGCCGGCCGGAATGGCCTTCTCGCCGCGCTTCATGTACTCGGTGACCGCCGGCAGGTCGAGGCCCGCCGTGAAGTGGTCGCCGAAGGCGTGCAGCACGCCCACGCGCAGGTTCGGGTCGTCGTCGAGCCGGGTGTAGGCCTCGGCCAGCTGCTTGAACATCGGCGGCGTCCAGCCGTTGCGCTTGGCGGGGCGGTTGATGCCGATCAGCAGCACGTGGTCGAGCACCTGGGTGTCGATGCAGCCTTCTGCCGGTGGGGTGGTGGGGGTCGCAGTCATCGGTCTTGTCTCCATGTTGTTGTTATGGCTGCGCGGCTCAGTACGTGTACACGCCGCGGCCGGTCTTGCGGCCGAGCTGGCCGGCTGCCACCATTTCCTTCAGCAGCGGGCAGGGGCGGTACTTGGAATCGCCGAACTGCTCCAGGTACACCTCCATCACGGCCAGGCACACGTCCAGGCCGATCATGTCGGCCAGTGCCAGCGGGCCGATGGGCTGGTTGCAGCCCAGCTTCATGCCGGCATCGATGTCTTCCGCCGTGGCGATGCCCTCGGCCAGCACGAAGAAGGCCTCGTTGATCATCGGCACCAGGATGCGGTTGACCACGAAGCCCGGCGCGTTCTTCACCGTGATCGGCGACTTGCCGAGCGTCTCGGCCAGCGCCTTCACCGCGTCGTGCGTGGCGTCGCTCGTGAGGTAGCCGCGAATCAGCTCCACCAGCGCCATCATCGGCACCGGGTTGAAGAAGTGCATGCCGATGAAGCGGTCGGGGCGCGAGGTGGCGGCCGCCAGTTGCGTGATCGAGATCGACGAGGTGTTCGACGCGATGATCACCTCGGGCGCCAGCATGTCGTCGACCTGCTTGAGGATCTTGAGCTTGAGCGCGTGGTTCTCGGTGGCGGCCTCGATCACCAGCTGCGCGCTCTTCAGGTCTTCGTAGTTGGTCGAGCCCTGGATCAGCGCCAGCGCGGCGGTCTTCTGCTCGGTGGTGAGCTTTTCCTTCTTGATCAGGCGGTCGAGGCTGCCCGACACGGTGGCCAGGCCCTTGTCGACCGCCGCCTGGGCGATGTCGACCATCACCACCTTCACGCCGGCCACCGCGCAGGCCTGCGCGATGCCGTTGCCCATCGTTCCGGCGCCGATGATGCCGACAGTCTGGATAGCCATGAGAGAACTCCTTGAAGAAAACAAAAAGGGGGGTGCACGCAGCTGGCGCCACGGCAAAACATCGATTGTGAAGCAGCCCCGCAGCCGCGCCGTTGCCGTGTGCGACACCGGCGGCCCGCCGGTGGCTTACAGTGCGGCGTTGCTTTTCCCTGCTCGTTTTCCCGCTCTTTTCGACCCTCCGACCATGACCACCCTCGGCACCCCCCTTTCCCCCTCTGCAACCCGCGTGATGCTCCTGGGCTCCGGCGAACTAGGCAAGGAGGTGCTGATCGCCCTGCAGCGCCTCGGCGTCGAGACCATTGCCGTCGACCGCTATGAGAACGCCCCCGGCCAGCAGGTGGCGCACCACGCGCGCACCATCACCATGAGCGACCCCGAGCAGCTCAAAGCGCTGATCGAGGCCGAGAAGCCCACGCTGGTGGTGCCAGAGATCGAGGCCATCGCCACGCCCATGCTGCAGCAGCTCGAAGACGCCGGCGTGGTGCGCGTGATTCCCACGGCCCGCGCCGCCCGCCTGACGATGGACCGCGAAGGCATCCGCCGCCTGGCCGCCGAGACGCTGGGCGTGCCGACCAGCCCCTACAAGTTCTGCGACTCGCTGGCCGAGCTGCAAGCGGCCATCGACGGCGCGGACGGGAAAGGTATTGGCTACCCCTGCATCGTCAAGCCCGTGATGAGCAGCTCCGGCAAGGGCCAGAGCAAGATCGACGGCCCCGCCGACGTGCAGAAGGCCTGGGACTACGCCATGGCCGGCGGCCGCGTGAGCCATGGCCGCGTGATCGTCGAGGGCTTCATCGACTTCGACTACGAGATCACGCTGCTCACCGTGCGCGCCAAGGATGCCGGCGGTGCTGTGCAGACGCAGTTCTGCGACCCCATCGGCCACGTGCAGGTGAGCGGCGACTATGTGGAAAGCTGGCAGCCGCATCCCATGGCGCCCGCCGCGCTGCAGAAGGCCCAGCAGATCGCACAGGCCGTGACGGCCGACCTCGGTGGCCAAGGCCTCTTCGGCGTCGAGCTGTTCGTGAAGGGCGACGAGGTCTGGTTCAGCGAAGTCAGCCCGCGCCCGCACGACACCGGGATGGTCACCATGGCCACGCAGTGGCAGAACGAGTTCGAGCTGCATGCGCGCGCCATCCTCGGCCTGCCGGTCGACACCACGCTCAAGAGCCCGGGTGCCAGCGCGGTGATCTACGGCGGCGTGGATGCCACCGGCATCGCCTTCGACGGCGTGGCCGAGGCGCTGCAGGTGCCTGGCAGTGACATCCGCCTGTTCGGCAAGCCCGAGAGCTTCCTGAAGCGCCGCATGGGCGTGGCGCTGGTGCACGCGGCCGACACCGACACGGCCCGCAAGCTCGCCAAGGAAGCCGCCTCGCGCGTGAAGCCGCGCAAGGCATAGCCAGTTTTCGCAAGCCGCGCCGCAACGGCGCGGGCATGGTCGAGTGGTTCCACCGGAGACACCATGCTGCACCCCCAGGCTCGCGCCTTGCTCGACTTCATCGAGGCGCGCGGCATTCCGCCGACGCACACCCTGTCGCCCGCCGACGCGCGGACCTTCTACCGTGAACGCCGCGTCGCCACGCAGCCGCTGCCGGCCGAAGTGGCCGAGGTGCGCGACCTGGCCGCCGACGGCCCGCACGGCACCATCCCGGTGCGGCTCTACCGGCCACTCGGCTCTGGCGCAGGCCCGCTGCCGGTGCTGGTGTACTACCACGGCGGTGGCTGGGTCATCGGCGACCTCGACACGCACGACGTGCTGTGCCGCGAGCTGGCCAACGGCGCAGGCTGTGCGGTGGTCGCGGTCGACTACCGCATGGGCCCGGAGCACCGCTTTCCCGCCGCCGTCGACGACGTGCTGGCCGCTACCCGGTGGGTGCGCCGCGAGGCCGCGGCGCTGGGGCTCGATGCGAGCCGGCTCGCAGTCGGCGGCGACAGCGCCGGTGGCAACCTCGCGGCGGTGGTGTCGATCGCCGCGCGCGATGCCGGCGACCTGCCCATTGCCTTCCAGCTGCTGATCTACCCGGCCACCGACATGCGGCGCGGCCATGCCTCGCACCAGACGAACGGCCAGGGCTATCTGCTGACGGCAGACACCATCCGCTACTTCCACGACCACTACATCACCGACCCGGCGCACGACCTCGACTGGCGCGCCTCGCCGCTGTTGCACACCGACCTGTCGAAGCTGCCGCCCGCGCTGGTACTCACCGCCGGCTACGACCCGCTGCGCGACGAAGGGCTGGCCTATGCGGAGGCGCTCACGGCCGCGGGCAACCGCGCCATGTACGTGTGCTTCGAGCGTCAGATCCATGGCTTCGTGCCCATGGGCAAGGTGCTCGACGAGGCCAACACCGCAGTGGCGCTCTGCGCCGCCGAACTGCGCCGCGCACTGGCACCGGCCTAGGGAAAGTCCCCGCGCAAATCGATATCGCGCAGGCGGCTCGCGCCGCTACGATCCAGCCAACAAAGACGCCACCCCGCAGTGGCAGTCCACCGATGCAGGAGACAAACACCATGCAGCGAACGAGGACGACGCCGCCCGAGCGCGGCGCCGCACGGCAGGGGGAACGCCTGATGTGGCTCACGCCGCATCGCGTGTTCTATGCCGGCCTGCTCGGCGCCGCCGCCGAGCGCACGATGGGCGGGCACGGCGTGTACGTGTCGCCCGCCGGTGCGCCGCCCAACCGCATCCGCATCGGCGGCGGGGCGTGGATGACCGGTGAATTCATCGTGGTGCCGCCGCATGTGCTGCACCAGGTGGAGAGCGCGCATCCGCTGATCTTCAACCTGCTGATCGAGTCGGAGTCGGTCGATCCCGCGCGCATGCCGGCCTTCTTGCAGCACTGCGGCCCGGTCGAGGCACCGGCCTTCGTGCAGCGCTTGCGAGAGGCCCATGCGCACCTGCTGGCGGCCTCGGCGCGCGGCATGAGCTTCGAGGGCTTCGACTTCGATGCGATGTTCTTCGGCGAAGCGCTGGCGCCGCGCGCGCTCGATGCGCGCATCCGCAAGGTGGCCGACGCCATCAACGCCGACCCCGCCACGCCGATGTCGGCCGAGGAGTGCGCCGCCTCGGTGCACCTGTCTTTCTCGCGCTTCCTGCACTTGTTCAAGCAGGAAACGGGCATGGCCTTTCGCGCCTTCCGCGCATGGAAGCGTGCGCGCAGCCTGCTGCGCTACGTGCAACAGGGCAGCACGCTGACCGACATCGCGCTCGACACCGGCTACCCCGACTCGACGCACTTCAGCCACTCGATCCGCCAGGTCTACGGCCTCAAGCCCAGCGACATCGTGGCCGGCTCACGCCGCCTCGCGCTGCATGACGCGGCCGGCGGCTTCAGGCAGTAGGCGCGGCGCAGGGGCCCCATGCAGATCCTTCAACTCCTGCTGTCGGGCATTGCGCAAGGTTGCATCTACGGCCTGATCGCGCTGGGCTTCGTGCTGATCTACAAGGCCACCGAGACGGTGAGCTTCGCGCAGGGCGATCTGATGATGCTCGGTGCCTTCGGCGCGTTCGCCGGCATGTCGCTGTTCGGCATGCCGTTCTGGCTCGCGGCGATCTTCGCGGTGGTGGCGATGGCGGCCTTCGGTGTGCTGCTCGAACTGGTGGTGATACGGCCCATCCTCGGGCAGCCGCAGTTCTCCATCGTGATGCTGACCATCGGCATCGCCTACGTGGCGCGCGGGCTCATCACCATGGTGCCGGGCATCGGCACCGAAACCCACACGCTGGCCGTGCCTTACAAGGACCAGATCTGGAAGCTCGGTGAGCTGGTGGTCAACCTGGAGCAGCTGGCGATCATCATCGCCACGGCCATCCTGTGCGGGCTGCTGTTCGCGATGTTCCGCTACAGCAAGCTTGGCATCGCGATGCAGGCCTCGTCGCAGAACCAGCTGGCGGCCTACTACATGGGCATTCCGGTGAAGCGGCTCAACGGGCTGGTGTGGGGGCTCGCGGCAGCGGTCGCGGCCATTGCGGGCATGCTGCTGGCGCCCATCACCTTCGTGCACGCGAACATGGGCTTCATCGGGCTGAAGGCTTTTCCGGCGGCGGTGGTGGGGGGCTTCGGCAGCCTGCCGGGTGCCATCGTCGGCGGACTGGTGATCGGCATCGTCGAGTCGTTCGCGGGCTTCTACTTGCCCGACGGTTTCAAGGACACGGCGCCGTACATCGTGGTGCTGCTGATGCTCATGATCAAGCCGAACGGTCTGTTCGGCGAGAAGCTGCGCAAGAAGGTGTAAGTCTCATATGCGCTTCATCTTCAAGACCAGCTATGACCAGGACATCCGGCTCGCACGCCACGGTGGGCATGTGTTCTGGTATGGCTTGCTCATTGCGTTCCTCATCGTCGCGCCGTGGGTCATCGACGAGTACTGGCTGGCGCAGCTGACCTTCGTGCTGATCTACGGCATTGTCGGGTTGGGGCTGATGCTGCTGGCCGGCTTCACGGGGCAGTTTTCCATCGGGCATGCGGCGTTCCTCGGCACGGGTGCGTACACGCAGGGCGTGCTGACGAATCTCGGCGTGCCGTTTCCGCTGGCGCTGGTGGCTGCTGCTGCGTTGTCGGCGGCGGTGGGCGTGGTGGTCGCGCTGCCGGCGTTGCGCGTGAAGGGCATCTACCTCGGCATTGCGACGCTGTCGTTCGGCTTCATCGTCGAGGAGGTGTTCGCACGGTGGGAGAGCGTGACGGGCGGCAATGCGGGCTTGCACGTGAAGTCGCCGCAGCTCTTCGGCTGGTCGCTGGGCTCGGGCGACGGGTTCTACTTTCTGTGCCTGGTGGTGGCGGTGCTGAGCACGCTGGGCATCCTGAACCTGCTGCGCTCGCCGACGGGGCGGGCCTTCGTCGCGATTCGTGATTCGGAAATTTCGGCGCAGAGCATGGGCATTCACCTCGCGCGCTACAAGACGATGTCGTTCGCGATCTCGGCCGCGCTCGCGGGGCTGGGCGGGGCGTTGTATGCGCACAAGCTCAGCTTTATCTCGCCGGACCAGTTCAGCATCCTGCAGTCCATCGACCTGCTGCTGATGGTGGTGATCGGCGGGCTCGGTTCGGTGCACGGCGCGTTCCTGGGGGCGATCTTCCTGATCGCGATGCCGCAGCTGATCTCCATTGGCAAGGACTGGCTGCCGGCGGTCATCGGCCAGGCGCCGGGGTTGCAGGGTCTGGTGTATGGCGTGGTGCTGATCGCCTTCGTGCTGTTCGAGCCGCTGGGGCTGTACGGACGCTGGCTGAAGATCCGCACCTGGCTGCAGCTGTTTCCGTTCTACCGCAGGGGGCTGTTCAAGCGGCAGAAGTCGTTCACCAAGTCGGACCGGTTGCGATGAACGGCGACATTCTTCTCTCCGCGAAAGAGCTGAGCGTGCGCTTCGGCGGTGTGCTGGCGGTCAACAAGGTGAGCTTCGACGTGCGGCGTGGTGAGGTGTTCACGCTGATCGGCCCGAACGGTGCGGGCAAGACGACGGTGTTCAACCTGATCAGCCGCATCTACACGCCGACCACGGGCGAGATCACGTGGCATGGAGAGGAGGGCGGTCCGATTGCGCTGACGCAGCAGGCGCCGCATGCGATTGCTGCGCTGGGCATCGCGCGTACTTTCCAGAACATCGAGTTGTTCGAGCATGCGACGGTGTTGCACAACCTGCTGATCGGTCGCCACACGCACCGGCAGACGGGGTTCTGGAGCGAGGTGTTCTTCACGCCCGCTACCCGGCGCGCGGAGATTGCTGCGCGCGAGAAGGCGGAGCAGGTGATCGAGCTGCTGGATCTTCAGCACCATCGCGATTCGATGGTTGCGGGGCTGCCTTATGGCGTTCGCAAGGTGGTGGAACTGGCGCGTGCGTTGTGCACGGAGCCGAAGTTGCTGTTGCTCGATGAGCCGTCCTCCGGTCTGAATGTCGAAGAGACGGCGGACATGGCGTTCTGGATTCAGGACATTCAGCATGAGCTGGGGGTGTCTGTCTTGATGGTCGAGCATGACATGTCGCTTGTTTCCAAAGTTTCTGATCGCGTGCTGGCTATGAACATGGGCGAAGTGCTGACTACTGGGTCGCCTCGCGAGGTGCAGGCGGATTCGCGTGTTGTCGAGGCTTATCTTGGGACTGTGGATGACGTGAGCAGTTTGAGGAGGGCGGCGGCATGAGTGCTTCGTTCGCTACCTCCTTGGGGGCGCCCGGTATGCGGTGCGGCGCGGTCGCCCCCACTATGCCGGCCCTTCGGGCTCCCTTGCGGTGCTCGCCTTCCGCGGGGTCCCGCCCAAACTCGCTTCGCTCAAACAAGGGCGGGCCCTTGTCCGCGGAAAGCTGCGCTCCTCAGCGGCACAGAGGGGGCGCCCACACCGCACCGCACACCGGGCTTCGGCAAGGAGCCCATGCATGAGCGACGCAGTACTCCAACTCCTGAACGTGGAAAGCGCCTACGGCCCCATCAAGGCGATAAGAGGCGTGAGCCTGAAAGTCCGTCAGGGCGAAATAGCGACGGTGCTCGGCTCCAACGGCGCGGGCAAGACAACGATCCTCAAGACCATCTCCGGAATCATCGACCCCCGCAAGGGCAGCATCGAATTCCAGGGCAAGGACATCACCGCCAAGGATCCGGCCTACATCGTCCAGCAGGGACTGAGCCATGTGCCCGAGGGGCGCGAGGTGTTTCCGCTGCTGTCGGTGAAGGACAACCTGTTGATGGGCGCGTACACGCGGAAAGATCGCGACGGCGTGGCGCGCGACATGGAGACGGTCTACACCTACTTCCCCATCCTGCGCGAACGGGCCACGCAGGACGCGGGCCTGCTGTCGGGTGGCCAGCAACAGATGCTGGCCATCTCGCGCGCGATCATGGCCGCGCCGCATCTCATTCTTCTGGACGAGCCCAGCCTTGGCCTGAGCCCGAAGCTGACGAAGGAGATCTTCGAGATCGTCGTGCGCATCAACCGCGAGCGTGGCACCACGATCTTGCTGGTCGAGCAGAACGCCAACATGGCGCTCAACGCGGCCGACCATGGCTACGTGCTCGAGAACGGCCGCATCGTGATGGAAGACTCCTGCGAACGCCTGAGGGAGAAGGAAGACATCAAGGAGTTCTATCTCGGCGTGAAGGACGACGGCGTGCGCGGCGAGCGGCGCTGGAAGAAGAAAAAGACCTGGAGGTAGCCACCATGCAAGGACTCTGGGAACTCAACACCTTCGAACCCCGGCTCGACATCGTCGTGCCCGGCGACACCATTCCCGCGATGTTCTGGAATGCCGTGAAGCAGCGCGGCGACAACATCTGGATGCGGCAGAAGGAGCTGGGCATCTGGCGCAGCTGGAGCTGGCACCAGACGGCCGACGCGGTGCGCGAGATTGCGGCCGGGCTCCAGGCCATCGGCTTTGCGCCGGGCGAGTGCGCGTCGATTTTGTCGAACACCGTCATCGAATGGGTGCTCGCCGACCTGGCCGTGCTCAGCTGCGGTGGTGTGTCCAACGGCATCTATCCGACCGACGCGGCTTCGCAGGTGCACTATCTTTGCGAAGACTCGCGCACCACCGTGCTCTTCGTTGAAGACGACGAGCAACTCGACAAGGCGCTCGAGGTGCGCGCCGGCCTGCCGGGCCTGCGATGCGTGATCGTGTTCGACATGGAAGGCCTGCGCGACCTCGACGATGCGGCGGTGATGAGCCTCGACGCGCTGCGCACCCTCGGCCGCGCGCACCTGGCCGCAGACCCGCAGGCCGTCGAGCGCACGGTGGCCGCCTGCCGGCCCGAAGACCTCGCCATCCTCGTCTACACCTCGGGCACCACCGGCAAGCCCAAGGGCGCGATGCACAGCCATGCGGGGCTCGTGTACACCGCGCGCGGCTACAACACGCTCATCGCGCAGGACGAGAGGGACGAGCGCATGTGCTTCCTGCCGCTGTGCCACATCGCCGAGCGCATGGGCGGCGAGTACTTCGCGATGTACACCGGCTCGATCCTCAACTTTGTCGAGAACCCCGAGACGGTGCCCGAGAACGTGCGCGAGATCGCGCCCACCGTGTTCACGGCAGTGCCGCGTGTGTGGGAGAAGTTCTATTCGGGCGTGATGATCGCGCTGAAGGAGGCCAGCCCACTGCAGCAGGCCGCCTACAAGTGGAGCATTGGCGTGGGCGAGGAGATCGCCAATCGCGTGCTGGCGGGCGAAGACGTCGGCCCGGTGCTGAAGTTCAAGTTCAGGCTGGCGCGTGTGCTTGCTCTGGACAACGCGCGCAAGCTCATCGGCATTCACCGGTCGCGCTTCCTGGTGACGGGCGCGGCGCCCATTTCGCCCGAGCTGGTCAAGTGGTACCTCGCGCTCGGCGTGCCGATGCTGGAGGTGTGGGGCATGACGGAGTCGTGCGGCGCTTCTACCGCCGTGCCGGCCACGCGCATCAAGCCGGGCTCGATCGGGCCGGCCACGGGCTACAACGAGGTGCGCATCGACGCTGCCACCAGCGAAATCCTGGTGCGCGGCCCCAATGTCTTCATGGGTTACCTCAACCTGCCCGAGAAGACCGCCGAGACCATCGACGCCGAAGGCTGGCTGCACACCGGCGACGTGGGCGTGATGGACGAGGACGGGTATTTCCGCATCACCGACCGGATGAAAGACATCATCATCACGGCGGGTGGGAAGAACGTGACGCCGAGCGAGCTGGAGAACGAGCTCAAGTTCAGCCTCTACATCACCGATGCCGTGGTCATCGGCGACAAGAAGCCCTACCTCACGGTGATCGTCATGATCGACCAGGAGAACGTCGAGAAGTTTGCGCAGGACCACGACGTGCCGTTCAGCAACTACGAGAGCCTGACGCGCACGAAGGAAGTGCAGGATTTGATCCAGGGCGAGATCGATCGCGTCAACGCCAGGTTCGCGCGCGTCGAGCAGATCAAGAAGTTCTTTCTGCTCGAAACGCAGCTCAGCGCCGAGGACGAGGAGCTCACGCCCACGATGAAGCTCAAGCGCAAGCTGGTGCAGACCAAGTACGCCGAGCGCATAGAAGCCATGTACCGGTGATTCGTTTTTTCCGTCAACCCGAGGAGACAACCGCATGAAGCTCAAGACACTGACGACGCTGGCCGTGCTGGGCCTGATCGCGACGCTTGCGTCCGCTCAGCAGCAGGGCGTGAGCAAGGACGAGATCCGCATCGGCACCATCCAGGACCTGTCGGGTCCGCTCGCGGGCTTCGGCAAGCAGGCGCGCAACGGCATGCAGCTGCGGGTGGACGAACTCAACGAGCAGGGCAGCCTCAACGGCCGCAAGCTCAAGCTGTTCGTCGAAGACTCGGGCTACGACCCGAAGAAGGCGGTGCTGGCTGCGCAGAAGCTGGTGAACCAGGAAAAGATCTTCATCATGGCCGGCCACATCGGCACGGCGCAGAACATGGCGGCGATGCCGGTGCAGTTCGACAAGAACGTCGTCAACTTCATGCCCATTACCGCGGCGCGCGAAATGTACGAGCCGCTGAACCGGCTGAAGTATTCGTTCGCTGCCACCTACTACGACCAGATCCGCCTGGCCCTGCCGAAGATGATCAAGGACAAGGGCGCCAAGAAGGTCTGCACCATCTACCAGGACGACGAGTTCGGGCTCGAGGTGCAGCGCGGCGCAGAGGCGGGCCTGAAGGCCGCGGGCATGGAGCTGGCCGAGAAAACCTCGTTCAAGCGCGGCGCCACCGACTTCAGCTCGCAGGTCGCGAAGATGAAGGCCGCCAACTGCGACCTCGTGGTGCTCGGCACCATCATCCGCGAGACCATCGGCACCGTGGGCGAGTCGCGCAAGACCGGCTTCAACCCGACCTTCCTGGGCTCGAGCGCGTCCTACACCGACCTGATCCACAAGCTGGGCGGCAAGGCGATGGACGGCGTCTACGCCACCATGACGGTGCAGAACCCCTACACCGACGAGCAGTCGCAGCCGCTGCGTTTCTGGGCCAACAAATACAAGACCAAGTTCAACGAAGACCCGACGGTGTTCTCGGTGTACGGCTACGTGATCATCGATTCGTTCATCAAGGCGGCGACCAAGGCCGGCCCGAACCTCACGACCGACAGCTTCATCAAGGCCATGGACAGCATGACCTTCGAGCCCGACATGTTCGGCAGCCCCAAGAGCAGCTACACGGCCACCAAGCGCCTGGGCAACGACCAGTCACGCCTGTCGCAGATCAAAGACGGCAAGTGGGTCGTGGTCTCCGACTATGTGACACCATGACGGGACCATGCCCAATTACTGGTTGATGAAATCCGAGCCCGACGAGGTCTCGATCGACGATGCGCTCGCCGCGCCCGGCGCCACTGTGGCGTGGACCGGCGTGCGCAACTATCAGGCACGCAACTTCATGCGCGACGGCATGAAGGTCGGCGACGGCGTGCTGTTCTATCACTCGAGCTGCCCGGAGCCGGGCATTGCCGGCATTGCGCGAGTGGCCTCGGGCATCAAGCCCGATCCGACGCAGTTCGACGCGAAGTCGCCCTACTACGACGCAGGCTCGAAGAAGGACGACCCGCGCTGGCTGCTGGTCGACGTGCAGGCGGTGCGCAAGACGCGGCTGCTGGCGCTGCCCGAGTTGCGCGCCAGGCCCGAACTGGCCGAGCTGATCGTGCTGCGCAAGGGCAACCGGCTGTCGATTACGCCGGTAGAGTCGGCGCACTGGAAGATCATCGAGAAGATGCTGGCCTGAGCCGGCTGGCTTGATGCTCAGCCGATCTTGTTCAGGATCGGGAACAGCTTGCCCAGGCCGTCGGCCATCACCTCGACCGCGAGCGCGGCGAGGATCAACCCCATCAGCCGCGTCATGATGTTGATGCCGGTCTTGCCGAGCACACGCGCGATCGGCTGCGCGAGCGAGAAGGCCAGGGCGGTGGCCAGCGCCACCACCACGCCATAGCCCACCAGAATTGCAAGCTCCCACAGGTGCTGCGCCTTGTCGGCGTAGATGACCACGGTGGAGATGGTGGCCGGGCCGGTGAGCAGCGGAATGGTGAGCGGCACCACCGCGATCGACGCGCCCATCGACGCCTTCACCTCGGTGGCGCGCAGCTCCTCGACGTTGGTCTTGCTCTCGGCCGGCTGGGCGTTGAGCATCGACAGCGAGCTCATGAGCAGCAGCAGGCCGCCGCCAACCTGGAAGCTCGCGATGGAAATGCCGAAGAAGGACAGCAGCTGCAGGCCCAGCAGCGCGCTCACCGCGATGACCACGAACGCGCTGAAGGCCGACATGCGCACCGTGTGGCGGCGCTGCGCGTCGCTGTAGCCCTGCGTGTAGTGGATGAAGAAGGGCACGATGGCCAGCGGGTTGACGATGGCCACCAGCGTCACCAGCGGCTTGATCAGGTCCATGGAGGTGCTCATGGTCAGCGGCCTCCGGTGACGTCGAGCAGGGCCATGGTGGTGTAGCTGGCCTCCGGCGACAGCAGCCACAGGATGGCGCCGGCAATCTCGTCGGCGCTGCCGGTGCGCTGCATGGGTACGGTGGGCGCGAGGTCGGAGGCGCGGTCGGGCATGCCGCCGGAGGCGTGGATCTCGGTGTCGATCAGGCCGGGGCGCACCGCGTTGACGCGGATGCCTTCGGCGGCCACTTCCTTGGCCAGGCCGATGGTGAAGGTGTCGATGGCGCCCTTGCTGGCGGCGTAGTCGACGTACTGGTCGGGCGAACCCAGCCGCGCAGCGCCGCTGGAAATATTGACGATGGCGCCACCCGTGCCGCCGTACTTGGTGCTCATGCGCCGCACGGCCTCGCGCGCGCAGATGAAGCTGCCGATCACGTTGATGCGGAACATGCGCTCCAGCCGCGCCACGCTCATGTCGGCGACGCGCGCCTGCACGTCGACCACGCCGGCGTTGTTGACCAGCGCCGTGAGACGGCCGAACCTCGCGTCGACCTTCTGGAACATGGCTAGCACCTGCGCCTCGTCGCCCACATCGGCCTGCACCGCCATGGCGGCGCCGCCGTTTGCGCGGATGGTGCGCACCACCTCGTCGGCGGCCAGCGAATTGCTGGCGTAGTTGACGGCCACCGCATAGCCGCGCTGCGCGGCGAGCAGGGCGGTGGCGGCGCCGATGCCGCGGCCGCCGCCCGTGATCAAGAGCACCTGGTCCAAAACCTACCTCCTGCAGAGAAACTGCGTGTCAGTTAAAACCGTCGGCTTGGATTACATCATTGGGGCACGCGCATGAGCACCAGCAAGACGATTGACTACTACTTTGCGCCACAGAGCCCGTGGACCTATCTGGGGCATTCCCGCTTTGCGGCGATTGCTGCGGCCGCAGGCGCCACGGTGCGCGTGCGGCCCATCGACATGGGCAGCGTGTTTCCTGTGTCCGGCGGGCTGCCGCTGGGCAAGCGCGCGCCGCAGCGGCAGGCCTACCGGCTGGTCGACCTCGCGCGCTATTCGAGCTATCTCGGCCTGCCGCTGAACGTCAAGCCGAAGTTCTTCCCGGTGGCCAGCGACGACGCGGCGCGGGTCATCATCGCGGTCGACATGCACGACGGCACCGAGGCTGCCATGCGCATGTGCGAGGCGGTGTTCGCGGCCGTGTGGGTGCAGGAGCGCAACATCGGCGACCCGAAGGTGCTCGATTCGCTGATCGTCGAGTGCGGGCTGTCGCCCAAGCGTGGCGAGCAGTCGCTGAGCCAGGCGGTCCAGGAGCGCTACGAGGCCTACACGCAGGAGGCCATCGACATCCAGGTGTTCGGTGCGCCCAGCTACGTGATCGACGGCGAAATTTTCTGGGGGCAGGACCGTCTCGACTTCGTCGAACGGGCGCTGCGCCCATAACCCGGCACTTACTTATTTGCCATCAAGGAGCAAGACAACATGGGTCAATTCATCGATCTCAAGGCCAAGGACGGCTTCACCTTCCCCGCCTACGTGGCCGAACCGGCGGGCAAGCCGCGCGGCGCGGTGGTCGTGGTGCAGGAAATCTTTGGCGTGAACTCGCACATCCGCTCGGTGGCCGACGGCTATGCGGCCGAGGGCTACCTGGCCGTGGCGCCGTCGACCTTCCAGCGCGTCAAGCCGGACGTGGAACTGGGCTACTCGGACGACGACATGAAGAACGGCTTCGGCCTGAAGACCGCTGTCGAGGCGCTGCCGGCGCCGGGCGTGCTGCAGGACATCGAGGCGTCGATCGCCTACGCGTCGAAGGCTGGCAAGGTCGGCATCGTGGGCTACTGCTGGGGCGGCCTGCTGGTGTGGCGCTCGGCGGCGCTGCTGCCGGGCCTGGCTGCTGCCGCGCCTTACTACGGCGGCGGCATGACCTCGCCGGAAGAAACGGCGCGTCAGCCCAAGGTGCCGGTGCTCGCGCACTTCGGCAACCAGGATCACTGGATTCCGCTGGACACCATCGAGTCGTTCAAGAAGGCGCATCCGGAGGTGGAAGTGCATGTGTATCCGGTCGGCCACGGTTTCAACTGCGACCAGCGCGGCTCGTACAACGCCGACGCGGCCAAGCTGGCGCGCGAGCGCACGCTGGCGTTCTTCGCGAAGCATCTCGCCTGAGCCTGCGTTCGTCCTCCAATGAAAAAACCCGGCACTGCCGGGTTTTTTCATTTCATGAATGGCTCGGCTTGCGTGCCGTGGCGCCCGGGCCGACCCGGGTCTGAAGGAAGTCGAGCAGCGCGCGCAATGCAGCGCTGTTGTGGCGCCGTTGCAGGTAGGCGGCCGAAAACCACACGTCCTTGCGCGCGTAATCCTGCAGCACGGGCACCAGCTCGCCGTGGTCGAGGTGTGATTGCACGAGGATCGACGGCAGGTAGATCACGCCGAATCCATGCATGGCCACGCGGATCAGCGGCGCGCCTTCGGTGCAGTCCATGCGGCTTTTCACCGGTACGTCGATCGGCGTGCCGTTGTCGTCGAAGCGCCACGCCGGCTGCTGGCCCTGCGCCGAGAACGTGAGCGCGTCGTGGCCCGACAGGTCGCGCGGATGCTCGGGCTTGCCGTGCTTCTTCCAGTAGACCGGCGAGGCGCAGACCACCATGTTCATGAGCCGCAGCTTGCGCACGATCAGGTTCGCGTCCTCGATGGGGCCGCTGCGCAGTTCGACGTCGATGCCTTCCTCGGCGAGGTCGACGGCCCGGTTGGTCAGCTGCAGGCTGATCGTCACGTCGGGGTAGTAGCGCATGAAGTCGGCCAGCAGGTTCGGAAACTCGCCGCTGCCCATGCCGTGCGGGGCCGAGATGCGCAGCCGCCCGCCGGGCTGGCTGGCGCGGTCCTGCAGCTCGGACTGGGTCAGTTCGACCATCTCTAGCATCGGGGTGCTGCGGTCCAGCAGCAGCTGGCCGGCATCGGTGAGGCTCACGGAACGGGTGGAGCGGTTGAGAAGACGCACGCCGAAGCGGGTTTCCAGCTCGGCCACATACTTGCTGACAGTGGCCTTCGACATGTCGAGCCTCTTGGCTGCCTGGGAAAAACTGCCGTGCGAGGCGACTTCCCGGAAGGTTCTGATCAGATCGAGACTGTCCATGTGAATGAGTCCATTGTTTCCGTTTTGGGAACGCGATGGTTCGATTCTCCCGGGTTTTTCCTAACCAGCTTGGGCGACACTTCGGTTACTCGCCGACGTTGCCAGCCCGGTTGGACCGTTGGAAGGAACTGAAATGAAGACCCCGAACATCGTTGCCGCTGCCGTCCTGTTGCTGCTCGCCGCCTCCGGCGCGCAAGCGCAGGGTGCCCAACAGGGCTTCGAGCCGGTGCAGCCGCTCAGGGCCGTCACCAGTCGCAGCGATGTGGTGGCCGGCGCCGATGCCGCGGCGCGCGGTGGCAATGTCTACGGCGACGTCGTGGCGGCGCCGCTGGTCTTGCGGCCGAGTTCGCTCGACCGGGCGTCGGTCCGCGCCCAGGCCGTGGCTGCCGCCCACGCGCCGAACCAGAACCTGGACCGCCGCGCCTTCGTCAACAGCGAAGTGCCGCCGCAGTTCCAAGCCTCGCAGCGATAAGCCGGAAGTCTTCTCCTGCAAGGCCGGGCCGGTGCAAACCGGGCCCGGCTTTTTTCTGCTGGCATGCCTTGATGTCGGCATTGTTTCAATAGAGGAAACACCGTGTCTCTGAACAGAGTGTTTTGGCATGGCAGTTCGCCCGGAAACTCGCCGCACAGGCAAGCGAACCAGCAAGCCTGGTGGACGAACCATCCAACGAACATCCTAGGAGAACTGAATATGAAGACCTCGCAAATCCTCGCCGCTGCCGCCCTGACCCTGCTGGCTGCCGTTGGCGCCCAAGCCGAAACGTACCAAGGCGTGAACACCGCCGTCTCGACCAAGAGCCGTGACGAAGTCAACGCCGAAGCCGTGCGCGCCGCATCGGCTCCGAACCAGAACGTGACCCGCGGTTCGCGCGGCCCGGAAACGGTCGCCGTGTCGAAGGACCGCGCAATCGTCCAAGCCGAAGCCGTTCGCACCTCCTACGCTCCCGACCAGAACGTGACTGGCGGCTCGCGCGTCAACAGCCGCGTCATCTCGACCATGCAAAACCCGATGGACGCTCGCGTTCAGGCCGAGCAAGGTTCGGGCGCTGTCGCCAAGTAATTGAAGCGGTCCCTCGGGGCCGTCGAAATGCAAAAGGGCCACGCGAAAGCGTGGCCCTTTTTCTTTGGTTGGCGATTCCGGGATCAGCGCGTACGCGCGAGATAGCGCTTGCGCCAGAAGATCAGCACCAGCACCACCGCGATGACCAGCATCGACGTCATCGCGATCCAGAAGCCGTCTGCCTTGTGCACCAGCGGGATGAATTCGAAGTTCATGCCGAAGATGCCCGCGATGAGGTTCAGCGGCAGGAACACGGCGGTGAGCACCGTCAGCACCCGCATGATGTCGTTGGCGCGGTGGCCCTGGACGCTGAAGTGCATCTGCACTGCAGTCTCGGCGTTCTGCTCCAGTCGGTGCACGTGGTGCACCACGCGCTCGATGTGCTCGAGCACGTCGCGGCTGCGGATCATGATGAGTTCGCGCTCGCGCTGCTCCGTCTCGCCCTTGGGCACGGGGAGCGTTTCGAGCGAGTCGATCCAGTCCTGCATGGCGGCGCGCTGGTCTTCGCAGATCTCGTCCAGGTGATGCAGCGATTGGCGTGCCTCCATCAGCGCACCCCAATTGGTGAAGCGGCTGCGTGGGTCGATCAGCTCGGTCTGCCAGTGATCGAGCTGCTTGGTGAGTTCGCGTCGCAGGTCGAGGTAGCCGTCGACGATCTGGTTGATGACGCGCAGCATCAGGTCCGAAGGGCTGGTTGGCAGGCGGGCCGAGGTGGCGCGCACGTCGAGCGCAGGGGCGCCGCGGTCGTCGGGCGAGGCAGCCGCCAGCAGGCGAGTGGCGAAGGCGTCACGCACCGCGCCGTCTTCCGGGTGCACCGACAGCAGCACGCGATCGAACACCGCGAAGCCCACCGGGCGGGTGTCGACGCGGCGCAGCACGGGCGGGCCGCTGCGGGGCAGGGGCGGGGCCTCGCTGCCATTGCCCTTGCCGTTGCCCAGCGCCGCCTGGCCCTGTCCGTTGGCCAGCCGCCGGAACACCAGCACGTCGTACTGCGAGGTGTAGTCGTAGTGGGAGGGTAACTGGTCGTTGAGCAGGTCGGCCACGTGCAGGTCGACCAGTTGCGTGAGGCACAGCGTCTGCAGGATCTGCTGCACCTCGGCCAGCGAAGCCCGGAATTCCTCGCGTGTGAGCGAGATCCAGAGGTAGCCGCCGGTGCCGCACGCGCCCGGTACGGTCAGCGGCGCCAGCGCGGCGTGCTCGCTGACCTGCGAGCGGTTGATTTCGAAGATGCGCATGCCGGCGCTGTTACTTCTGCAGCAGCCGCGCGGCGTCGAGCGCGAAATAGGTCAGCACGCCATCGGCGCCGGCGCGCTTGAAGGCCAGCAGGCTTTCGAGCACCACGGCGTCGTGGTCGAGCCAGCCGTTCTGGGCGGCGGCCTTGAGCATCGCGTACTCGCCGCTCACCTGGTAGGCGAAGGTCGGAACATGGAACTGGTCCTTCACGCGGCGCACGATGTCGAGGTAGGGCATGCCGGGCTTCACCATCACCATGTCGGCGCCTTCGGCGATGTCGATGGCGACTTCGCGCAGGGCCTCGTCGCTGTTGCCAGGGTCCATCTGGTAGACCTTCTTGTTGCTCTTGCCGAGCGTGGCGGCCGAGCCCACGGCGTCGCGGAAGGGGCCGTAGAAGGCGCTGGCGTACTTGGCGCTGTAGGCCATGATGCGCGTGTGAATGTCGCCGCGGGCTTCGAGCGCGGTGCGGATGGCGCCGATGCGGCCGTCCATCATGTCACTCGGCGCCACAATGTCCACGCCGGCCCGTGATTGTGTGAGCGCCTGCTTCACAAGCACTCCGACGGTCGCGTCGTTGAGGATGTAGCCGGTGTCGTCGAGCAGGCCGTCCTGGCCGTGGCTGGTGTAGGGGTCGAGGGCAACGTCGGTCATCACGCCCAGTTCGGGGAAGCGCGCCTTGAGGGCGGCCACCACGCGGGGAATCAGCCCGTCGGGGTTGAAGGCTTCGCGGCCATCGGGTGTCTTGAGGCTGGCGTCGATCACCGGGAACAGCGCCATCACCGGGATGCCGGCCGCCACGCACTGCTCGGCCACGGGCAGCAACAGGTCGAGGCTCAGGCGGTCCACGCCGGGCATCGAGGGGACGGCATCGCGACGTTTCTCGCCTTCCTGAACGAACACCGGGTAGATCAGGTCGTTGACCGTCAGTGCGTGTTCTCGTACCAGATTGCGGGTGAAAGCGTCGCGGCGCAGGCGCCGCGGCCGCCCGGCGGGGAACATGGCCAGAGGGGAAGATGATGACGTCATATATACAAAATTGTGCCTGAAGCGATCTTTCACAGACCTTCTCTCCGAGTGTCCAGTTGTCTGACAACTACGGAAATTCGTAGAACCAAGGTACTCAAATTTTTGCTTCAAATGTCAAAGAAAGTGCCTCAGTCGCTTGAAACCTTGTTTCGTCTTTGTTAAATTCTGAAGCGGGCGGCTTGCCGCTCCCCGCTTTTCCTCCCTGAGCGGGTGCCTTGATGTGTGACAGCAAAAGGGCTTCCCAGCCCGACGTGAAGACGTCGGGCTTTTTTTTGCCCGTCGTACAGGGGCATCGCCGCAAAAGAGGGGTCGGCGAGAGGGGCGCCACTAAACTGCCGCCATGCTCTGGGTCAAATCTCTTCACATCGTCTTCGTTGCAAGCTGGTTCGCGGGGTTGTTCTACCTGCCCCGGATCTTCGTCAATCTGGCGATGGTGCCGCCCGAGTCGGTGGCCGAGCGGGAGCGGCTGCTATTGATGGCACGCAAGCTCATGCGATTCACGACTTTCCTGGCGGTTCCCGCGCTCGGCTTCGGCCTGTGGCTCTGGCTGGGTTATGGCATCGGGCGCGGCCCGGGCAACGGGTGGATGCACGCCAAGCTGGCGCTGGTGCTGGTGGCCATCGGCTATCACCACGGCTGCGGCGTGCTGCTGCGCCGTTTCGTGGCGGGCGAGAACCGGCGCAACGACCGCTGGTTCCGCTGGTTCAACGAGCTGCCGGTGCTGCTGCTGCTGGGCATCGTGATCCTGGTGGTCGTCAAGCCGTTCTGAGCCCGGTGCACACGGTGGAGAGGCCGCACAAGTCCGCCGCGCTCCCCCTGGCGCTCGCGTACGCGGCGCTGATCGTCTACGCCAGTCTCTATCCGTTCGCCGACTGGCGCGACCAGGGGATCGCGCCGTGGGCCTACTTGTCGGCGCCCTGGCCCAAGTACTGGACGGGCTTCGATTTCGCTATCAACGTGGTGGGCTACGTGCCCTTCGGCTTCCTGTGCGCCCTGGCGGTGCTGCGTACGCGCCCGGCCACCAGCGTCTGGCATGCGGTGCTGCGCGCCACCGTGGCGGGGGCGGCAATCTCGTTCGCCATGGAGACGCTGCAGAGCTACCTGCCCGCGCGCATTCCCTCCAACGTGGACCTGGGGTTCAACACGACGGGTGCGGTCCTTGGTGCCGTGCTGGCGGCGGGGCTGGAACGGCTGGGCGCGGTTGCCCACTGGAGCCGCGCGCGTTCGCAGTGGTTCACCGAGGACTCGCGCGGCGCGCTGGTGCTGCTCGCGCTGTGGCCTTTTGCGCTGCTGTTCCCGGCGGCCGTCACCTTCGGGCTGGGGCAGGTGTTCGAGCGGCTCGAAGTGGCGATCTCCGAATGGCTGCTTGACACACCCTTCATCGACTGGCTGCCGCTGCGGCAGTTCGAGCTCGAGCCGCTGGTGCCGGCGGTGGAACTGCTGTGCGTGATGCTCGGCGCGCTGGTGCCGTGCCTGCTGGGCTATCTGGTGGCGCGCTCCGTGGTCCAGCGCGCGGTGCTGCTGCCGCTGACGCTGCTGGCCGGCATCGCGGCCTCGGCGCTGTCGGCGGCATTGAGCTATGGGCCCGAGCACGCATGGGCGTGGCTGGGCCTGCCTGTGCAGGTCGGCATGGCCGCGGCGTTCTTTGCTGGCGTGCTGTTGCTGTTCGCGCCGCGCCGCTTGTGTGCGGCGCTGCTGCTGGTGGGGCTCGTGCTGCAGCTGAGCCTGCTGAACCAGGCGCCCGAGAGCGCGTACTTCGCGCAGACGCTGGCCACCTGGGAGCAGGGGCGCTTCATCCGCTTCCACGGGCTGGCGCAGTGGCTGGGCTGGACCTGGCCCTTCGCGGTACTGGCGTATGTGGTGGTCGCTCTGTCGCGCCGGGGCCGGCCCAATGCTGCTGCGACGGTCTGAACGTTTGAAGGTATCGACACGGGGCCAAGGGGCGGTCACTAAAATCTGCCGATGCCCAGCTCCTCCCCCGCCGCGCCGTCCGGCTATTACGGCCGCCACATCTTCTTCTGCCTCAACGAGCGCAAGAACGGCGAAGACTCCTGCTCCATGCACAACGCGCAGGAAGGCTTCGACCGCTGCAAGGCGAAGGTCAAGGAGGCGGGGCTATCCGGGCCCGGCAAGGTGCGCGTCAACAAGGCCGGCTGCCTCGACCGTTGCGCGGGCGGGCCGGTGGCTGTGGTGTACCCCGAGGCTGTCTGGTACACCTTCGTCGATGGCGATGACATCGACGAGATCGTCGAGTCGCACTTGAAGAACGGCCAGGTCGTCGAGCGGCTGCTGCTGCCTCCCGATGTCGGACGCTGAACTTTTCCGCCGACCCTCCGCTCGTACCTTGCGCCAATGAATTCCCAGACCGAAAAGATCAGCCTCCAGGGCGCCGCCGGCGCAATCGAGGTTCAACGCGACCAGCCTGCCGGCACCCCGCGCGGTATCGCAGTAATCGCCCATCCGCATCCGCTGTTCGGCGGCACGATGGACAACAAGGTGGTGCAGACGCTGGCACGCGCATTCGTCGCCAGCGGGTGGACCACGGTGCGCTTCAACTTCCGCGGCGTGGGCGCCAGCGAAGGCGTGCACGACGAAGGGCGTGGCGAGCTGGAAGACATGCTGAATGTCGTCGGCCAGCTCGCGCCCGAGGGGCCGCTGGCGATCGCCGGATTTTCCTTTGGCGCGTTCGTTGCGACCGGTGCCGCCGCAAAGCTCTGGACCGAACGCGACATCCGCCAGATCGTGCTGGTAGGCACGGCCGCCGCGCGCAACACCGTGGCCACGCTGCCGGCCGAGGCGCACGAGCGCATGCTGGTGGTTCATGGCGAAGCCGACGACACCGTGCCGCTGTCCGCCGTGATGGACTGGGCGCGGCCGCAGTCACTTCCTGTCACAGTCGTCCCCGGGGGCGGCCACTTCTTTCACGGACAATTGCCGCTGCTCAAAAGTCTCGTGGTCCGTCATCTGCGCGCGGACATCGCTTGAAAGCCTCGCAGGCTTGTTTTCGTCTCTTTCCAAACTCCCCATGAATCGTTTTCTTGGCGCGCTCCGCGCGCTGGTCTTTACCGCCGCCGCATCCGTCAGCCTGATCGCCGCCGCCCAGGTGCCGGCTCCGCCTGAAATCGCCGCGCGCAGCTACCTGCTGCTTGACGTGACCGCGAACCAGATCCTGGCCCAGAAGGACATCGACAGCCCGGTCGAGCCGGCTTCGCTCACGAAGCTGATGTCTGCCTACCTGGTGTTCGATGCGCTGCGCACCAAGAAGATCACGCTGACCCAGACGCTGCCGGTCAGCCCGCGCGCCTGGAAGATGCCCGGTTCGCGCATGTTCATCGACCCCAAGATGCAGGTGCCGGTGGAAGACCTGATCAAGGGCCTGATCGTGCAGTCGGGCAACGACGCCACGGTGGCGCTGGCCGAAGGCGTGGGCGGCACGGTCGAGCACTTCGTCGAGATGATGAATGCCCAGGCCAAGGCGCTGGGCATGAAGAACACGAGCTACAAGAACCCCGAAGGCCTGACGGCGCCCGGCCACACCACCACGGCTCGTGACCTGAGCATTCTGGCGACCCGCCTGGTGCGCGACTTCCCCGAGGAAGCCAAGTACTACGCGATCAAGAAGTACCGCTACCCGGGCACTCCGTCGACCAACGACACCAATCGCAATCTGCTGCTGTTCCGCGACCCGACCGTCGACGGCCTGAAGACCGGGCACACCGAGGCGGCCGGCTACTGCATGATCGCCACCGCCAAGCGCGATTTCCCCAACCTGACCGGCGGCCGCCGCCTGCTGTCGATCGTGCTGGGAACCACGGGCGAGACCGTGCGCGCCAACGAGTCGCAGAAGCTGCTGAACTGGGGTTACACGGCCTACGACGCCGTTCGCCTGTTCGACGCCGGCCAGCCGGCCGCCACCCCGGCCGTCTGGAAGGGCAAGGCGAACACGCTGAAGCTGGGCCGCCCGGAAGCCATCGTGGTCGCGGTGCCCGCCGGCACCGCCAGCAAGATCAAGACGCAGGTGTCGCGCCCCGATCCGCTGGTGGCGCCGTTCACCAAGTACCAGGCCGTCGGTTCGCTCAAGGTCACCCTGGACGACCAGCCGGTCGCCGACGTGCCCCTGGTCGCCCTGGAGGCCGTCGAGCAGGCAGGGATATTCGGCCGCGCATGGGATGCCGTGCGGCTCTGGATCAAGTAAATCCGAAGGGGTGGCAAGGCGATTGGCAGCTCTCCGCTGCGGCTGACCTTGCCGTTTCAGACTCGTTTGCTATACTCGTGGGCTTTTCGGAAATTTCCGAAGGGTTTCACGTTTTCGTTATTCCCGGCTTCCTTGCCTTGCGTCACGTCAAGGACCAAGGGCGGTTTTGCAACCAGGGCCGGGTTGTTTTGGGACTAATTCATTCATGCCAACCATCAATCAACTGGTGCGTCAGGGTCGAACGGTCGAAAAGATCAATTCGAAGAGCCCTGCCATGCAGAACTCGCCGCAACGTCGCGGTGTCTGCACCCGCGTCTACACCACGACGCCCAAGAAGCCCAACTCGGCGCTTCGTAAAGTTGCCAAGGTCCGTCTGACCAATGGCTTCGAAGTCATCTCCTACATCGGCGGCGAAGGCCACAACCTGCAGGAACACAGCGTCGTGCTGGTTCGCGGCGGCCGTGTCAAGGACTTGCCCGGTGTGCGTTACCACATCGTGCGCGGTTCGCTCGACTTGCAAGGCGTGAAAGACCGCAAGCAGTCGCGTTCCAAGTACGGCGCGAAGCGTCCCAAGAAGGCTTAAGCCTTCCTGTCGTCAAAAAACAAACGGTGTTCGGTTGGCCTTGGCGGGCACATCGAACGAAGTGACCCACTGTCGGGTCGAGTAAGTGAGAGTCCTGACTGGCTCTCGCGGTGCCGGAAACGGTGCCAACTGAAGCAAAGAGGTTAGAAAAATGCCACGTCGTCGCGAAGTCCCCAAACGTGAAATCCTGCCGGATCCCAAGTACGGCAATGTCGAGCTGTCCAAATTCATGAACGTGATCATGGAAGGCGGCAAGAAGGCGATCGCCGAGCGCATCATTTACGGTGCTCTCGACTTCATCGAAAAGAAGAATCCGGACAAGGACCCCCTCGAAGCTTTCACCGTTGCCATCAACAACGTGAAGCCGATGGTCGAAGTGAAGTCGCGCCGCGTTGGCGGTGCGAACTATCAGGTGCCGGTCGAAGTCCGCCCTGTCCGTCGCCTCGCCCTGTCGATGCGCTGGATTAAGGAAGCTGCCCGCAAGCGCGGTGAAAAGTCGATGGCCCTGCGTCTGGCCAACGAACTCATGGAAGCTACGGAAGGCCGTGGCGGCGCCATGAAGAAGCGCGACGAAGTGCACCGCATGGCAGAAGCCAACCGGGCGTTCAGCCACTTCCGCTTCTAAAAATCAAACTTCGCTTGGGCGTTGGGTGCTGAGTGTCGGGCGTTGTGCCCGTGCTCGGGGCCCAGCGCTCAACGCATTTCAACCCGAAAGTAAATCATGTCCCGCAAGACCCCCATCGAGCGCTACCGCAACATCGGCATCTCCGCGCACATCGACGCTGGCAAGACCACGACGACCGAACGTATCCTGTTCTACACCGGTGTGAACCACAAGATCGGTGAAGTGCACGACGGCGCCGCCACGATGGACTGGATGGAGCAAGAGCAAGAGCGCGGTATCACGATCACGTCCGCTGCCACCACCTGCTTCTGGAAGGGCATGGCTGGCAAGTTCGACGAACACCGCATCAACATCATCGACACCCCCGGCCACGTGGACTTCACCATTGAAGTCGAGCGCTCGATGCGCGTGCTGGACGGCGCTGTCATGGTGTACGACGCCGTCGGCGGCGTGCAGCCCCAGTCGGAAACCGTCTGGCGCCAGGCCAACAAGTACAAGGTTCCGCGTCTCGCGTTCGTCAACAAGATGGACCGCACCGGCGCCGACTTCCTGCGCGTGCGCCAGATGATGGTGGACCGCCTGAAGGCCAACCCCGTCGTGATCCAGATCCCGATCGGTGCCGAAGAGCACTTCCAGGGCATCGTCGACCTCGTGAAGATGAAGGCGATCATCTGGGACGAAGACAAGGGCGTGACGTTCCAGTACGGCGAGATCCCCGCCAACCTGGTCGATGTCTGCAACGAATACCGCGAAAAGCTCGTCGAAGCGGCTGCTGAAGCCAGCGAAGAGCTGATGAACAAGTACCTCGAAGGCGGCGAGCTGAGCGAGGAAGAAATCAAGAAGGCCATTCGCCAGCGCACCATCGCCGGCGAAATCCAGCCGATGCTGTGCGGCTCGGCCTTCAAGAACAAGGGCGTGCAAGCCATGCTCGACGCCGTCGTCGAATACATGCCCGCACCGACCGACATTCCCCCGGTCAACGGCCTGGACGAAGACGAAGCGCCTGTCATCCGCAAGGCTGACGACAACGAGAAGTTCTCGGCCCTGGCATTCAAGCTGATGACCGACCCGTTCGTGGGCCAGTTGACCTTCGTGCGCGTCTACTCCGGCGTGCTGACCAAGGGCGACAGCGTCTACAACCCGGTTCGCGGCAAGAAGGAACGTATCGGCCGTATCGTGCAGATGCACGCCAACAACCGCGAAGAAGTCAACGAAATCCGCGCTGGCGACATCGCTGCCTGCGTGGGCCTGAAGGAAGTCACCACGGGCGAAACCCTGTGCGACCCGACGGCGATCGTGACGCTTGAGCGTATGGTGTTCCCGGAATCGGTGATCTCGCAGGCCGTCGAGCCGAAGACCAAGGCCGACCAGGAAAAGATGGGCATCGCCCTGCAACGCCTGGCTCAGGAAGACCCCTCGTTCCGCGTCAAGACCGACGAAGAATCGGGCCAGACCATCATCGCCGGCATGGGCGAGCTCCACCTTGAAATCATCGTGGACCGCATGAAGCGCGAATTCGGCGTGGAAGCCAACGTGGGCAAGCCGCAAGTGGCTTACCGCGAAACGATCCGCAAGACCGTCGAAGAAGCCGAAGGCAAGTTCGTTCGCCAGTCGGGCGGCAAGGGCCAGTACGGTCACGTCATCCTGAAGCTCGAGCCGCAGGAAGCCGGCAAGGGCTTCGAGTTCGTCGACGCCATCAAGGGCGGTGTGGTTCCTCGCGAATACATCCCCGCGGTGGAAAAGGGCGTCGTGGAAGCGCTGACGCAAGGCGTGCTGGCGGGCTATCCCGTCGTGGACGTCAAGGTCACGCTGCACTTCGGTTCGTACCACGACGTGGACTCGAACGAAATGGCGTTCAAGATGGCCGCGATCTTCGGCTTCAAGGAAGGCGCCCGCAAGGCCAACCCCGTGATCCTCGAGCCGATGATGGCCGTGGAAGTCGAAACGCCTGAAGACTACGCCGGCAACGTGATGGGCGACCTGTCGTCCCGCCGCGGCATGGTGCAGGGCATGGACGACATGGTCGGTGGCGGCAAGGCCATCAAGGCCGAAGTGCCGCTGTCGGAAATGTTCGGCTACTCGACCACGCTTCGCTCGATGTCGCAAGGCCGTGCAACGTACACGATGGAGTTCAAGCACTACGCCGAAGCTCCCCGTAACGTCGCCGAAGCCATCGTGGCCGCCCGCGCCAAGTAAGTATTCAATTTCGAATCTGTCTGCGACCGTGTGCCCCTCGCTGCCCGTGGCGAGGGAACCAGCAATGCGGTGCAGACATAAAACCCAATCACGGGCACTGCTCTTTCAAGGATTGAAAAATGGCAAAAGGTAAATTCACCCGCACCAAGCCGCACGTGAACGTGGGCACGATCGGTCACGTTGACCACGGCAAGACGACGCTGACGGCT
>NZ_FNOL01000017.1:0-155087 GCF_900106655.1 Variovorax sp. YR634
TCATGGTGGACGCCCCTTTCAGTTCAAGTGGTTGCTGACACTTCCACTTTGGCACATCGATGCCGGTACGGGTGGGGGCGTCCATCCCATTGGTTATGGCCGATAGTACCTATCCACCTCGCCAGCGCCAACGACGGCATCGCTGCAAAGCAGATGCCCGCATTGTCCACCGCCGATCAGCTCGGAACACATAGCTGCCATCGAGCCCTACCCCGCAAACTTCAATTAACCCGAATTCCCTTCACCACGAAGGCCTCAGGCGGGCCGCGAAACCCGCAGCCCGCGGACCGGCCGCTAACCGCCGGTCTCAGGCGCCCCACGCCGCGCCTTCTCGCTCATCTGGAACAGCTCTCCGGCCTTGCGCGCCAGTTCAGCCGCAAGCCAAAGCAGGTTGTCCAGTCGTCGAGGCCCATCACCGCTGCACCAGTCGATCTCTTCCCCGTGGCAGACCCACAGTAGAGCTTCGAGTTGAGAGAGGGTGTTTTCGAGAAGATCCGCCGGGTCTTGGGCGTTGTCTTCGGAAGCTACCGGCGTGCGAGGCCGGGCTATAGTCTTGGTAGCCATTTTTGTGCGTTTCCTTCCAAGGTACGTGCACGAACTTGGTTAGACGGTCGGGGTGCTTGTTACACCCCGGCCGTCGCCTTTTGATACCTCGCATCCGCATCGCTGCTTTCGCACCGACGACCTGCCGCGAGGCAAGCAGCCTTCGAACATCTGGGTGGTGGGTGTGTTGCGCCTTTCTTGTCCCCTTGGTGGGGTGTGGAGTGACAGGGGCGTTCACTCTAGAGAAGAACCCGCCGAAATCTCCGCACCGCGCGGCACGAAGTCCCGACTACCGCCAACAAATACAGCTTCCGCAGCGTCACTAAACGATCACGTCGGCGGGGTGCCTTGCGCAGCGAAATAAAGGAGGAGCCCGAAGGGCGGGGGACATTCGCGGAGCAAGGCACCCCGTCGGCGTGAGCGCGCCCCGAACACAGCAGCAAAGCGAAATCCCGCCACCTGTGCTGCAATTCGCCGATGGCTGACCCGACCCTCGACGACCTGCGCCGCTACGCCGTGGCGCGCACCCTCTTCAAGCCGACCACGCTGCCGGCAGCGATCCGCCAGCTCGGCTTCGTGCAGGCCGACCCGATCCGAGCGCCGGCACGCGCGCAAGACCTCACGCTGCGCCACCGCGTGAAGGACTACCGAGCGGGCGACCTCGAAAACCGCTACACCCGCCTCGCCGTCGAGGAAGACTGCCTCGTCAACTACGGCTTCCTGCCGCGCGAGCACCTGGCGCTGATGCACCCGCGCGAAGCCAAGCGCGCATGGGACGCCGACACGCGGCGCAAGGCCGCCGATGTGCTCGCCTACGTGCAGGAACACGGCCAAGTACATCCACGACAGGTAGAGCAGCACTTCGCGCATGGCCGCATCAAGAACTACTGGGGCGGCTCGAGCAACGCGACCACGCACCTGCTCGACGAAATGCACTATCGCGGCATGCTGCGCGTGGTGCGGCGCGACAGCGGCACGCGCGTCTATGAGGCCGTGACGCACCAGCCCGCCGACGACAGCCCTGCCGGCCGCGCACGGCGCGCCGCCGCGCTGATCGAACTGGTGGTGCGCAAGTACGCGCCGCTGCCTGCCGCGAGCCTCACCTACCTCGTGCGCCTGCTCGGCTACGGTGCGCCGCATCTCTCGCTGCAAACGCAGGCGGCCCTGCGCATCGCCCGCGAAGAACTGCTCGCAAGCTGCCGCATCGACGGGACGACCTGGTACTGGCCCGCTGACGAAAATCCGGCCTCGCGCCGCCACGCGCCCGACGACGCGGTGCGCCTGCTCGCGCCCTTCGACCCCGTCGTGTGGGACCGCCGCCGCTTCGAACTGCTCTGGGACTGGACGTACAAGTTCGAGGCCTACACGCCCGCGCCCAAGCGCCAGTTCGGCTACTACGCGCTGCCGATGCTGTGGCATGACCGCGTGATCGGGTGGGCCAACGTCACCGCGCCCGAAGGCCGGTTGAAGCCAGCCTTCGGCTACGCCGGCAAGAAGCCGCGCGACGCGGCCTTTCGCGCGGCGCTCGACGACGAACTGCAGCGCATGACGCAGTTCCTCTCCGGACGCTGACACCTTTCTTCCTATAATCGCGCGGCCTCAGCCAGCCGCCCGCAACGGGCCGCCAGCCGTCTTCGAAGGAACGAAGACCGCAGCCGCAACGGCTGTTCCCCCCGACGACGCAAGAAAAACCTACAACACCCACCGGCCGCCAGCCTTGATTGATTGAGCGAGCCGCCGGTAGCGCTCGTCCGGATTGAACCGAATCCGAGAAGCCATGGCACGCCCCGCTGCGCGCCGCAGCCACTCCCCTTACCGCAGGACTCAGGAGAAGCTGCACATGACATCGAAGAAGCATCGCCGCCCGACGTGGCACCTTTCACACACCCGCCGCGCCACGCTCGCGGCCACCGCCGTGGCGCTGAGCGCCGCCGTACCGGCCTATGCCGAAGAAAAAGACGAAGCCGGCGAGCCCCGCAGGGCACTGCCCACCGTCACCGTATCGGGCGATTCGGGCGAGACCGCAACCGGCCCGGTGACCGGCTTCGTCGCGAAGCGCGGAAGCTCGGCAACCAAGACCGACACGCCGCTGATCGAAACGCCGCAGGCCATCTCGGTCATCACGCGCGACCAGATGGAGGCGCAGAGCGCGCTCACGCTGCGCGAGACCACCAACTACACGGCCGGCGTGGTGTCGAGCTACTTCGACAGCCGCGTCGACTCGTTCAAGGTGCGCGGCGGCGACGCCATCCAGTACCTCGACGGGCTGCAGCGCAGCTACGGCACCTACAACACCACGCGCGTAGATCCGTACATGCTGGAGCGCGTCGAGCTGCTGCGCGGGCCCTCTTCCGTGCTCTACGGCCAGGGCGGCATCGGCGGCGTGCTGAACCTGGTGTCGAAGCGGCCGCAGGCCGAGCAACAGCGCGAGGTGCAGGTGCAGCTGGGCAGCCACAACCGCAAGCAGGTCGCGGCCGACTTCACCGGTCCGCTCGACACCGAAGGCAAGTGGCTCTATCGCCTGGTGGCCGTGAACCGCGACAGCGGCACGCAGGTCGACCATGTGCCCGACGACCGCATCCTGCTGGCGCCCTCGCTCACCTGGCGCCCGAACGCCGACACCTCGCTCACGCTGCAGGCGCTCTACCAGAAGGACAAGAGCGGCTCGCTGATCGGCTTCTTCCCATGGCAGGGCACGCTGCTGCCGTCGCTGTACGGCCAGATTCCCACCTCGACCTTCACCGGCGAGCCGGGCTTCGACCGCTACGACACGCGCAACACCTCGCTGGGCTACCTGTTCAGCCACCGCTTCAACGACACCTGGACCTTCAGGCAGAACCTGCGCTCGACCGAGAGCAAAGTGGTCTACAACTCCTCCTACACCAGCTTCACGGCCAACCGGCTCACCGGTCGCCCGGCGCGACCGGTGTTCAACGCCGACCAGCGCACCATCGAGCGCGACCTGGTGGTGCAGCTCAACGGCGGCAAGATGCTGCTGATCGACAACCAGGCCGAGGCGCACTTCAAGACCGGCGCGGTGGAGCACACGCTGCTCGTCGGCGCGGACTTCCAGCGCAACGAGACCTCGCAGCTCACCGGCCGCGGCCGCGCGGGCGCGCTCGATGTGTATGCGCCGGTGTATGGCAACTACACGGCGCCCACCTTCCTCACGCGGCAGCCCGCGGTGCTGCAGAAGCAGGCCGGCATCTACGTGCAGGACCAGGTCAAGTACGGCCGCTGGATCGGCCTGCTCGGCCTGCGCCACGACAAGGCCACCACCAAGCGCGCCGGCATCGTCTACCTGGCCGACGGCGGCTGGGCGCCGTACCTGAGCTATGCCGAGTCCTTCCTGCCGCTGGGCGGCGCGGACGTGAACAACACGCCCTTCAAGCCGCAGCGCGGCAAGCAGTGGGAGGCTGGCGTGAAGTGGGAGCCCGAAGGCCAGCGCACCTCGTTCATGGCGGCGGTGTACGACCTGCGCGACACCAATCGCAAGACCACCGACCCGACCAACCCGCTCAACAGCATCCAGCTCGGCGAGGTGCACGTGAAGGGCCTGGAGCTCGAGTACAAGGGCAGCATCGGGCGCGACTGGGACTGGATCGCCTCGTACGCCTACACCGACGCGCGCGTGTCGCGCAGCAACGGCGCCGACCTGGGCAAGCGCATCTCGGGCGTGCCGAAGCACACGGCCTCGGCCTGGCTGATGCGCCGCTTCACGATCGGCGGCGTGTCGGGTTTCTCGGTGGGCGGCGGCGTGCGCTACCTCGGCAAGTCATGGGACGGCATGGACGCCAACCCCGTGCCCTCTGTCACGCTGCTGGATGCGATGGTCGCCTGGGACAACGGCCCACTGCGCCTGTCGCTCAACGTGGGCAACCTGACCGACAAGGTGCAGATCACCACCTGCCTGGCGCGCGGCGACTGCTTCTACGGCCAGCGCCGTACAGTGACTGCGGCCGCCACGTATCGTTTCTGAAGAAAATCCCCGCTCGAGCGAAGGTCTGCCGCGCGGGCGACAGGTCCGTACGGCGATGGGCTCCTAGAATCGCCCCCGCTGTCCGGTTCGCCGGACGGCAAGCGTTCTCAGGGCGGGGTGCAATTCCCCACCGGCGGTAATGGCGGCTCTTCTGAAAAAAGGCCGCACAAGCCCGCGAGCGCCTGGAGCTTGCAACAAGTTTCAGGGTCAGCAGATTTCGGTGCGATTCCGAAGCCGACGGTCACAGTCCGGATGAAAGAGAGCGCGAAATGCGGGCTCGCCCGCGCGCTTTGCTTTGCCGTGCGCGCAGGTAGCCTCGCGGTTTCGTGCGCCCTGATTCAGGAAACCTGCTTTCAAGAGGCACACCATGAGTCAGATCAACGACCTTCCCCTTTCTGCCGTCACTGCGTCGGGTTCCCCGCGCGGCGAGCGCATCGCATTCGTCGAGGCGCAGTGGCATTCCGACATCGTCCACCAGGCACGCGACGCCTTCCTCGAGGAGATGGACCGCCTCGGCGTGGCGCGCGAGCTCATCGACATATTCGACGTGCCCGGTGCCTTCGAGATTCCGCTGCATGCCAAGCGGCTCGCCAATTCCGGCAAGTACGCGGCCATCATCGGCTGCGCGCTGGTGGTCGACGGCGGCATCTACCGCCACGAGTTCGTCGCGAACACGGTGGTCAGCACGCTGATGTCGCTGCAGCTGGAAACCGACGTGCCGATCTTCTCGGCCGTGCTCACGCCGCATCACTTCCACGAGCACGTGGAGCATCGCAAGTACTTCCACCGCCACTTCGCGGTCAAGGGCACGGAAGTGGCCGAGGCCTGCTTCAAGACGCTCGAAGGGCTGAAGAAGGTCGACGCGCTGCTGGCAGCTGCGTGACAACAGGCGCAGGCCTGCAGTAATCTGGGCGGATGAGCTCTTCATCATCCGCCCGCGAAGACCGCTACACCCTCTACGGCGCCCCTGGCTCGGGCGCCACGCCGATACATGCCGCGCTGACGCTGATCGGCGCGCAGGTCGAAACTGTCGACGTCGCCACGTGGGAGAGCGATGCCGAGCGCGAGCGCGTGTCGGGCGTCAACCCGATGCGCCAGGTGCCCGCGCTGGTGCTGCCTTCGGGCGAGGTAATGACCGAGAGCGCGGCCATCCTGATCTGGCTCGGCGACCGTTATCCGCAAGCCGGGCTCTGCCCCGCACCCGACGATCCGCTGCGCTCGCGTTACCTGCGCTGGATGGTCTATCTGCCGGCGGCCATCTACTCGCTGTTCTGGGTGCGCGACGACCCGCAGCGCCTCGTGCCCGACCACACCGCGCAAGCCGCGATGCTCGAACGCTCTGCCGAGCGCATCGCGCACTGCTGGCAACTGATGGACACGCAGATCGACGAGCCCGCGCCTTACCTTCTGGGGGAGAAGCTGAGCATGCTCGACCTGTACGTGACCGTGATGTCGCGCTGGACGCCGGGCCGCAGGCGCTTCTACCGCGTAGCGCCGCGCATGGCCAGGGTGGTGCGCCGCGTGGATGCCGACCCTCGGCTGGCGGAGTTCTGGGCTGCGCGCTTTCCCTTCACCATGGACCCGAGCGCTCCGGGAGGCTGAGCCCTGTTTTCTATCATCGACACCATGACCGTACGCACACCGACCACCGTCTACCCGATGACCATCTACCACAAGCCCAACTGCAGCACCTCGCGCAACGTGCTGACGTTGATCCGCGAAAGCGGCGTGGAGCCCGAGATCGTCCTGTACCTGGAAACGCCACCGCCGAAGAAAAAGCTGCGCGAGCTCGCGAAGGCGATGGGCATGGGCGCGCGCGAACTGCTGCGCACCAAGGAAGCGCCGTACGAAGAACTGAAGCTGGCCGATTCGAAGTGGACCGACGACCAGCTGTTCGACGCCATCGTCGAGCACCCCATCCTGCTGCAGCGTCCCATCGTGGTGTCGCCGCGCGGCACGCTGATGTGCCGGCCATGGGGGCGCGTGCGCGAGATCCTTCCGGCCTGAAGCGTCAGCTCGTGGCCCGCTGCGCCAGGCCCCACGCGACATGCTCGCGCACGAGTTCGCTTGGGTGTTCGGCCCGCGTCGCCAGTGCCTCCTGCGCATCGCCCTCGCCCGCTCGCGCCGCATTGCCCAGCGCCACGGCGATGTTGCGCAGCCAGCGCTCATGCCCGATGCGGCGGATCGGGCTGCCTTCGGTGCGGCGCAGGAAGTCTTTTTCGGTCCACGCAAAAAGCTCGGCCAGCGTGCGCCCCGTGAGCCCTTCGCGCGCATCGAAGTCGGGCAGCTCGCTCTTCTTCGCGAACTTGTTCCAGGGGCAGATCAGCTGGCAGTCGTCGCAGCCGTAGATGCGGTTGCCCATCAGCGGACGCAGCTCCAGCGGAATGGGCCCGCCGTGCTCGATGGTGAGGTAGGAGATGCAGCGCCGCGCATCGAGCCGCTGCGGCGCAATGATGGCCTGCGTCGGGCAGATGTCGATGCAGGCACTGCAGCTGCCGCAATGCGCAGTGACGGGCTCGCTCGGCGGCAGTTCCATGTCGACGTAGATCTCGCCCAGGAAGAACATCGAGCCGGCATCGCGGTCGAGCACTAGCGTGTGCTTGCCGCGCCAGCCCTGCCCGCTGCGCGAGGCCAGCTCGGCTTCGAGCACGGGGGCGGAGTCGGTGAAGGCGCGGTGGCCGAAGGGGCCGACCTCCTCGGCAATGCGCTCGGCCAGCTTCGCGAGCCGGTTGCGCAGCACCTTGTGATAGTCGCGGCCCCGTGCATAGACCGACACGATGGCCTCGCCGGGCCGCGTGAGGCGGTCGAACTCGATGGCCTGCCACTCGGGCTGCGTGCTGCGCGGCAGGTAGTCCATGCGCGCGGTGATCACGCTCACCGTGCCCGGCACCAGCTCGGCCGGACGGGCGCGGCGCGTGCCGTGTGTTTCCATGTATTGCATCTCGCCATGGAACCCATGGGCCAGCCATTGCATCAGACCGGCCTCGGCGCTCGATAAATCGACGCCCGCGATTCCGATTTGGGAGAATCCGAGTTCCCGGGCCAAAGCCTGAATACGAACAACGAGTGGATGGCTGACGATCACTTGCCGATTGTAGAAACGACCCAGAACGCCCGCACCCTGCGCTGGCGCAGCGAGGACGACACCGACGCTTTCGCGCTGGCCCTCGCGTCCTCGCCCGCATTGCGCGATGCCTTCATCGCGCTGCAAGGCGACCTTGGCGCCGGCAAGACCACTTTCGTTCGACACCTGCTGCGCGCGCTCGGCATCGCAGGGCGCATCAAGAGCCCCACATACGCAGTGGTCGAGCCCCACGAGGCGCCCGACGGCCTGCAGATCTTCCATTTCGACTTCTACCGCTTCGCCGATCCGCGCGAATGGGACGACGCCGGCTTCCGCGACATCTTCGCGGGACCGGGCCTCAAGCTGGCCGAATGGCCGGAAAACGCCGCGGGCCGCACACCGGTTGCCGACCTCGCTATTAAAATAGAAGCAATGACTGACGACACACGCAGCGTGACCCTCCTCGCGAACACCCCTCGCGGCAGCGATCTGCTGGCGCGCATCGCCGCATGAAGGCGACCGGCCTGAAACGGCGCGTGCTGCTGCAAGGCGGCAGCATCGCGCTGATGCTCGGCGTGCACCAGATCGCCCGCGGCGCCACCATCCTCGCCGTGCGCGTGTGGCCCGCCGCCGACTACACGCGCGTGACCATCGAGTCCGATGCCCGCCTCAACTCGCAGCAGCTCGTGGTGGGCAGCCCGCCGCGGCTTGCCGTCGACATCGAGGGCATCGACCTCAGCCCCGAACTGCGCGAGCTGGTCGGGAAGATCAAGCCGGGCGACCCGTTCATCAACGGCCTGCGCGTCGGGCAGAACGCGCCGAAGGTGGTGCGCATCGTGTTCGACCTGAAGCAGGCCGTGGTGCCGCAGGTGTTCTCGCTCGCGCCCGTGGCCGCGTACAAGCACCGGCTGGTGCTCGACCTGTACCCCGAACAGGCGATCGACCCGATGGAAGCGCTGATTGCCGAGCGCCTGCGCGATGCGCCTCGCGCGGGCAGCGGCAGCAACACGAACAACGCACCGGCCGTAGCCGGCATCGTGCCCTCGGCCCCGGCCGCACCTGCGGCCGATCCACTCGGCGAGCTGATGGCGCAACAGTCGATGCGCCCCGGCCCGCAGACGCCGCCACCCGTGCTAATCACGCCGCCACCGCCCGTGGTGGGCACCGCGCCCGTCAGGCCTGTGGCGCCCCCTCCCCCGGTGGCTGCCGCACGCGGCGGCAGCAGCACCGCCGCCACGGCCAGCCGCACCGACCGCATCATCATCGTGGCGCTCGACCCCGGCCACGGCGGTGAAGACCCCGGCGCCATCGGCCCCAACGGCACGCGCGAGAAAGACATCGTGCTGCAGGTGGCGCACCGGCTGCGCGAGCGCATCAACGCAAGCAGCGTGAACGGCAGCCCGATGCGCGCCTTTCTCACGCGCGACGCCGACTTCTTCGTGCCGCTGGGCGTGCGCGTGCAGAAGGCGCGGCGCGTGCAGGCCGACCTGTTCGTGAGCATCCACGCCGACGCCTTCACCACACCCGCCGCGCGCGGCGCCAGCGTGTTCGCGCTGAGCCAGAGCGGCGCGTCGAGCAGCGCGGCACGCTGGATGGCCAACAAGGAAAACGATGCCGACAAGGTCGGCGGCGTGAACGTCGGCGGCCACGAGGCGCAGGTGCAGCGTGCCCTGCTCGACATGAGCACCACCGCTCAGATCAATGACAGCCTGAAGCTCGGCGGCGCGATGCTCGGCGAGATCAAGAACATCGGCGCGCGGCTGCACAAGGGCCAGGTCGAACAGGCCGGCTTCGCGGTGCTGAAGGCGCCGGACATCCCGAGCGTGCTGGTGGAGACAGCCTTCATCAGCAATCCGGAAGAAGAAGCCAACCTGCGCCGCGTCGACTACCAGGAGAACCTGGCCGACGCGCTGATGCGCGGCATCCAGCGCTACTTTGCGCAGAACCCGCCTCTGGCGCGCAGCCGGCAGCTCTGATCGGCCGCGCGACTTTGTAAAGCCAAAGCGTGCACTGCTGTCCCACGCCGTGCGGCCCACGAGTCCGCACAGGCAGGCGCGGCAGGCTCCTACACAGATGCCACTGACCTTCTGGACATGATGGCTCATCACTCCTCGAAAGGTGGACATCATGAACACACGTCTCTGGATCGCTGCATTCGCAGCCACTTCGGTCATGACGATTGCAGGCTGCGCGAGCGGCCCTAACCAGAACCTCGGGACTGGTGTGGGCGCCGTCGGCGGCGCGCTGGTGGGCCACGCCATCGGCGGCAACACTGCAAGCACGGTGGGTGGCGCGGCCATTGGCGGCATCATCGGCAACCAGGTCGGCCGCAATGCCGACGAACGCAACTACTACAACCAGCAGCGCTATCCGCAAGGCAGCGGCTACTACCCGAGCAACGGCCCGAACTACTGAGATACGGCCTGAACGAAAAAGCGCGCCAGTGGCGCGCTTTTTTGCTGGTTGATCGGCCAGGCAGTCGTCAGGCCTGCGAGGCCTGCGCCTCGCGTGCCTTCTCGGCCTTCGAGGCGCGCCATGCGCCGAAGATCGCCAGCAACCCCGGCACGAAGATCAGCGCCCAGATGATCTTGTCGAGATGCTGGCGCACGAACGGCAGATTGCCGAAAAAGTAACCCGCTGTTGCAATGCCCAGCACCCAGATCAGCCCGCCCACCACGTTGAACATGGTGAACTTCGCGCGGCTCATCTCGGCCACGCCGGCCACGAAGGGCGCAAAGGTGCGAATGAACGGCATGAAGCGCGCAAGAATGATCGTGATGCCGCCGTAGCGCTCGTAGAAGCCGTGGGCCTGGTCGAAGGCCTTGCGATTGAAGAAGCGCGAGTTCTCCCACTGGAACACCTTCGGCCCGAAGTAGCGGCCGATCGAATAGTTGCACTGGTCGCCCAGAATGGCCGCCGCAATCAGGACCCCGCAGGCGAGCGGGAAGTTCATGAGCCCCGCGCCGCACAGTGCGCCAACGATGAAGAGCAGCGAGTCACCGGGCAGGAACGGCATCACCACCGCACCGGTCTCGACGAAGACGATGAGGAACAGCAAGGCATAGACCCAGGGGCCATAGGCAATGACAAAGGCCTCGAGGTGTTTGTCGACGTGAAGGATGAAGTCGACGAGAAAGCTGATGATTTCCATGGCCGCGGATTATCCTTGTTGAAACCGAACGCCCTGTGAATCACCCCATGCTGCACATACGCGCTGCCACCGACGCAGACTGGCCGGCCATCTGGTCCGTGCTCGAACCCACCTTCCGCCGCGGCGACACCTACACCTTCGCGACCGACGTCACCGAAGCCGAGGCCCGTCATGCGTGGATGAACCTGCCCGCCGCCACTTTCGTGGCCTGCGACGCGCAGGGTGCGGTGCTCGGCACCTACGTCATCAAGGCCAACCAGCCCGGGCACGGCTCGCACGTGAGCAACTGCGGCTACGTGGTGTCCGAGGCCGCGCGCGGCCTGGGCGTGGCCTCGGCGCTGTGCGAACACTCGCAGCAGGAGGCCGTGCGCATGGGCTTTCGCGCGATGCAGTTCAACTTCGTGGTGTCCACCAACGAAGGCGCGGTGCGCCTCTGGCGCAAGCTGGGCTTTGCCATCGTCGGCACACTGCCTGGCGCGTTCAGGCATCCGCAGCATGGCTTCGTGGATGCCTTCGTCATGTTCAAGCAACTGCAGCAGCCATAAGACTTACTTACCCCACCCGGAGAAACACACGATGACAGGCCAGTACATCCAGATGAAAGCCGCTGATGGCAGCGGCACCTTCCGCGGCTACCTCGCCTTGCCCGAAGCCGGCACCGGCCCGGGCCTGGTGATCGCGCAGGAAATCTTCGGCATCAATCACACGATGCGCGAGGTGGCCGACTACTACGCCGAAGAAGGCTACGTGGCGCTGGTGCCCGACCTGTTCTGGCGCCAGGAGCCGAACGTGGAGCTCGGCTACAGCGAAGCCGACTGGCAACGCGCCTTCGCGCTCTACGGCGGCTTCGACGAGGCCAAGGGCATGGAAGACATGCAGACCGCCATCGATGCGCTGCGCGGCCGCGCCGAGGTGCCTTCGAAGAAAGTCGGCGTGCTCGGCTTCTGCCTGGGCGGCAAGCTGGCCTACCTGGCGGCCTGCCGCACCGATGCAGACGTCGCCGTCGGCTACTACGGCGTGGGCATCGACGCCGCGCTCGACGAAGCCGACAAGATCAAGCGCCCGCTCACGCTGCACATCGCCGAGCTCGACAAGTTCTGCCCACCCGAGGCGCGCGACCGCATCGTTGCCGCGCTCAAGGGCCGGTCCGGTGTCTCGCTGTATGTGTATCCCGGCATGGACCACGCCTTCGCACGCGCCGGCGGCGAACACTTCCACAAGCCCTCGGCGCTGATGGCGCACGAGCGCAGCATCGCCACGCTGAAGGACGCCATCGGCCCGCACTACGACCTCTCGGCGCTGTGGGACAAGCACTGCGAATACGAGTTCGCCACCCGCAACGTCGACGACACCATGTCGACCATGGTGGCCGAGCCGTACGTCAACCACATCCCGACCATGACCGGCGGCGTGGGCTACAAGGCGCTGCACGCGTTCTATACGAACCACTTCGTCAACAGCAATCCGCCCGACACCTCGCTGGTGCCGATCTCGCGCACGGTGGGCGCCACGCAGGTGGTCGACGAGATGCTGTTCTGCTTCACCCACACCACCGAAATCCCGTGGATGCTCCCGGGCGTGGCACCAACAGGCAAGCGCGTGGAAGTGCCGCTGCTCGCGGTCATCAAGTTCCGCGGCGACAAGCTCTATCACGAGCACATCTACTGGGATCAGGCCAGCGTGCTGGTGCAGGTGGGTTTGCTCGATGCGAAGCTGCTGCCGGTGGCCGGAATCGAGACGGCGCGCAAGCTGCTCGACGAGACGCTGCCGTCGAACACCCTGATGCCGCGCTGAAAACGACACGGCTTTTAGAATGCCCCGGTGAGCGCCCTCCCCACTTCCATCACCCCCACCGAACGCCGCCCGATCCGCGAACTCCCCGACGAACTGATCAGCCAGATCGCTGCCGGTGAAGTCGTCGAGCGCCCCGCATCGGTGGTGCGCGAGTTGCTGGACAACGCGCTCGACGCGGGCGCCAGCCAGATCACGGTGCGGCTGGCCTCGGGTGGCGTACGGCTGATTTCGGTGGAAGACGACGGCCTGGGCATTCCGCGCGAGGAACTCACGGTGGCCCTGCGCCGCCATGCAACCAGCAAGATCGCCAGCCTCGACGACCTCGAAACGGTCGGCACGATGGGCTTTCGCGGCGAGGCGCTGGCCGCCATCAATGCGATTGCCGAGCTCAGCATTCTTTCGCGCTTCACCGGCTCCGACACGGCCTTCGCGCTCGATGGACGCACCGGCGAGCTGCGGCCGGTGGCCCGCTCCACCGGCACCACAGTCGAGGTGCGCGAACTGTTCTTTGCGACGCCCGCGCGCCGCAAGTTCCTGAAGACCGACGCCACCGAGCTGGCTCATTGCATCGAGGCGGTGCGCCGTCATGCGCTGGCACGGCCCGAGGTGGGCTTTTCGGTGTGGCATGACGGCAAATTGGTCGAGCAGTGGCGCGCCGCCACCACGCGCGAGCAGCGGCTGGCCGATGCGCTGAGCGACGAGTTCGTGGCGCAGAGCGTGGCCGTCTATCGCGAAGGCGGCCCGGTGCGCGTGGTCGGCCGTGCCGGCATTCCGGATGCAGCGCGCTCGCGTGGCGACCAGCAGTTCTTCTACGTCAATGGCCGCTTCGTGCGCGACAAGGTGCTGTCGCATGCGGTGCGCAGCGCGTACGAGGACGTGCTGCACGGCCAGCGCCAGCCGATTTACGCGCTGTACCTGGAGATCGATCCGGCACGGGTCGACGTGAACGTGCACCCGACCAAGATCGAGGTGCGCTTTCGCGACGGGCGCGAGGTGCACCAGGCGGTGCGCCATGCCATCGAGGACGCGCTGGCGGCCCCGCGTGCCGGTGATGCAGTCGCGCCAGCGGGTGCGGCACCGCAGCCATTTTTCAAGCAGACCCCGCTGCCGTCGAACGCCAGCTGGGCTCAGCCCGCCATCAATTTCACATCGCAGGAGCGCGGCGCCGGCGATTTCGAGGCGATGTGGCCCCGGCGCAGCGAGCAGCCGGCGCAGCATGCGGCGGAATCGACCGCATCGTCTCTTTGGCCCCAGGCCAGTGCGGCGGCGGCAACGTTCCAGGCCCCTGTCGGGCTGCCCGTGGCCGCGGCAAACACGGAGGCTGCCGCCCTCGCCACCAACGAACAAGCCTGGCCGCTTGGCCGCGCGCTGGCCCAGCTGCAGGGCATCTACATCCTGGCCGAGAACAGCCAGGGCCTCGTGATCGTCGACATGCACGCGGCGCACGAGCGCATCGTCTACGAGCGGCTCAAGACCCAGCTCGACGGTGCGTCCATCAGCAGCCAGCCGCTGCTGATTCCGGCCACTTTCGCGGCCACGCCGCAGGAAGTGGCCACGGCCGAGGCCTGCGCCGAGGTGCTGCCGACGCTGGGCCTGGAAATAACTCCCTTCTCGGCACGCACGCTAGCGGTGCGCGCCGTGCCCGGAACGCTGGCCGACGGCGATCCGGTGGAGCTGGCGCGCAGCGTACTGGCCGAACTGGGCCAGCACGACGCGAGCACGGTGGTTCAGCGCGCCCAGAACGAATTGCTGTCCACCATGGCCTGCCACGGGGCGGTGCGGGCCAACCGCAAGCTCACCATCGACGAGATGAACGCACTGTTACGTCAGATGGAAGCAACAGAACGTTCGGACCAGTGCAACCACGGCCGGCCGACCTGGCGCCAGCTGTCGGTTCGCGAGCTGGATTCGCTGTTCATGCGCGGCCGATAGGGCAAATCGGCGCTTTAAGCCTTTTTTCTAGGGTTTTCCGCAGTCATCGGGATTGCGGGCACGCACGTTGCATAGGCTCGGTAAAGCGCCTGTGAGCGTTGTTTCGGGGGGTTACCAAGGTGCAGTGTCGGCGCACCAAGGTGAAAGCAGGTGAACTTTTCCGCCGACTTCGCTGTCCCTCAACCCCATGATGAAACGCTGGACCCTCCTCGCGTCTGTCCTCTCGCTTTGTGCCCTGCTGGCAGCCGGTTGCTCGACGCTCGACGAACAGCAACGCGAATGGATCTTCCAGCCCAGCGACCGCAGCTGGGGCAACACCGCCTCCATGACCCAGGGCATGGAAGACGTGTGGATCGATTTCCAGTCTTCCCTCACCGGTGAGCCCGCTCGCCTGCACGGCCTGTGGCTGGGCGGCGCGCCCGAAACCACCGACACCCCCGTGATGCTGTACCTGCACGGTGCCCGTTACAACGTGGCCGGCTCGGCGCCGCGCATCCAGCGCATGCACGAACTGGGCTTCTCGGTGCTGGCCATCGACTACCGCGGCTTCGGCAAGAGCTCCAAGGGCCTGCCCTCGGAAGAGTCGGCCCGCGAAGACGCCCGCGCCGCCTGGACTTGGCTGGCCGCGCGCCACCCCAAACAGCACCGCTACATCTTCGGTCACTCGCTCGGCGGCGCCATCGGCATCGACCTGGCGGCGCATGTGAACGACGAGAGCGGCACCATCGTCGAGAGCACCTTCACCTCGATCGCCGACGTGGTCAGCGGCTTCAAGTGGGGCTGGCTGCCCTTCGGCCCGTTCATCACGCAGCGATTCGAAGCGATCAACACGGTCAAGGACATCGGCTCGCCGCTGCTGGTGGTGCATGGCACGGCCGACAGCCTCATCAACCCGACGCTGGGCCGCAAGCTGTATGACGCGGCCACCGTGCCCAAACTGTTCGTGCTGGTCGAGGGCGGTTCGCACCACAACACCAATTCGATCGGCGAGGCGCAGTACCGCGCGGCGCTGACGCAGCTGTTCCGCATGAAGCCGGAGAGCATGGTCGCCAGCAATGGCGGCGTGGCGAACCGGCCGCAGCCACGGCTTGCACCGCCTTCCGCCGCGCTGGCGCCGCAGGATGTGCGCGGCGAGGTGCGCGCGCCGGCACCGGCCGCCATCTAGGTTTCGTCCGCGCCCGCCGTCAAGCCAGGTTGAAGGGCAGCTGGCGCAAGGGCTTGCCCGTCAACCGTGCAATGGCGTTGGCGAACGCAGGCGCCAGTGGAGGCAGGCCGGGCTCGCCCATGCCGGTGGGCGCATCGGCGCTGGGCACGATGTGGATATCGAACTCCGGCATGTTGGTGATTCGGGCTACGGTGAAATCGCCGAAGTTGCTCTGCTGCACGACGCCGTCCTTCAACGTGATCGCACCGCCGGACAGGCACGTCGACAGCCCCATCACCGCCGCGCCCTGCACTTGCGCCTCCACACTGCGCGGGTTGACCGCCAGGTTGCAGTGCACGCCGCTGGTGACGCGATGCAGCACCGGCTGGCCGTCCTTCACTGAAGCTTCCACCACATAGGCCACCACGGAGTCGAATGACTCGTGCACGGCTACGCCCCAGGCACGACCGTCCGGCAGCTGCTTCTTGCCGTAGCCGCTCCTGTCCACGGCCAGTTGCAGCGCAGCGCGGTGGCGTGGGTGCTTGTCTGCGAAGAGCTGCATCCGATAGGCCACCGGGTCCTGCTTCGTGCTGCGGGCGATCTCGTCGATCAGGGTCTCCATCACGAAGGCGGTGTGGGTGGAACCCACGCTGCGCCACCACAGCACAGGCACGTTGACCTGGGGGTGATGCACCGTCAGGCGCATCGGCAGCGGGTACGGATCGCGCATGCCCTCGGTGGCCGTGGCGTCGATGCCGTCCTTCACCTGGAATTGCCCGAACACCGTGCCAGTGGTGATCGACTGCCCGACGATGACGTGGTCCCACGCCAGGATCCTGCCGCGCTCGTCGAAGCCGATGCGTGCGCGGTGCAGATGCATGGGGCGGTAGTAGCCACCCTTGATGTCGTCCTCGCGACTCCACAGCAGGCGCACCGGCACGTCGAAGCCGGCGGCACGCGCGGCCTTGGCGATCTCGCAGGCCTCGACCACGAAGTCGCTGGTGCCCACGAAACGCCGGCCGAAGCCGCCGCCCGCCATCTGAACATGCACCGTCACCTGCTCGGGCTTGAGGCCCAGCACGCGCGCCGCGGCGGCAGCGTCCAGCCCGGCGCATTGAGTGCCGACCCACAGCTCGGCGCGCCCGTTCGACAGCTTGACGGTGCAGTTCAGCGGCTCCATGGGTGCGTGAGCGAGATAGGGGAAGACGAACTCGGCTTCCAGTTGCCGGGGCGCCGTAGCCAGCGGTGCCATGTCGGCGTCGAACTTGCGTGAGCCTGGGCGGCCGGCCAACTCGCGGTACTGCGCCAGTTGCTTTTCGGTGTCTACCTTCTCGACGGAGGCCGTGTCCCACTGCAGCTTCAGCGCGTCGCGGCCCAGCTTGGCGGGCCAGTAGCCATCGGCCACCACGGCTACGCCTTCGGCGCCGCGGTCCAGCGGCACGCGCAGCACGGCCTTCACGCCCTTGACGGCGCGCGCCGCGCTGTCGTCCACCGAGGCCAGGCGAGCGCCGAACACCGGCGGATGCGCCACAACCGCCGTGAGTTGACCGGGATGCCGCACGTCGATGCCGAAGTCCTGGCGCCCGCTGCTCTTGGCGCGCGCGTCCAGGCGCGTGGTCGGACGGCCGATGATCCGGAAGTCCTTGGGATTCTTCAGCGTGACCTTCTCCGGCACCGGCAGGGCCATGGCAGCTTCAGCCAACTCTCCGTAGCCCAGCTTTCGGCCGCCCGGGCCGAGCACCATGCCGGCCTGCGTGCGCAGCGTGGCCACGTCGGCCTTCCAGCGCGCCGCTGCCGCCGACAGCAGCATGGCCCGGGCACGGGCACCCAGTTCGCGGTACTGCGTGAAGCTGTTCTTGATCGAGTGGGAGCCGCCGGTCATGTTGATGCCGAAGAGCGGATCGACATAGGCGGCGTCGTTCGAGCCATTGCGGCTGCGCACCAGGGCCCAGTCCGCGTCGAGTTCCTCGGCCAGGATCATTGGCAAGCCGGTCTGCACACCCTGGCCGAATTCCAGCCGGTTGATGGTCACCGTGACTTCGCCATTGGAAGCGATCTGCACGAAGGCCGATGGCTGCTGCGTCGGCTTGAGCGCGCCAGCCGCCTGCGCCGCACCGTCGGCCTGCGCCATGGCCAGGTGAGGAAAGGCGCCGAGCGCGAGGCCGCCAGCCCCGGCCATCTTCAGGAAGCTGCGGCGAGGCAGCGTGGCAGCTTCGCCGGTCAGACCTTGGGCCATCAGGCGCTGCATGGCGCGCGGCAGTTCGCGGTAGTCGATGTTGGGCAGCATGGCGGCTCCTTCAGGCGAGGGTCTTGGCCGCATCGGCCACGGCGGCGCGAATGCGGGCGTAGGTGCCGCAGCGACAGATGTTGCCGACCATGGCCGAATCGATCTCCTCCGCGCTGGGCTGGTTGCCTCGCGGCAGCGATTTGAGGAAGGCCGTCGCGCTCATGATCTGGCCGCTCTGGCAGTAGCCGCATTGCGCCACGTCGTGCTTGACCCATGCGGTGTGCACGGCTGCGCCGACCCGATCGCTGCCGCTGGTCGTTGCTTCGATGGTGGTGATCTTCTTGCCCTCGGCGGCCGAGATGGGTGTGATGCACGAGCGGATGGCCTGGTCGTCCAGATGCACGGTGCAGGCGCCACACAGCGCCGCGCCGCAGCCGAACTTGGTGCCGGTCATGCCCAGCGTGTCGCGCAAGGCCCAGAGGATGGGAGTGCCGGGGTCGGCGTCGACCGTGTGTTCACGGCCGTTGATGTGGAGCATGCTCATGTTCGGTTCTTCCTGGGTAGGTTGGATCTGATTCACTTGGCGCCGTCGAGCAGCCATTGCGCGAGCGACTGCACGTCGGCATCGGGGACCAGGGTTTGCGGCGGCATCGGCATCGGGCCCCACTTTCCCGAGCTGCCGGCCTTGATGCTTGCAGCCAGCTGCGCGGCAGTTCCCTTTCCTTCGCCGTACCTTGCCCCGATGTCTTTCCAGGACGGACCCACCACTTTGGCTGTGGCCTGGTGGCATGCGACGCACGCGTACTTCTGCGCCAGCGCCTGGCTGGCCACTGCGCGTGCCGGCCACGCGACGACGCCCACGCCAATGCCCAGCGCCACGACGAGGGAAGCGGCAAAGGAACGCTGGACAGCTGCGGTGCGATCGCTGGTCATTGCTGTCCCCGGTCGTCGTGGGCAAGAGACGTGGACAGGCCGCGATGAGCGCCCGCCTGCGCAAGCAGCGCGTTAGCCTTGGCCTCGAAGGTCTGCACGGCATCGGCACCTGCGGCGAACCGGGCCGGCGGCTCTTCGAGCGCGGCAAGCCGCACGATGGCGTCGGCGAGCTTGGCGGGGTCGCCGCCCTGCTTGCCGCTCATGCTGCTCCAGGCGGCAACGGTTTCCCTGGTGCGCTCGGCGTAGTCGTCGATGTTCGGCTCGGCGAAAGTGGTCGAACCGGCGGTGAGCAGCTCGGTGCGGAAGAAGCCCGGCTCCACCAGCATGGTGCGTATGCCGAAGGGGGCAAGCTCAGGAGCAAGCGACTCCATCCATCCTTCGACGCCAAACTTTGCCGCGGCATAGGCAGTGCAGAACATTCCGCCGGCAACCCCCGCAGTCGAAGAGATGGTGAGCAACAGGCCCGAGCGCTGCTTGCGCATCATCGGCAGCACGGCGCGGGTGACGTTCATCGGGCCGAACAGCAGCGTCTCGATCTGGTTGCGGACCTGCTCGGGGCTCAGCTCCTCGAAGAAACCGGCGTAGAAGTTGCCCGCGTTGTTGACCAGGACGTCGATGCGCCCGAACTTCGCGATGGCGGCCTCCACTGCTGCCTGTGCGTCGTCGAGGCGGGTGACATCAAGCTTGACGCTCAACAGGTCTGCATGGGGGCCGATGGCCGCAGCCACCTTCGCGGGGTCGCGGCCAGTGGCCACGACGGCGTGGCCTGCGGCCAGCGCTGCCCTGGCGATGTCGACGCCCAGGCCCCGGCCTGCGCCGGTGATGAACCAGATTTTCTTGTCGGTCATGGGAATGTTCCTTTCGGTTGGTGCCAGTGTCTGCCCAGGAACCGTCGACCCGTTTGCCGAAAGCGCGCGTGTTCTTGCCTGAAACGATGAGACTGCGCCAGAAATGCGGACCGAGCGAAATGCGCGAGCTAGACTTTGCCGGAGCACCCCGAAAGGATTCAAATGGAAGCGCCGCAGCTGACGCAGCAAAGCGAATCGGCCGTCCTGAGCGGCTTGGCCAAAGCGGTCGGAAGCATTGTCAAAAATGACGGCGACTTCATCACCGCCATTCCCGAACTCTCGCTCCACCGTCGCAGCGCCACGACCGAGCCTGTTCATTGCATCTATGGCTTTGGTGTGGGCATCACTGTCAGTGGGCAGAAGCGGGTTGCGCTCGGCGAGGAATTCTTCGACTACGCCGCTGGGCAATCGCTGCTGACCACGGCTGACCTTCCCGTCGTGGCGCATGTCACCCAGGCCAGCGCCGCGCGGCCTTTTCTGGGCATCATGCTCAAGCTCGACTCTCGCGCCATCGTGCAGGCGGCAGCCGAGATGGCGTTGCCCCAACCGACAAAGGACTACAGCTATCGAGCCATGTCGCTCGGCGATCTCGATCCGACGCTGCTCGGCACGGTGACGCGGCTCGTCGAGCTGCTGGCCGAGCCCAAACTGATTCCCCAGATCGCTCCACTGCTTCAGCAGGAAATCGCCGTTCGCCTGCTCGCCGGGCGCCATGGCCAGCAGTTGCAGCGCCTCGTGGCAGTCGGCTCTCCAGGCCAGCAGGTGGCGCAGAGCATGGCCTGGCTCAAGATGAATTTCACGCAGCCTGTGCTGGCGGACGATCTGGCCGCTTCCGTGCATATGAGTCCATCGACGTTCCGGCAGCACTTTCGTGCCGTGGCGGGCATGAGCCCCATGCAATACCTGAAGCAGCTGCGCCTGCAAGAGGCCCGGCAACTGATGCTGAACCAGGGCATCGATGCCGGCACCGCGGGAGTGCGCGTGGGATACGAAAGCGCCTCGCAGTTCAGCCGCGAATACGCCCGTCTGTTTGGAGCGCCGCCGCTGCGCGACATCAAGCGGATGCGGGAAACGACCTGAGCAAGACCCGCGCTGCAGACCGGCGCGCGCCATTTGCTACCCTCGGCGCATCATGTTTCCCAGCTCCGCACCGGCCGCCGAGGCCGCTCCCCCGGCATCGCCCGCCGCTGCGCGTTCCGGTCCGCCGCGCTACGTGGCGCTTGCCGGCCCCACCGCTTCGGGCAAGACGGCCGCCGCATTGGCGCTGGCGCGGCTGCAGCCGGTCGAAATCATCAGCGTTGACTCGGCACTGGTCTACCGCGGCATGGACATCGGCACCGCCAAGCCCACGGCCGCCGAGCAGGCTGCCGCGCCCCATCACCTGATCGACATCCTCGATGCGCGCGACAGCTACAGCGCGGCCGCCTTCGTGGCTGACGCCACGCGGCTCATCGGCGAGATTCGCGCACGCGGCGCGCTGCCGCTGCTGGTGGGCGGCACCATGCTGTATTTCAAGGCGCTGTTCGACGGCATAGACGCCATGCCCGCGGCCGATGCCGCGGTGCGCGCGCGCATCGACGCCGATGCCGCCACGCTCGGCTGGCCCGCCATGCATGCGCGGCTCGCGCAGGTCGACCCGGTCACGGCCGCGCGGCTGGCACCGCAGGACAGCCAGCGCATCCAGCGCGCGCTCGAAGTGTGGGAGAGCAGCGGCCAGCCGCTGTCGAGCTTTCATGCGAGCGACAACAAGACTGCCAGCGCAGTCGAAGGCGGCGTGCTGTTCTCGCTCGAACCTACCGACCGCGCCTGGCTGCACACGCGCATTGCCGAGCGCTTCGATGCGATGCTGGCAGCCGGCTTCCTCGACGAAGTACGCGCACTGCGCGCGCGCGGCGACCTGTCGACCGACCTGCCCTCGATGCGCTGCGTCGGCTACCGGCAGGCTTGGGAAACGCTCGACGCCTGCGGCGATGCCGCTCCCGACGCCAAAGCCATGGCCGATCTGCGCGAACGCGGCATCGCCGCCACGCGCCAGCTTGCCAAGCGGCAGATCACCTGGCTGCGCAGCATGCCGCAGCGCACCGTGATCGCCTGCGACGCCCCCGACGCGGTGCAGACCGCCGTTCAACTGATCTCCAAGACCACTCAACTCGGATGACGCTGCGCATTTCCAACCTCGGCAAGCACTACGGCGATGCGCCTGTCTTCGAGAACGTGACGCTGGGCGTCGAGCCCGGCGAATTCGTCGCCATCGTGGGCGAATCGGGCGTCGGCAAGTCGACGCTGCTCAACTGCATGGCTGGCCTCGACAGCTGGGACCAGGGCACGGTGACGCACGACGGCACCGACATCGGTGCGCTCGACGGCGAAGCCTGCGCGCTCTGGCGCCGGCGCCACGTGGGCTTCGTGTTCCAGGCCTTCCATGTGCTGCCGCACCTCGACGTGGCGCAGAACGTATCGCTGCCGCTGATGCTGCTGGGCCAGCAGAAGGACAACGACGGCCGCGTCGCCCACATGCTCGAAGCGGTGGGCCTGCCCGGCATGGGCGCGCGGCTGCCGCAGACGCTGTCGGGCGGCCAGTTGCAACGCGTGGCGATTGCGCGTGCACTGGTGCACCGCCCCGCCCTGCTGCTGGCCGACGAGCCCACGGGCAACCTCGACCCGACCACCGCCGCGAAGGTGATGGAACTGCTGATCGGGCAGACCCGCGAGCATGGTGCGTCGCTGGTGCTGGTGACGCACTCGGAGAGCGCGGCCGCCCGCGCGGACCGCCTGCTGCATCTGCGCGCCGACGGCATCGCCACCTGAGACTTCCTGGCTACGCCCAATGCCATCGCCAAGTCCGGCAAAAGTTGGCAGAAACAGAGCCGGATTTTTGAACCTCCAAGACGGGTGCTCATAGCATTCGACGGCCCGTAGCCAAGCCACCTGCGAACACACCGACGCCTGCAGTTCATCTGCTTCAAAGGCATGGTGGTCCCGCGTGCTCAGCCAATTCATAAAACGGCTTTGCAATGCAATCAGGGGGATCACTCATGCTCGACAGAAGAAACTTCGTTCTAGGCACGCTCGCTTCATCGGCGCTAGTCGCCTGTGGCGGGGGCAACGACACCGCTGCCAACCAATGTTCATCAGCGCCGGCCGCCTGTGGTGGCGGCAACAGCGGCAGCAGCAATAGCGCCGCTGTCAACCGATACCGCCAGGCCAATTTGCTGGCCAGCCACACCCGCTACGGCGCTTCCTTCACGGAGCCGGAATTCATCAACGGCTGGGGCATCGCCATCCGCCCGGCCGGTGCCGGCGGCCATTTCTGGGTTGGCGGCGGTGGCATCTCCTGGCAATACCTCGGCGACGTCACGCGTTCGGCCGACCCGGCATTGCGCGCACTGCACCAAGACGGCCTGCGCGAAGTGACCGTACCGGGCTCGGATGCCAGCACGAGCGACGACAGCGCAGGCAAGGTCACCGGCGTCGTGTTCAACGGCGCGGCCCTGACTTCGGACCTGTTCCGGGTGCAAGGCCAGCCGGCCGGCGAGCGCACGCTGGACGGTTCGGCGCGCTTCGTCTTCGTCACGGACAGCGGTAGCGTCAGCGCCTGGACCGAGCGCGATGCAGACAGCGGCGCCATCGTGCGCATGGACGGCCCGGCCGTGGAGGTCTTCAACGGTGCCGATCAGGGCATGGCCTTCTTCGGCGCCGCCATCCACACCGGCCGCTGGGACCGGCTGTGGCTGGCCGACTTCGGCGCGCAACCGCAGATACGCACACTGGACGCGCAGTGGCAGTTGGTGCCGACGCAGGGCTTCGCCAACCCCTTCGCGAGCGGACCGGCAGGCGCGGCACGGCCGGGCGACCCAGTGCCTTTCAACATCCAGGTGGTGAACGACGGAACCCGGGACCGGGTGTTCGTGCTGTATGCGATCAGCCAGGCCGGCCCAGCCGAAGCGCATGCCTTCCACGCCGGCGAGGAAGATGCGCTGGATGCCGCGGCCGAAGCCGCAACGGGCAATCGCCCCTCGCGCGGCAGGCTCGCCGAATTCGATCTGGATGGTCGTCTGCTGCGCGTCTATGCGGATGACGGCCGGCTCAACGCGCCCTGGGGCGTGGCCATTGCGCCCGCTGACTTCGGCGCGCTGTCGGGCTTGCTGCTGGTCGGCAATTTCGGCGGGACGGGCCGCATCTGCGCTTTCGATCCGGCCAGCGGCCAGTATGTGGACGACTTGCGCGATGCGCAGGACCGGCCCGTGTCCATCGCCGGCCTCTGGGGCCTGCAGTTCGGCAATGGCGTGGCGCTCGGCGACAGCAATGCGCTGTACTTCGCGGCCGGGCCGCAGGACGAAACCGAAGGGCTCTTCGGTTCGCTGCGCACGGCCTGAAGCCTTATGTCTGCGGCGCGAGGAAGGTCGCGTAGCGCGACAGGTCGACGTTGCCGCCGCTGATCACGATGCCCACGCGCTTGCCGGCAATCGCCTTGCCCGCTGCAATCGCACCCGCAAAGGCGAGGCAGCCGGTCGGCTCCACCACCATCTTCATGCGCTCGGCAAAGAAGCGCATCGCATCGACGAGCTGCTCGTCGGTAACGGTGAAGATGTCGTCCACGTCGCGCTTGATGATGCCGAAGGTGTACTCGCCCAGATGCTGCGTCTGCGCGCCATCGGCAATGGTCTTCGGCGTTTCGATGTGCACGATCTTCCCCGCGCGAAACGACTGCTGGCCATCGTTGCCCGCTTCGGGCTCCACGCCGTAGACCTTGCAATCAGGCGCCAGCGCACGCGCCGACAGCGCAGAGCCCGACAGCAACCCGCCGCCACCCAGGCACACGAACAGGTGGTCGAGCGGGCCTGTTTCCTCGATCAGCTCCTTCACCGCCGTGCCCTGCCCCGTCAGCACGTCGGGGTGGTCATAGGGCGGAATCATCGTCATGCCGCGCTCCTGTGCGAGCTGCTTGGTCAGCGCCTCGCGGTCTTCGGTGAAGCGGTCGTACATCACCACTTCGGCGCCGTAGCCCTTGGTGGCGGCGACTTTGGCGGCCGGTGCGTCTTTCGGCATCACGATCACGGCCGGCATCGACAGCAGGCGCGCCGACAGCGCAATGGCCTGCGCATGGTTGCCCGATGAGAACGCGATCACGCCGCCCTTGCGCTGCGTTGCGTCGAACTTCGACAGCGCATTGAACGCGCCACGGAACTTGAACGCGCCCATGCGCTGGAAGTTCTCGCACTTGAAGAAGAAGCTGGCGCCCCAGCGTTCGTTGGCGGTGGTAGAGCGCAGCACCGGCGTGCGGTGGGCATGGCCTTCGAGCCGCGCGGCCGCGGCGATGACGTCGTCGTAGGTAGGTAGTTGCATGTGTCCGAGCTTAGCGGCGGCTTGCAAATTTTTGCAGCCCCGATGGGTAAAAACCCGGGATACGCGTCGGCCGTGAACTCCGTACTCTGTATACAGAGTTCAAAGAAAGCCGCCCATGCCCGCCCAGCTCGTCAGCATCGAAGCCGCCCCCGACCTCGTCGACCAGGTCTACCGCGCCCTGCTCGGCGCCATCAGCAGCGGCACGCTCGCGCCGGGCGAGCGCCTTACCCAGGAGGACATCGCCTCTCGCCTTTCGGTGTCGCGACAGCCCGTGCTGCAGGCGCTGCGGCTGCTGAAGAAAGACGGCTTCGTGCTCGACGCACCTGGCCGTGGCGTACTGGTCGCGCCGCTGGAAGCCGAAGCGATGCGCAAGGTCTACCAGGTGCGCGGCGCGCTCGACGTGCTGGCCGCTCGGCTGGCGGCACAGCAACGTTTTCGCATCGACCCGAAGCTCATCGAACGCGGCCGGCGCGCAGCGCGCGGGCGCAATGTCGAAGCAATGATCGACGCCGACGTTGCCTTTCACCAGGCCATCTACGAGGCATCGGGCAACCCGCTGATCGGCCAGAGCGCCGATCCGCACTGGCGCCACCTGCGCCGCGCGATGGGCGCGGTGCTGCAGGCCGAGCCACAGCGCGAATCTCTGTGGGACGAACACGAGGCCATCGCCGTAGCCATTGCGGCCGGCAATGTCGAGCGCGCCTCTCGCCTGAGCGAAGAACACGTCTCGCGAGCCAGCGAGGCATTGAGCGAACGGCTCGCGCAGCAACTGGCACGAGCCGCATCCCCCACCCCCACGAAAAAAGGAGACAAGGCATGAAGCTGACCCCCGAGCAACGCGCGCAGTTCGAGCGCGACGGCTATCTGTTCTTCCCCGGCCACTTCTCGGCCGAAGAGACGAAGGTGCTGACCGACGCGGTGCCCGATCTCTACAGCAGGCGCGAGGCCTTCAACGTGCGCGAGAAAGGCTCCGACGCCGTGCGCACGAACTTCGCCGCGCACCTCATCAGCGAGCCCTTCGCGCGCCTGGCGCGCCACCCGCGCATGGTCGGCCCGGTAACCGATCTCTTCGAGGAAGAGGTCTACATGCACCAGTTCAAGATCAACGGCAAGATGGCCTTCGAGGGCGACGTATGGCAGTGGCACCAGGACTACGGCACCTGGCTCAACGACGACCTGATGCCCACCGAGCGCGCGATGAACGTCGCGATCTTTCTCGACGAGGTGACCGAGCACAACGGCCCGCTGATGTTCATTCCGGGCAGCCACCGCAAGGGCGTGGTCGATGCGAAGCATGACCTCACGACCACCAGCTACCCGCTGTGGACCGTGGACAACGACCTGATCCGCCAGCTGGTCGATCGCGCGGGCGGCAAGCACGGCGGCATCGTCTCGCCCAAGGGGCCGGCCGGTTCGATGATCCTGTTCCACAGCTGCCTGGTGCATGCCTCGGGCAGCAATCTGTCACCCTTCAATCGCGTGGCGGTGTACCTGAGCCTGTGCGCGGTCAGCAACCACATCCGGCGCCACAAGCGGCCCGAGTACATCGCGCACCGCGACTTCACGCCCGTCGAGATGCTGCCCGACGACTGCCTGCTGAAGCCGTACCCGGTCGATGTGCCGTGGAAAAACGGCCTGCCCGAGAGCGCACTGCTCACCTCGCTCGACGTGCTCGACACCGCGGAGGCCTGACCCCATGAGCCTGCACACCCGCCTGCAACAACGCGCCGCCGAAGGCCGCCCCATCCGCATCGGCCTGATCGGCGCCGGCAAGTTCGGCTCGATGTACCTCGCGCAGATTCCGCGCACGCCCGGCGTTCAACTGGTGGCAATTGCCGACCTGTCGCCCGACGCTGCCCGCGTCAACCTCGAACGCGTGGGCTGGCAGCCCGAGCGCGCCGCGGCTGGCTCGGTGCAAGAGGCGCTGAAGCACGGCACCACCTGGATCACCGACGACTGGCAGGCGGTGACGCGCGAACCGTGCATCGACATCGTGGTCGAGTGCACCGGCAACCCCATTGCGGCGGTGGACCACTGCCTCGACGCCTTCGCGCACGGCAAGCACGTGGTGAACGTGACGGTCGAGGCCGACGCCTTCTGCGGCCCGCTGCTTGCGCACAGGGCGCAGCAGGCCGGCGTGATCTATTCGCTGGCCTTCGGCGACCAGCCCGCGCTGATCTGCGACCTGGTCGACTGGGCGCGCACCTGCGGCTTTCCGGTGGTGGCGGCCGGGCGCGGCCACAAGTGGCTGCCGCACTTCACCGAATCGACGCCCGAGACGGTGTGGGGCAACTACGGCCTCACGCCCGAGCAGGCAAAACGCGGCGGGCTCAACCCGAAGATGTTCAACAGCTTTCTCGACGGCTCCAAGCCGTCGATAGAAAGCTCGGCGGTGGCCAACGCCACCGGGCTCACGGTGCCTTCGGACGGCCTGCTCTACCCGCCCGCGAGCGTGGAAGACATTCCCTTCGTCACGCGGCCGAAAAGCGAAGGCGGCGTGCTCGAGCGCAAAGGCATGGTCGAGGTGGTGTCGTCGCTCGAAGCCGATGGCCGGAAGATTCCCTACGACATCCGCATGGGCGTGTGGGTCACGGTAGAGGCCGAGACCGACTACATCAAGAACTGCTTCGAGGAATACAACGCCCACACCGACCCGAGCGGGCGCTACTTCACGCTCTACAAGCGCTGGCACCTGATCGGCCTCGAAGTCGGCATGTCGGTGGCCTGCGTGGCGCTGCGCGGCGAGCCCACCGGCGTGGCCACCTGCTGGAACGCCGACGTAGTCGCCACCGCCAAGCGCGACCTCGCGGCGGGCGAGATGCTCGACGGCGAAGGCGGCTACACGGTCTGGGGCAAGCTGCTGCCGGCCGAGCGCTCGCTGCGCCTGGGCGGCCTGCCGCTCGGGCTGGCGCACAACGTCAAGCTGGTGCGCCCCGTGAAGAAGGGCCAGAGCCTGAGCTGGGCCGACGTGGCGATCGACACGACGACTGCCGCCTACAGGCTGCGCAACGAGATGGAAGCCATGTTCGCGCCCTCCATCAGGGCCAGGGCGGCATGACGGCCTAGGGCATAGGTGGTGCAACCGTTGCGCCAAACGGCAATCGCATAAAAAATAATCTGCTCGGCACGAACCCGTGTCGAAATGACCGCCGGCGGGCCGTCATTGTGGTGAGCGATCTTGCTCAACAGCCTTTTCCTTGACGGAGAGACACCATGCAGTACATGTTGATGTTCTATCAGCCCGCGGCCGAATTCGAACAGCGCGACAACGCGTCCTCGCAGGCCTACCGGGCCAGCTGGGTCGCGTATGCCGACGCCGTGCGCCAGGCCGGCATCTCGCTCGGCGGCCACGGCCTCTTCCCGCCCATGACCGGCACCACGCTGCGCGTGCGCGGCGACAAGCGCCAGGTGCAGGACGGCCCCTTCGCCGACACCAAGGAGCAGCTCGGCGGCTACTTCGTGGTCGACGTGCCCGACATCGACGCCGCGCTCGAATGGGCTGCGCGCGCGCCCTGCGCGACCAGTGGCGGGGTCGAGATACGGCCTGTCTTCATGGCGACCGCCGTAGCCGCATGAGTGATCCGGCGGTTCAGAGAGCCGCCGAACGTGCGGCGCGCGATTCTTACGGACGGCTGCTGGCCATCCTGTCGGCGCGCACGCACGACATCGCCGCGTCGGAAGACGCACTGGCCGACGCCTTTGCGCGGGCGCTCGAGCGCTGGCCGTCCGACGGCATTCCCGTGCAGCCCGATGCCTGGCTGCTGAGCGTGGCCCGGCACCGCAAGCTCGACGCCTGGCGCCACACCCGTGTGCAGGACGCGGCCACGCAGAGCCTGCTGCTGCTGGCCGGCGAGGTCGACGAAGGCACCACCGACGGCGCGGCCGTGCCCGACGAGCGGCTGCGCCTGCTCTTCGTGTGCGCGCACCCGGCCATCGACGCGGCGGCGCGCGCACCGCTCATGCTGCAGACCGTGCTCGGCCTCGACGCGGCACGCATGGCCGGCGCCTTTCTCACCGCGCCGGCCACGCTCGGCCAACGGCTGGTGCGTGCCAAGGCCCGTATCCGCGCGGCCGGCATTCCATTCGAATACCCGCAGGCGCGCGACCTGCCACAGCGGCTGCAGGACGTGCTCGACGGCATCTACGCCGCCTACGGCACCGGCTGGGACGACGTGGACGGCGCCGACGCCCTGCCCCGCGGCCTCACGGCCGAGGCCATCGACCTCTGCCGCATCCTGTGCGGCCTGATGCCGAACGAGCCCGAGCCGCTGGGCCTGCTCGCGCTGATGCTGTTCTGCGAAAGCCGCGCCGCGGCCCGTCGCAGCGAGACCGGCGCCTACGTGCCGCTCGACCAGCAGGACCCGCTGCGCTGGGACCCGGATCTGCTCGCGGAGGCCGAACGTTGTCTGCGGCTGGCATCGGACATGAAATCTCTCGGTGCATACCAGCTTGAAGCGGCCATCCAGTCGGCCCATTGCGAACGCCGCGTGGGCGCGCCGGTCGCGCCCGAAGTGCTGGTGTCGCTGTACGAAGGCCTGCTGGCCCTGCGGCCCAGCATCGGCGCCCAGGTCAGCCGGGCCTGCGCGCTGGCGAACGCGCGCGGCCCCGAAATCGGCCTGCGGGCGCTCGAAGCCATTCCCGCGCTGGAGGTAGCGAACTACCAACCGTTCTGGGCGGCGCGTGCGCACCTGCTCGCGGCCGGCGGCGCACGTTCCGCCTCGCGGCAGGCCTATGACCGCGCCATCGGCCTGAGCGCCAGCGCGGCGGTTCGCGCGTATCTGCATGCGATGTCGGATCGGCTCTGAGCGAACGGCTCAGGGCCCCAGACTTATTTCGCGTTGAACGTGCGGGGAAACAGCGCTGCCTGCGAACGATCGCGCAGCCGGTAGCTCATGGCCGGTCGGCCGAGGCTGCCGGTGAGCATTCCCGCCTCTTCCATGAACCCGCCGTCGAGCATGCGCTTGCGAAAGGCGCTTTTGTCGATACCGCGGCCCAGAACAACCTCGTAGGTCTGCTGCAGCGCCGGCAGGGTGAACGGCTCTTCGAGCAGAAAGGCCGGCAGCGAGGTGTATTCGACCTTGCTGCGCAGCCGGGCAACGGCCGCGTCGAGCAGTTCGCAGTGGTCGAAGGCCAGCCGCTTGCGCGAAGCGGCATCGACCTCGAACCACGCCACTTCGGGCGCGTTGGCGCCGCTGCGCAACTGCATGGCCTCCGCGGGAATCAGCGCATAGAAACAGTGCGTAGCCGACCAGCCGCGCGGATCGCGCTGCGCGCCACCCCAACTGCCGAGCTGTTCGAGATAGGGCGTCACCACACCGGTCTTCTCGCGCAGCTTGCGCAAGGCGCAATCGAGCAGCGTGGCGTCTTCGTCGATGTTCACGAAGCCGCCCGGCAACGCCCACTTGCCGGGGAACGGCTCGACCGTGTCGGAGGGCCGCTTCACCAGCAGGACTTGCAGCGCGTTGTCAAGCACGGTGAACGTCACCACATCGACCGTGACCAGCGGGCGCGGGAAGGTCAGGGCCGGAAAGTTTGACGAGGGGGTGCTCACAGGAAGGCTTGACTCCGGATTGATTAGTTGTACTATACAACCCTTAATTAGTTGCATAGGGCAACTCAAAAAAGAAGAAGCAAGAAATGAACAACGCTGTCACACCCCTTCCCGTCGAACCGCACGTCGCCCAACGCGCGCGCTGGCCGCAGAGCGGCCAACACATCCTCGCCCACCACGACGCGGCATCCGTCGTCGTGTACCAGGCCTACCGCCCCGCCATCGGCGAACATGCGATCCGCCACGGCCGACTCGACGGCCCGGACTTCAGCCTTTCGCGCATGAGCTGGATAAAGCCCAACTTCCTCTGGATGATGTACCGCTGCGGCTGGGGCACCAAGGAAGGCCAGGAGATCACGCTCGGCCTGCGGCTGCGTCGTGCTTTCTTCGAGCGCGTGGTGCGCGAGGCCGTGCCATCGACCTTCAACCCCAGCTACCCGAGCCGCGAGGCATGGCAAGCAGCGGTCGAGAGCTCGGAAGTGCGCCTGCAATGGGACCCGGATCACTCGCCCAGCGGCCACAAGCTGGAACGCCGTGCGATCCAGCTGGGCTTGCGCGGCCGTACGCTCGCGGCTTTTGCGAGCGAAGAACTGTTGGAGGTCATCGACATGCGCGCCTTCGTGGACGCACAGCGCCCCTTGGCGCAAAACGACAACCCCGAATTGCAATTGCCGGTGGAGCATCCGCTCGACATCGGCGCCTGAGGAGAAAAAGAAATGACGACGACACCGCGCAGCATCCAGGATCTACCTGCGTATTTCGCACAGGGCCATCAGCCCGAGTACCTGCTGTTCTGGGGCCACCAGGCGCCCAAGACCGGCGTGAACAAGAGTTGCTTCAGCCAGTGGTTCGAGGCCGAATTCACCGTCGATGGCACGCACTACCGCACGGCCGAGCATTTCATGATGGCCGGCAAGTCGCGCCTGTTCGACGATGCGGAAACCTGCGAGCAGATTCTGGCGGCCCGCACGCCGGGCGAAGCCAAGAAACTCGGCCGCAAGATCCGCGGATTCGACGAAGCGGCATGGGTGGCTGCGCGCCTCGACATCGTGACGCAGGGCAACATCGAGAAGTTCTCGCAGAACCCAGCACTCGGCGCCTTCCTGCTCGGCACCGGCCATCAGGTGCTGGTAGAGGCCAGCCCGGTCGATTCGATCTGGGGCATTGGCCTCGCGGCCACCGATCCTGCGGCGCAAGAGCCACGCGAATGGATGGGCCTCAACCTGCTGGGCTTTGCTCTGATGGCCGCACGCGATGCGCTGAGGAAAGCGCAATGACCAGCATCGAACGCTATCGAGGCTGCCTGCTCGGCCTGGCCTGCGGCGACGCCGTGGGCACCACGGTCGAGTTCCGCACGCGCGGCACCTTCGCGCCCGTGACCGGCATGCAGGGCGGTGGCCCTTTCGGGCTGATTGCCGGCGAATGGACCGACGACACCTCGATGACGCTGTGCCTTGCGGCGAGCCTGATCCACCGCAAGGGCTTCGATGCGGTCGACCAGATGAACCGCTACTGCAACTGGCGCAGCGTGGGCTACATGAGCAGCACCGGGCAGTGCTTCGACATCGGTTTGACCGTGTCGGGCGCTCTTACCCGCTACCTCGCGTCGGGCGATCCGTTCTCGGGCGACCCCGATCCGCGCACGGCCGGCAACGGCGCGCTGATGCGGCTCGCACCGGTGCCGATGTTCTATGCAGCGAGCGCCGAGGCCACTTGGCAGCAGGCCGGCGAAAGCACGCGCACCACGCACGGTGCGCTGGAGGCGATCGAGTGCTCGCGACTCTTCGCGCTGCAGTTGCGCGCGGCATTGCGCGGCGAAAGCAAGGCGGCGATTCTTGCGACCGTGCCGATGGAGCCGCTGAGCGAGAAGGTCGCGGCACTGGCGCGCGGCGACTACGCCTCGAAGCCCATCGAGCGCATCAAGGGATCGGGCTACTGCGTCGAATCGCTCGAAGCGGCGCTCTGGTGCTTTGCGCACACCGAATCCTTCGAGGACGCCGTGCTCGCTGCGACCAACCTCGGCGACGACGCCGACACCACCGCCGCGATCTGCGGCCAGCTGGCTGGTGCCTTCTACGGCTTCGGCGGCATTCCGGAGAGTTGGCTCAGGCAGCTCGTCATGCGCGGCGAAATGGAGCAGATGGCCGACCAGTTGCTGGAGTTGGCCAGCTAGTCGTGTCGCGCAGTCACTCCTGCGGCACAGCGACCGATTCCCCCACCCGCTTCGCATCGAGCTGGCTGCCACCCTGCGTCAGAGACACCGCGACCACCGCATTCCCCGCATCCCGCCGGAAGACGAACTGCGCGCCGATGCCGGTCACCGCAAACCGGTCGTTGCCGGTGGGCGTGAGCGCGTTGTAGCCGCGCCCGGTCTCGCGCACCAGCAGCTTGCCGCTGCGCACGGTGAAGCTCAGCGACTTGGCCTTCGTCACGCGGAACTCGCCCTTGTAGTCTTCCAGCCGCTTCGGATCGACCGGCACCTCCACCGTCGGCACCGGGTAGCGGCTCTTGCCGATGGCCAGCATCACGGGCTGCATCGGCGCGCGTGCGTTGCTGCTGAGCACGATCATCGCTTCGCCGGTGTCGGGCGCGAGCAGCCATAGCGTGCGGTAGCCTTCGGTGACGCCTGCGTGCCAGTAGGTGCGCCGGCCGCCTTCGGGGCCGCGCACCATCACTGCGTAGCCGATATCGGCGCCCTCGTAGCGCGCCAGCGGCGTGAGCATGCGCGCGGCGGCCGGGCCGAGCGGACCGCCGGCGCCCGCGAGGATGGCGCGGCTGAAGGTCATCATGTCGGCGGCGGTGGAGCGCAGCGCGCTGGCCGGCGCGTAGGCCAGCATGTCGAACAGCGGCTGGCGGCGGTCGCCGGCAAAGGCCGGGGCCATGCGCGAGGCCTTGTCGCCGAGCGAGATCACGGTGTCGTTCATGCCCAGCGGCTCGGTGATGCGCGCACGCACCAGTTCGCCCCACGAGGTGTTGTAGTGCTCGGCCAGCAACTGGCCGAGCAACGCCATGCCGAAGTTGCTGTACGCACCTTCGCACGGCGGCGCGGCGGCCGTGAGCTTGATGCGCGCGAGGGACGCCCAGAACATGGGCTTGTCGAAGGTGCGGAACTGTTCGGCGAGCGGCGCGCCGCCTGTTACGCCATCGGCCATCACGGGCATGCAGCCCGTATGTGTGACGAGCTGGCGCAGCGTGACCGAGGCCACGGCGGACGATAGGTCTTCGACCTTGCCGGCGAGCAGCTTGCCCACGGTGTCGTCGAGCTTGAGGTCGCCGCGCTCCACCGACTGCGCGAGCAGCAGGCCGGTGAAGACCTTGGTGACGGAGCCGATCTCGAACATCGGCTGCTCGGCACTGCCAGCCGCGATGGCGCGCGGCGACGACGGAGGCTCGGGGTTGTAGGCGGCGCCGTAGGACGCCTGGCCGTTGCGCAGCGTGCCCACCACCAGCGTGCCCCGCTCGGCACCGAGAGCGGCTTTGGCCAGCACCGTCGGGTCACTGGCGAGTGTCAGGGGTTGCTGAAGCTGTGCGGCGGCGTGGCCTGCCAGCAGCGGTGCGATGAGCCAGGCCGCAAGCCAGGGGCGGTACAGGGCACGGGGCAAGAGCCGCATCGTCGGATTCCTCAGGCGTCGTCGAAGAGGCGCCATCGTGCCACGGCGGTGTAACACCGCGCGCGCCGCGACAATTGCCCGATGCGCGCATTGCTCACCACCTTCTCCTGGCAGGAACTCCGCCACCACCCCTGGCGCAACGCGGCCGCCGTGCTGGCCGTGATGCTGGGCGTGGCGTTGGCCTTCTCGGTGCAGTTGATCAATGCGTCGGCGCTCGACGAGTTCGCGAGCGCGGTGCGCTCTGTCAACGGCCAGCCCGACCTGGAAGTGCGCGCCGTGCAGGGCGGCTTCGACGAGGCCGTGTTCGAGCGGCTGGCCCGGCACCCGCAGGTGACGCTGGCGAGCCCCGTGGTCGAGTTCCAGGGCCTGGCGCTGGCCGGCGAGCGCCAGGTGCCGATGCGCGTGATGGGCGTCGATGCGCTGGTGCTGCCGACCATCGCGCCCGCGCTGATGCCGCAGGCCGCGGCCGGTGCCGACCGCTTCTCGCTGTTCGCGCCGGGCCGTGTGTTCCTCAACGCAGCGGCACGCAGCGCACTGGGCCTGCCGGCGGAAACGCCCGCCGGAACGACGGAGACGATGCAACTGCGCAGCGGCGACGCATGGCACAAGCTCGACGTGGCCGGCCATGTCGCCGCCAGCGGCACTGCGCTCGCGGTGATGGACATCGCGGCGGCGCAAGAGCTGTTCGGCCAGATCGGCCGGCTCAGCCGCATCGACCTGCGGTTGGCGCCCGGCACGGACAGGGCCGCCTTCATGGCCTCGCTGCAGCAGTCGCCGGGCTGGCCAGCGGGCGTGCAGTTTGCCGAGCCCGGTGATGCGGCGCAGCGCGTGAGCAATCTGTCGCGCGCCTACCGCGTGAACCTGACGGTGCTGGCGCTTGTGGCGCTGTTCACGGGCGCGTTCCTGGTGTTCTCGGTGCTGGCGCTCAGCGTGGCCAAGCGCGCGCAGCAGTTCGCGCTGCTCGGCGTGCTCGGCCTCACGCCGCGCGAACGGCTGCGGCTGGTGCTGGCCGAATCGCTGGTGCTGGGGCTGATCGGCAGCGCGGCGGGTCTCGCGCTGGGTACAGCGCTCGCGGCCTTTGCGTTGCGCGTTCTGGGCGGCGACCTTGGTGGCGGGTACTTCGAAGGCGTGGCGCCCACGCTGCACTGGAGCGCGGGCTCGGCGTTGCTGTACGGCGGACTGGGCGTGCTGGCCGCGCTGGTCGGCGGCTGGTGGCCCGCGCGCGCGGCACAGGCGCTGCCCGAAGCACAGACGCTCAAGGGCCTGGGCGCCGCGCCCACACAGGGCAACGGCCACTGGCTGGCGCTGGGGCTGATCGCGCTGAGCGCGGTGCTGGCCAACGTGCCGGCCATCAGCGGCATCCCGGTGGCGGCATACCTGTCGGTGGGCTGCCTGCTGGTCGGAGGCATCACCGCCCTGCCCTGGCTGATCGCGCTGCTGTACGACCGAGTGGCGCCAATGTTCGCGCGACGCGTGCTGCCGATGCTGGCGGTGGAGCGCGCGCGCCGCATGCGCGGCACGGCCGCCGTGGCGGTCAGCGGCGTGGTGGCAAGCCTGAGCCTTGCCGTCGCACTCACGGTGATGGTCGCGAGCTTTCGCGATTCGGTGACGCATTGGCTCGACGTGGTGCTGCCGGCCGACCTGTACGTGCGCGCCACCTCGGGCGGGCGCGGCAGCAACAGCGGCAACAGCAGCAGCACAGACACGGCGACCTTTTCTCCAGCCTTCGTGCAGTCGCTGGCGCAGTTGCCCGGCGTGGCGCGCACGGGCACGCTGCGCACGCAATCGCTTCAGCTCGATGCGACACGGCCCACCGTGACGCTGATTGCGCGCAGCCTGGAAGGCGGGGCGACGCAGTCGTTGCCGCTGGTAGGTGCCGCGCTGCCCGTGCCCGAGGGGCAGATCGGCATCTACGTGAGCGAGCCGATGGTGGAGCTGTATGGCGCGAAGCCGGGCACGGCGTTCACGCCGCTGTCGGACGCGATGGGCCTGCGCGCGGGCTCGAAGAAGGCGCAAACGTTCTTCGTGGCGGGCGTGTGGCGCGACTATGCGCGGCAGTTCGGCACAGTCACGATGGATGCGCGGGACTTCGAGCGCATCACCGGCGAGCGCAATGTGAGCGACGTGGCGTTGTGGCTTGCGCCCGGAGCGTCGGAAGGCGCGGTGCAGACTGCAGTGCGCACTCTGGCGGCACGCCAGGGCGGCTCGTCCGCCGAGTCCGTCGAGATCGCATCGGTGGGGCAGATCCGCGCGACCTCGCTGCGCATCTTCGACCGCAGCTTCGCCGTCACCTACTGGCTGCAGGCGGTGGCCATCGCCATCGGGCTGTTCGGCATTGCCGCGAGCTTCAGCGCGCAGGTGCTGGCGCGGCGCAAGGAGTTCGGGCTGCTCGCGCACCTGGGCTTCACGCGAAGGCAGGTGCTGGCAGTGGTGGCCGGTGAAGGCGCCGCGTGGACCGCCATCGGCGCCGTGGCCGGATTGGGACTGGGGCTGGCCGTGTCGGTGGTGCTCGTGAAGGTCGTGAACCCGCAGAGCTTCCACTGGAGCATGGACCTGCTGGTGCCATGGGGCCGCCTGCTGGCACTGTGCGCGGCGGTGGTGGCCGCCGGCACCGTGACGGCCTGGATGGCGGGCCGGGCCGCCGCCGGCAAGGACGTGGTGCTGGCGGTGAAGGAAGACTGGTAGCGCCCTCGGCGTCTCAGCGCGCCGGCGTCAGCTGGATCCTCTCCACCGTTTCCTTCTCGACAGCCCCCCGGCTGTAGACCAGCGGCACGTACTTGCCTTCGAGCCACAGCGGCGCAAGGTCGCGGTAGTTCGGGCTCTCCGGGTTGCCCGACTGGCCCGGCGTGTTGATGACGCGCGAGGCGTCCCAGTTGCCCACGTCCAGCACCATGCGGAACGATGCGCCCGCCGTCAGCTTGTAGTCGCTGGCCCGGTAGGTGGCCGCCATCGGCGTGAAGGAAGAACCGGACATCGGCCAGTCGCCCACGTCGAGCTTCTTGCGCGTGGCGGCATCGACCACACCGCCCAGCGGATGGCGGAACTCGGCACGGTGCAGCGCGCCCCACTTCCAGGTCGCGGGGTCGGGGCCGAGCTTGGTGGTGAGCTCTTGCATCGCTACTGGCAGTGTCTTCAGCAGCAGTGCATCGCGCTGCTCGTTCGTGACCCAGCCGAAGGGGCTTTCGAGCAACAGCACCATGCGCGTGTTGTCGCCGGGCGCGGCCAGCGCGGCGCCTGCATCGCCTGCGCCGGCCTTTAGCACGGCGGCACGCAGCGGCTTGCTGCTCCACACCTCGTACAGCGCGGCGGCTGCGCTGTCGCGGTCCATGGTGCCGTCCCAGCTTTGCAGCATGCGCAGCGCTGTTGCCGTTTGCGCGTCGTCACTGCGCAGGCCGGCCAGCAGCTTCAGCACGCGCTGCGCGGGCGTCGCGACGATGTCGTTCTGCATGCGCTCCGAGTCTTCGACGGAGAAGCGCGAACCCGCCGCCACCTTGGCCGCGAACAGTTCCTTGAGGCGTCGCGCACGCGCCGCGTCGCTCCACTCGTAGCCCACGCCCTTCTTCGCGGCGGGATGGTCTGGCGGAATGTTGTTCTCGTTGGCGGTCACCACATAGCCACGCGCCGGGTTGAACTCCGAAGGCAGCTCGTCGCCGTTGCGGAAGCCCGACCACTCGTAGCGCCCGTCGCCCGGCACCGGCATCAGCCCGTCCCAGTTGGGCCGGATGGGCGTGAGGCCGCCGGGAATCCAGCCGACGTTGCCGCTGGTGTCCGCATAGACCTGGTTCTCGCCGGGCGCGCCCCAGCGGTTCATGGCCGCGCGGAACTGGTCCCAGTTGCGCGCGCGCATGTAGTCCATGGAACCGAAGTACGGCGCCATGCCGGGCTCCAGCCACGCCGCGCGCAAGGCATACGCGCGCTGCTTGCCCGGCTCGGCCAGCAGCACCGGGCCATGGCGCGTGAAGGTGTTGACCACCTCGCGCGGCGCGCTCTCGCCCTTGACCGCGATGCGTTCGGTGACGCGCACCATCGGCTCCCAGCGACCCTGGTAGCGGTACTCGTTGGCATTGCGCGGGTTGAGCTGGTACACGTACAGGTCTTCCTGGTCCATGTAGAAGCGCGTGAGGCCGAAGGCGATGGTGCCGTTGTGCCCGATCGACAGGCCCGGCAGGAAGGGCTCGCCCGCGCCGATGGCGTCCATGCCAGGTGCGCTCAGGTGCGTCATGTAGCGCAGGCTGGGCGCGCCGTGGGCGCGGTGCGGGTCATTGGCCAGGATGGGACGGCCGGTGGACGTGAGCTTCGGCGAGATCACCCAGTTGTTGCTGCCGTAGGCGCCGGTCGGGTCGCCTTGCGAGGCCTGCAGTTGTTCTGCTTCGTCGCTGCCCGGCAGTTGGGCCACCGGTGACACGAGCCGCGTGTTGGCCTTGGTGAACTGCGGCGACTCGGTTGCGCGCATGTAGGCCGCGCGCAGTTCGGCCGCAGGAATGGTGCACGGGTCGAGCCCCGGCGGCACGCGCGGGTTGATCGGCGGATCAAGCTCGCGGCGCAGCCAGTCGGCCTTGATGCCGGCTCCGCCCGCGCAGTAGGCTTTGGCGCGATCGACCTCCGACGTGAAGTTGAGCGTGAGGCCGTGATGCCGGATGCGCACCACGTCTTCGGGCGACCACGTGGCCGGCTGGTAGCCCAGCAGCGCAAACTCCGGCGGCAGCAACGAAGGCTGCGCGCGCACCTGCGCCACGTAGGCATTGACCCCGGCCGTGAAAGCCTCGGCCACGCGCTTGGCGTCGGAGCCGTAGGCCAGCCACTCGCGGTACATGTCGCCGCGGTAGAGCACCGCACGCGCGGCGCGGTCGTTCTCGACCCATGCGGGACCGAAGTCCTTCGCCATTTCGCCGAGGCCGCGCTTGCGCCAGAGGTCCATCTGCCACAGCCGATCGCGCGCGGCGATGAAGCCCTGCGCCACGAATGCGTCGTAGAGCGTGCCCGCATAAAGATGCGGCACGCCCCAGCGGTCGACCAGCACCTCAGCCGGCTTCTCGAGACCGGGCACGGCGAACGATGAGGAAGGACGCGTGGGCGTCTGCGAACCGGGAGGCCCCGACGCGCAACCCGCGAGCAGAAGGGCCGCGAACGCAACCGCGCCGAAGGAATGCCTTTGACCTAACGAGCGCCGCGATGCGGGGCGCAGGTTTGTTCTTTTCATGTGTCTCGTCTCCTGCCTTGTTGTAGATGGCAGGGCACAGTATCCCGATTTGCGCGCCTCATCGCACCTTGTGGGCGTTACAAGGCATGACTTGTAGACTGGCGCCGATATGCAGCAGCAAACACCTTCCACCTCCTCGTCCTACTGCAGCGGCTGGCTCGGCGGCGCAATCCGCCGCATCGAAGCCGACTACCAGCGCAGCGCCGACACGCACCTGATCCCGCTGCCCCTGCCCTCGCTCGCGGCGCACGGCATCGACATGTACCTGAAGGACGAATCGACGCACCCGACCGGCAGCCTCAAGCACCGGCTCGCACGTTCGCTCTTTCTCTATGCGCTGTGCAACGGATGGGTGCGCGAAGGCACGACCATCGTCGAGGCATCGAGCGGCTCGACGGCCGTGAGCGAGGCCTACTTCGCGCGGCTGCTGGGCCTGCCCTTCATCGCGGTGATGCCGCGCACCACCTCGCCCGAGAAGATCGCGCAGATCGCCTTCTACGGCGCGAGCTGCCACTTCGTCGACCATGCCGCGCAGGTGTACGAAGAAGCCCGCGCGCTGGCCGAGCGAACCGGCGGCCACTACATGGACCAGTTCACGTACGCCGAGCGCGCGACCGACTGGCGCGGCAACAACAACATCGCCGAGAGCATGTTCCAGCAGATGTCGCGCGAGCGGCATCCGGTGCCCAAGTGGATCGTGGTGGGCGCGGGCACGGGCGGCACCAGCGCGACCATCGGTCGCTACCTGCGCTATCGCTGCCACGACACGCAGGTGTGCGTGCCCGACCCCGAAGGCTCGGTGTTCTCGGCCTACCACCGCACGGGCGACGCTACGCTGACGGCCGCCGGCTCGCGCATCGAGGGCATCGGCCGGCCGCGCGTGGAGCCCAGCTTCATCCGCACGCTGGTCGACCGGATGATCGAAGTGCCGAACCTCGATTCGGTGGCGGCCATGCATGCGCTGTCGGCGCTGCTGGGTCGCAAGGTCGGGCCGTCGACAGGCACCAACTTCATCGGCATGCTGGCCGTGGCGCAGGAGATGCGCGCGGCGGGGCAGCAGGGTTCCATTCTTTCGCTGCTGTGCGATGCGGGCGAGCGCTACCTGCCGAGCTACCACGATGCGACCTGGGTGCAGAACGCCTTCGGCGACATCGGGCCGGCGCAGCAGCGCATCGATGTGCTGGTGGCGTCGTGATGTCTCCCATGCCACTGCTGTCGCGCCGCGGCCTGCTGCTGGCGGCGCTCGCGGCGGGTCCGCTGGCGGCATGGGCGTTGCCCGAGCACCGGCTGGAGTTTCCGCGCGACTTCGGCAGCCACCCTGATCTGCGCACCGAGTGGTGGTACATCACCGGCCATGCGAAGACGCCGGGCGGGCGCGAGTTCGGCTACCAGGTGACCTTCTTCCGCTCGCGCGTCGAGGCCACGCAGGGCATGCGCTCGGCCTTTGCCGCGAAGCATCTCGTGTTCGCGCACGCAGCCGTCACCGACCTGCAAGGCCGCGTGCTGCTGCATGACCAGCGCATCGCGCGCGCGGGCTTCGGCGTGGCGGAGGCGAGCACGAGCGACACCGACGTGCGCATCCGCGACTGGTCGCTGGTGCGGGAAAAAGACGGCATCTACGTCGCGCGCATTCCGGCCGGCGAGTTCTCGCTCGACCTGCGCTTCACGCCCACGCAGCCGGTGCTGCTGCAAGGCAACGCAGGCCTCTCGCGCAAGGGCCCCGATGAATCGCAGGCAAGCTACTACTACAGCGAGCCGCAGCTCAAGGCGCAGGGCAAGCTCACGCTCAAGGGGCAGGCTTTCGACGTGGGCGGAACCGCATGGCTCGACCACGAATGGAGCGAAGCGCTGATGCACCCCGAGGCCGTGGGCTGGGACTGGATCGGCATGAACCTCGATGACGGCAGCGCCCTCACCGCCTTCCACCTGCGGCGCAACGACGGCAGCGCGCTGTGGGGCGGCGGCTCGTTCCGCCCGCGCGATGGCGTGGCTCGCACCTTCAAGAACGACGAAGTCCGCTTCGAGAGCCTCAAGACCTGGGACAGCCCGCGCACGCAGGCAAAGTACCCGACGCAATGGCGCGTACAGACGCCCTCTGGCAGCTTCGAGGTGCGCGCCCTGCTCGACGACCAGGAACTGGACAGCCGAGGCTCGACCGGCGGTGTGTACTGGGAAGGCGTAAGCGACCTGCTCGACGCCCGGCGCCGTGTGGGCCGTGGCTACCTGGAAATGACCGGCTACGCCGCACCGCTGAAGCTGTAACCGTTGTAGCCGCGCACAAGCACTGACAACCAGCCGCCTCCCGCGTGCGTTGGGAATAATGTCCAGAACTCATCTGAAAACCAGAGGATCCCCATCATGAAGATTCGACTTGCCGTGCTGGCCGTGGCCGGCGCCCTTTCCATCCTTGCGAGCCCCCTTGCCGCCAACGCGCAGGTCTCGGTGAACATCAATGTGCCCGGGCTGGTGATGACGGCGCCGCCGCCGCCACGCTACGAACCCCTGCCACCGCCGCGCGGCGGCTTCGTCTGGGTGCCGGGCCGCTGGGCCTGGGACGGCCGTGCCTACGGATGGCGTCCGGGCGGCTGGCAGCCCGAGCGCGCGGGCTACGCCTATGCCCCTGGCCGCTGGGTCGAGGACCGCGGCGGCTGGCGCTGGACCGAAGGCGACTGGCGCCGGCGCGAGGCTTACCGTGAAGCGCGCCGCGAACGCGAGTGGGAAGAAGAGCATCGCCGCCGCGACCACGATCGCGACTATCGGCGCGGCCATGACCACGATCGCGGCGATTTCTGCCCGCCCGGCCAGGCGAAAAAAGGCAACTGCTGATGCAATGAAAAAAGGGAGCCTCGGCTCCCTTTTTCATTGCAGTTGCCTTGCTTGCTATTTGGCTCGTCGCCGCTCGATGAACGCAATGATCTCGCCCATGATCCCCTTGCGGAACGCCAGCACGCAGATCACGAAGATCAGGCCCGTGACCATGGTCACCGACTCGCCCAGTGTGTTGAACCAGTCGATCGTCGTGATGCGCGCCAGGAAGTTGCCGAGTTCGCCGATCTTGTTCTCCAGCAGCACCACCACCGCCGAGCCCACCAGCGGACCCGACAGCGTGCCGAGGCCGCCCACCAGCGTCATCAGGATGACCTGGCCCGAAGCGGTCCAGTGCACGTCCGACAACGTGGCGAAGCCCAGCACCAGCGTCTTGAGCGACCCGGCCAGGCCCGACAGCGCCGCCGAGATCACGAAGGCCAGCAGCTTGAAGCGGCTCACGTCGTAGCCCAGCGACAGCGCGCGCGGCTCGTTCTCCTTGATGCCCTTGAGCACCTGGCCGAAGGGCGAGTGGATGGTACGCACGATCAGCAGGAAGGCCGCGACCACGATGACCAGCGCGACGTAGTACATCGTGAGGTCGTTCGACAGATCGATCAGGCCGAAGAGCTTGCCGCGCGGCACGCCCTGCAGGCCGTCTTCGCCGCCCGTGAACTTGGCCTGCAGCGCGACGAAGAACATCATCTGCGCGAGCGCCAGCGTGATCATCGCGAAGTAGATGCCCTGCCGGCGAATGGCCAGCACGCCGAAGAGCCAGCCGAGGAAAGCGCCAGTGAGCGTGCCCGCGATCAGGCCCAGTTCGGGCGTGAGGCCCCAGACCTTGATCGCATGGCCCGCGACATATGCCGAGCCACCAAGGAAGGCCGCATGGCCGAACGACAGCAGGCCCGTGAAGCCCAGCAGCAGGTTGAAGGCCGCGGCGAACAGCGCGAAGCACATCAGCTTCATCACGAACACCGGGTAGGCGCCGAAGAACGGCGCCAGGAGCAGCGCGACCAGCAGCAAGGCGTAGACGACGGTGGAGATTTTTTTCATGTTCATGCCGTTCGCCTTATTTCTCTTTGCCGAACAGGCCGGCGGGGCGAATCAACAGCACGATGACCATGATCACGAACACAACCGTAGACGATGCCTCGGGATAGAAAACCTTGGTGAGCCCTTCGATCACACCGAGCCCGAGGCCCGTGAGGATGGCGCCCATGATGGAGCCCATCCCGCCGATCACCACCACGGCGAACACCACGATGATGAGGTTCTGCCCCATCAGCGGCGACACCTGCATCACCGGCGCGGCCAGCACGCCTGCGAAGGCCGCGAGCGCGCAGCCGAAGGCGTAGGTCAGCGTGATCATCAACGGCACGTTGACGCCGAAGGCTTCCACGAGCCGCGGGTTCTCGGTGCCGGCGCGCAGGTAGGCACCCAGGCGCGTCTTCTCGATCACGTACCAGGTGGCGAAGCACACCACGAGCGAGGCAACGACCACCCAGGCGCGGTAGTTCGGCAGCACCATGAAGCCAAGGTCGGTGGCGCTCGACAGCGCATCGGGCGCGTCGTAGGGCAGCCCCGACACGCCGTAGATCGAGCGGAACACGCCCTCGATCAGCAGCGTGAGGCCCAGCGTGAGCAGCAGGCCGTAGAGGTGGTCGAGCTTGTAGATCCAGCGCAGCAGCAAGCGCTCGATGAGCACGCCGAAGATGCCGATGACGACGGGCGCCGCAATCAGCATCACCCAGTAGTTGACGCCGAGGTACTCCATCGCCATCCACGTGAGGACAGCGCCGAGCATGAACAGCGCGCCATGCGCGAAGTTGATGACGTTCAGCAGGCCGAAGATCACCGCCAGCCCGAGGCTCAGGATGGCGTAGAAGGAGCCGTTGACCAGCCCCAGGAGGAGCTGGCTCAAAAGCGCGGGAAGGGAAATGGTCATAAGCGTTTCAACGAACCCGGGCGGCTGCGCGCCCGCGGGGGATCACTTCCAGAGGGCGCACTTGCTCTCGGCCTTCGTCGTGAAGACCTCTTCGCCCTTGAGCTTCTGGATTACCTTGTAGTAGTCCCACGGCTGCTTCGATTCGGCCGGCGACTTGACCTGCACCAGGTACATGTCGTGCACGAAGCGGCCGTCGGCGCGCACGGTGCCCTTGGCGTAGAAGTCGTCGATGGGCGTGGCCTTGATCGTCTCCATCACCTTGTCGGCATCGACCGTCTTGGCAGCCTGCACGGCCTTCAGGTAGGTCATGGTGGCCGAATAGTCGGCGGCCTGGATGTCGGTGGGCATGCGCTTGGTCTTCTCGAAGAAGCGCTTGCCGAAGGCGCGCGTCTTGTCGTCGAGGTTCCAGTCCCAGCTGGTGGTGAGCAGCAGGCCTTCGGTGTTCTTCAGGCCCAGGCTGTGCACGTCGGTCACGAACACCAGCAGGCCGACCATCTTCATGGTCTTGGTGATGCCGAATTCCTTGGCCGCCTTGATCGAGTTGATGGTGTCGCCGCCTGCATTGGCCAGCGCCAGCACCTGGGCCTTGGAGTTCTGCGCCTGCAGCAGGAACGAAGAGAAGTCGGAGGTGTTGAGCGGATGCTTCACGCTGCCCACCACCGTACCGCCCTTCTCTTTCACGACCTTGGAGGCATCGGCCTCCAGCGCCTGGCCGAAGGCGTAGTCGGCCGTGAGGAAATACCAGCTCTTGTCGCCGCGCGCAATCACCGCGCTGCCGGTGCCCTTGGCCAGCGCCACGGTGTCGTAGGCGTAGTGCACGGTGTAGGGGCTGCACTGCTCGTTGGTGAGCGCCGAGCTGCCCGCGCCGTTCACGACGAACACGCGCTTCTTCTCCTGCGCCACCTTGGCCATGGCCAGGGCTGTGCCCGAGCTGGTGCCGCCGAACAGCATCGTCAGGCCCTGCGTGTCGATCCATTCGCGCGCCTTGGAGGCGGCGATGTCGGCCTTGTTCTGGTGGTCGGCCTGCAGCAGCTCGATGGGCATGCCGTTGACCTTGCCGCCGAAGTCGTCGATGGCCATCTGGATCGCGAGGGCACCGTTCTTGCCCTCCACGTCCGCGTAGAGGCTCGACATGTCGGTGATGAAACCGATCTTGACCTTGTCCTGGGCCTGCGCGGCGCCAACGGCCATGAGGCAGGTAGCGGCGAGGCAGGCAGAGGCGATGAGCGTGCGTTTCATGGGATGGTTCTCTCGGTTGACTTCGGTGGAAGGGTCTGGCGCGGCGTCAGCCGGTTATTTCCAGAGAGCGCATTTCGTCTCGGCCTTGGTCGTGAAGACCTGGTCGCCCGGCAGCGTCTTGAGCACCTTCAGGTAGTCCCAGGGCTTCTTCGATTCGGCGGGCGACTTCACTTCGACCAGGTACATGTCGTGGATGAAGCTGCCGTCGGCGCGGATGGTGCCCTTGGCATAGAAGTCGTCGACCTTGGTGCTCTTGAGCTGCGCCATCACCTTGTCGGAGTCGGTGGTCTTGGCGGCGGCCACGGCCTTCAGGTAGGTCATGGTGGCCGAGTAGTCGGCGGCCTGCACGTCGGTCGGCATGCGCTTGGTCTTCTCGAAGAAGCGGTTGGCGAACTTGCGCGATTCGTCGTTCAGGTCCCAGTACCAGCTGGTGGTGTGCAGCAGGCCTTCGGTGTTCTTCAGGCCCAGGCTGTGGATGTCGCTCAGAAAGACCAGCAGGCCGGCGGTCTTCATGGTCTTGTTGATGCCGAATTCCTTGGCCGCCTTGATCGAGTTGATGGTGTCGCCGCCAGCATTGGCCAGGCCCAGGATCTGCGCCTTGGAGTTCTGCGCCTGCAGCAGGAACGAGGAGAAGTCCGAAGCGTTCAGCGGATGGCGCACCGCGCCCACCACCGTGCCACCCTTTTCCTTCACCACCTTGGTGGTGTCGGCTTCGAGCGCGTGGCCGAAGGCGTAGTCGGCCGTCAGGAAGAACCAGCTCTTGCCGCCGCGGTCTACAACCGCCGCGCCGGTGCCTTTGGCCAGCGCCACGGTGTCGTAGGCGTAGTGGATGGTGTAGGGGCTGCACTGCTCGTTGGTGAGCACCGAGCTGCCCGCGCCGTTGTTGAAGTACACGCGCTTCTTCTCTTCCGCAACCTTGGCGGTGGCCAGCGCGGTACCGGAGTTGGTGCCGCCGAAGACCATGGTCACGCCGGCCGTGTCGATCCATTCGCGGGCCTTGGAGGCGGCGATGTCGGCCTTGTTCTGGTGGTCGGCCACCAGCAGCTCGATGGGCTGGCCCAGCGCCTTGCCGCCGAAGTCGTCGATGGCCATCTGGATGGCGGTGGCGCCGCCCTTGCCTTCGAGGTCGGCATACAGGCTCGACAGGTCGGTGACGAAGCCGATCTTCACTTTTTCCTGCGCCTGCGCGGCGCCTGCGCCCATGGCGAGGACAGCGACGGCGGTAGCGATGAGGCCGAGTTTTTTGTTCATGGTGTTGTCTCCTGAAGAAATCTTTGTGGGATGCGAGAAAAGGTCTTGTGGACGTGTCTTTTGCTTCAGACGCCGAGCAGCTCGGTGAGCACTGGCATCTTGGCTTCGAGCTCGGCGGCGCCGAACTTCTCGACGATGCGGCCGTGCTCCATCACGTAGAAGCGGTCGGCCAGCGGCGCGGCGAAGCGGAAGTTCTGCTCCACCATCACGATGGTGTAGCCCTTGGAGCGCAGCGTAGTGATCATGCGGGCCAGCGCCTGCACGATGACGGGAGCGAGGCCTTCGGAAATCTCGTCGAGCAAGAGCAGCTTGGCACCCGTGCGCAGGATGCGCGCCACGGCCAGCATCTGCTGCTCGCCGCCCGACAGGCGCGTGCCCTGGCTGTTGCGGCGCTCGGCCAGGTTGGGGAACATGGCGTAGATCTCTTCGACCGACATGCCCTGCCCCGCGCCTTTGAGTTCAGGCGGCAGCAGAAGGTTTTCCTCGCACGAGAGGCTGGCGAAGATGCCGCGCTCTTCAGGGCAATAGCCGATGCCCAGGTGCGCAATGCGGTGCGTCGGCATGCCGATGGTCTCTTTGCCATTGACCTCGATGCTGCCCTTGCGCGCGCCGGTCAGGCCCATGATGGCCCGCAGCGTGGTGGTGCGGCCCGCGCCGTTGCGGCCCAGCAGCGTGACGACTTCGCCGGGCTGCACGACCATGTCGACGCCGTGCAGCACGTGCGATTCGCCGTACCAGGCTTGAAGGTCCTTGATTTCCAATGCGGCGGTCATCAGTGGGCCCCTTGGAGTTGGCCGTCGGTGGTGCCCATGTAGGCTTCCATCACCTGCGGGTTCTTCGAGACTTCCGCGTACGGGCCTTCGGCCAGCACGGCGCCGCGCTGCAGCACGGTGATGGTGTCGGCAATGGTCGAGACCACGCTCATGTTGTGTTCGACCATCAGGATGGTGCGTCCGGCCGACACGCGCTTGATGAGTTCGGCCACGCGGTGCACGTCTTCGTGGCCCATGCCCTGCGTGGGTTCGTCGAGCAGCATCAGCTCGGGTTCCATTGCGAGCGTGGTCGCGATCTCGAGCGCGCGCTTGCGGCCGTAGGGCAGGTTCACGGTCTGTTCGTCGGCGAGTTCTTCGAGGCCGACTTCAGCCAGCAGCTCGCGTGCTCTGGCATCCAATGGCTTGAGCGACTTCTCGCTCTTCCAGAAGTGATACGAAGTGCCGAGCTTGCGCTGCAGGCCCAGGCGCACGTTCTCGAGCAGCGTGAGATGCGGGAATACGGCCGAGATCTGGAACGAGCGGATGATGCCGCGCCGCGCGATCTGCGCGGGCCGCTCGCCGGTGATGTCCTGCCCGTTGAACAGGATCGTGCCGGTGGTCGGTTCGAGGAACTTGGTGAGCAGGTTGAAGCAGGTCGTCTTGCCGGCACCGTTCGGACCGATGAGCGCGTGGATGGATCCGCGCACCACCGACAGGTCGACCTTGCTGACCGCCGTGAACCCTTTGAATTCCTTGGTGAGCTGGCGTGTTTCGAGAATGACGTCGCTCATCTCGCGAAGTCGCCCGGGTACGGAAAAAGAATATCGGTCATGCGGTCCATCTCAATGCGCCACCATCGAGCGCGGACCGATTGTTCGTGGGCCTACCCCGCTTGCATACTGGGGCAAATGCCTATGCTGCAGTGCAACCTGCACGGACCGGCGCACATTCGAATCGGGGACTGTCGTTGTGACGACAAAGAAAGCTCCGGCGGCATCGGAAACCCCAAGCCGGTGCGCGCAGGGGTCTGCGTAGACTGCAACCAACATGCCGGACTTCCGCTCTCCCGACTTCCTGACCGACCACATCCTGCACACGCTGGCTTTCTACGAGCCGCGCGACCTCGATGCCACGGGCGGCTTCTTTCATTTCTTCAAGGACGACGGCACGGTGTACGACCGGCGTACGCGCCATCTCGTGAGCAGCACGCGCTTCGTGTTCAACCATGCGATGGCGTATCGCCGCTTCGGCATTCCCGCACATCTTGCAGCCGCGCGGCACGGCCTTGCGTTCGTCGAGCATGCGCATCGGCAGCCGGGTGGCGGCTATGCATGGCAGATCGACTGGCATCAGCAGCGCGCCACCGTGCAGGACGACACCAATCACTGCTACGGCCTGGACTTCGTGCTGCTCGCGCAAGCGCATGCGCTGATGGCCGGCATCGAGGAAGCGTATGCGGGGCTGGAGCACACCTGGCAACTGATGGAGCAGCATTTCTGGGAGCCACGGCACCAGCTCTATGCCGACGAGGCCACCACCGACTGGCGCATCGGCGCCTATCGCGGACAGAACGCCAACATGCACGCCTGCGAGGCCCTGATGGCCGCATTCGAAGCCACGCAGCAAACGCGCTACCTCGACCGCGCGCTGGCTGTCGCCGAATCCGTGACCGGCAAGCAGGCCGCGCTGGCAGACGGACTGGTCTGGGAACACTACCGCGAAGACTGGTCGGTCGACTGGGACTACAACCGCGGAGACAAGAGCAACATCTTCAGGCCCTGGGGCTTCCAGACCGGCCACCTGACCGAGTGGGCCAAGCTGCTGCTGCAGCTCGAAGGCCATCTCGCCACCAAGGACCGTACGGCCGACTGGATCGTGCCGCGCGCGCGCCATTTCTTCGACACCGCCATGTTCCGCGGCTGGGACGCCGACAACGGCGGGCTGGTCTACGGCTTCGGCCCCGACGGCAAAGTGTGCGACGACGACAAGTACTTCTGGGTACAGGCCGAGAGCTTCGCGGCGGCCGCCCTGCTCGCGGTGCGCACCGGCGAGGCCAGCTACTGGGACTGGTACGACAGCATCTGGGCCTACAGCTGGGAGCACTTCGTCGATCACCGGCACGGCGCGTGGTATCGCATCCTCACGCCGCAGAACCGGAAGATCAGCGACGAGAAGAGCCCCGCCGGCAAGACCGACTATCACACCATGGGCGCGTGCCACGACGTGCTCAGGGCACTGCGCAAATAAGAACCCCCAGGCTCCTTGCGGAGGCTGGGGGTGAATGGTGTGAGGACGATGCGCGGTCAGTGTGCTCCGGCTGCGGCGTCGCCACCGGCGCCGCCCTTCTGCGGCCTTGCCAGCCACACCAGCGGAATCAGCAGCAGGAACAGGATCGCTGACGCGTAGAAGATGTCGTTCGTGGCCAGCATGTAGGCCTGCTGGTCGACGATGCGGTTGATCTGCCCCAGCACCTGGTCGGCGCTGAAGCCGCTGGCGTTGAGCCCGGACATCGCGCTCGTGGCTGCGTTGTTGCCCTGGTTGATCGTCTCGGCCAGTTGCGTATGGTGCAGCGTGGCACGGTTGTCCCACAGCGTGGTGGTGATCGACGTGCCCATCGCACCCGCCGTGATCCGCAGGAAGTTCGACAGCCCCGACGCGGCCGGGATGCGGTCTGGCGTGAGGCCCGACAGCGTGATGGTCACGAGCGGGATGAAGAAGAACGCCATCGCGATGCCCTGGATCACCGTCGGGATGATGATGGTGACGAAGTCGGCCTGCGTGTTGAAGTTCGACCGCATCCACAGCACCAGTGCGAACACCAGGAACGAGAAGGTCGCGTAGCGGCGCGGATCGATCTTGGCCACCGTGAGCCCCACCACCGGCGAGAAGAAGATCGCCAGCAGCCCCACGGGCGCCATGATCATCCCCGCCTGCGTGGCGGTGTAGCCCATCCACTGCTGCAGCCACAGCGGCAGCAGCACCACGTTGCCGAAGAACAGGCCGTAGGCCACGGCCGTTGCCACGGCGCCCGACCAGAAGTTGCGGCGCTTGAACAGCGACAGGTCGACCACCGGGTGCTTGTCGGTCAGCTCCCAGACCAGGAAGAACGCGAAGCCGACCACGGACACCACCGCCAGCGTGACGATCTGCGCCGAGTGGAACCAGTCGAGCTCCTTGCCCTTGTCGAGCATCAGTTGCAGCGAGCCCACCCACAGCACCAGCAGCGCGAGGCCGACGGCGTCGATAGGCACCTTGTGCGTGCTGCTCTCGCGCTTGCGGTACAGCGTCCAGGTGATGGCGGCCGCGACGATGCCCACGGGGATGTTGATGTAGAAGATCCACGGCCACGAGATGTTGTCGGTGATCCAGCCGCCCAGCAGCGGCCCCATCACCGGCGCGACCAGCGTGGTCATCGACCACATGGCCATCGCAAGGCCTGCCTTGGCGCGCGGATAGCTCGACAGCAGCAGCGTCTGCGACAGCGGAATCATCGGACCCGCAACGAAGCCCTGCAGCGCGCGGAAGGCGATCAGCGTCGTCATGTTCGGCGCCAGGCCGCACAGCAGCGAGGCGACCATGAACAGGATCACGCTGGCCATGAACAGGCGCACCTGTCCGAAGCGCTGCGTCATGAAGCCCGTGAGCGGCACCGCGATGGCGTTGGCCACCGCGAAGCTGGTGATGACCCAGGTGCCTTGCGTGGTACTCACGCCCAGGTCGCCCGAGATGGCGGGCAACGACACGTTCGCGATCGACGAATCGAGCACGTTCATGAAGGTTGCCGCAGACAGCGCTACCGTGCCCCAGACGCGGGCTGCGCCTTCGAGCGGTGGATGCGCAACGTAAGCAGGAGCAGCGGTGGCCATTGCGGTCGCGCGAACTGTTTGCCTGAGTTACCCGAGGGAAGCGCGGGCGATCAGCCCGGCTGCCCCTGCACTGCCACCGATGCCGCGGCGGGCGCGCTCGACGGTGCCGCCGAGCCCTTCGACGGCGCGGTGGCCGTTGCCGGTGCGCTGCGGCCGAGGTTGGCCGCGACGATGCGGTCGACTTCGGCGTCGGCGCCGCGATCGAGCTGGCTGTACACGGCCGTCTGCGTCAGCGCGGTGGCGCGCGGCGCGTCGGCGAGCATCTTGCCGCTCTTGGACGAGATGTCGACTTCGGCGTCCATCGACAGGCCGATGCGCAGCGGGTTGGCCTTGAGCTGCTCGGGGTCGAGCGCGATGCGCACGGGCACGCGCTGCACCACCTTGATCCAGTTGCCGGTGGCGTTCTGCGCGGGCAGCAGCGCGAACGCACTGCCGGTGCCGACGCCCAGGCCCGCAACCTTGCCGGTGTACTCGACCTTCTTGCCGTACACATCGGCCGTGAGCTTCACTGGCTGGTCGATGCGGATGTTGCGCAGCTGCACTTCCTTGAAGTTGGCGTCGACCCACAGCTGGTTGAGCGGCACGATCGACATCATCGGCGTGCCGGCAGCCACGCGCTGGCCGAGCTGCACGGTGCGCTTGGCGACATAGCCGTCGACCGGTGCGGGCATGGCCACGCGCTGGGTGGCGAGGTAGGCCTCGCGCACCTTGGCGGCGGCGGCCAGCACGCTAGGGTGCTGGGCCACGCTGGTGCCGTCGGTCAGCGACTGGTTGCTGACCAGCGCTTCCTTCGCGGCGACCACGCCGGCCTGCGCCGCGGCGAGTGCGCTCTTGGCGGTGTCGAGCTGCGTCTCGGCGTGGTTGAGTTCTTCCTTCGACACGGCGCCGTTGCCCGACAGCGCGCGGCGGCGCTGCAGGTCGTCCTGCGCCTTGGCGATGTCGCTCTGCGCCTTCACGATGTCGGACTGGCGCAGCGTGACCTGCGCGGCCAGCGAGCCGTTGTTGGCGTACAGCGTGCGCACCTGGCGCACGGCCTGCGCGAGCGCAGCCTCGGCCTGTTCGAGCGATACCTTGGCGTCGGCCGGGTCGAGCTGCACCAGCGGCTGGCCGGCCTTCACGAAGTCAGTGTCGTCGGCGCCGATGGCCATCACGGTGCCGCCGATCTGCGGCGTGATCTGGATGACGTTGCCCTGCACGTAGGCGTTGTCGGTGTCCTCGTAGTGGCTGGCAACCAGCCATTCGTAGAGGCCCCAGCCGCCGCCGACGACGATCACCACCGCGGCGAGCGCGGTGAGTGCGCGGCGGCGCTTGCCGCTGTTGGCGGGCGCCTCGGGGGCTGCGGGAGCTGCAGCTGCAGCGGGCGTCGGAGTGTTGTTGTCGCTCATGATGAAGTTCTTTCCGAAGACGAGGAAGTCGGGTCAGTTCTGGTCGGTTCTTGTTCAGTTCACTGCGGCCGCGGGGGCCGAGGCGGTGGCCGTGGCCGGGGGCTGCCAGCCGCCGCCCAGCGCGCGCGCCAGGCCCACCTGCGTGTCGAGCGCGCGGGCGGCGAGGTCGACGGCCAGCCGGCGCTGCGCCAGCACGGAGGTTTCCGCGGTCAGCACGTTGAGGTAGTTGCCGAGGCCCGCGCGGTAGCGCTGCACGGCGATGTCGTAGGCGCCTTCGGCAGCGGTCTGCGCTGCGCGTTGTTCGGTTTGCTGGCGCGTGATCGACTGCGCGCTCGTGACCTGGTCGGCCGCATCGCGCACCGCGTCGAGCACGGTGGCGTTGTAGCTTTCGATGGCCACGTCGAGGTCGGCCGACTTGCCGCGCAGGTTGGCGCGCAGCTTGCCGCCTTCGAAGATCGGCAGGCTGATGGCCGGGCCCACGCCCCACTGCTCGCTGCCCGACTTCAGCAGCTTGCCGAAGCCCAGGCTCTGGAAGCCGACGAAGGCCGTGAGGTTCACGTTGGGATAGAAGAGCGTCCTGGCGTTGGCCACGTCGCTCGTGGCGGCCTCGACGCGCCAGCGCGCGGCGGCGATGTCGGCGCGGCGGCCGAGCAGGTCGGCCGGAATGCTCCCCTGCAGTGCCATCGGCTTGACGCCGGCAAGCACCGGCGGCTTGAGCGATGCCGACACATTCGGCTGGCCGACGAGCGCGTCGAGCGCGTGCTGCTGCAGCGCGATCTGCTCGTTGAGCGATTCGATCTGCTGGCGTGCCTCGGGCAGGCCGCCTTCGCTCTGGCGCAGTTCGAGGCGGGTGTCGAGGCCGGCGGACACGCGGTCGCGCACGAGCTTGAGCGTTTCGTCGCGCTGCGCCAGCGTGCGCTGGGCCACGGTGAGCTGGTCGTTCAGGCGCGCCCATTGAAAGTAGCTGCGTGCCACGTTGCTCGCGAGCAGCACGCGGGCAGCATCCGCATCGGCAGCCGCGGCATTCGCCGAACCGATGGCGGCGTCGAGCGCGGTGCGGTTCTTGCCGAAGAAGTCGAGTTCCCAGCTTGCGCCGAGCTGCAGCAGGCCGATGTTCTGCGTGGAGCCGCCCAGCGGTGCGGGGTAGATGTAGTTGCTGTTGAACTTCTGGCGATCCAGGTCGAGTTCGGCGTTGACCTTCGGCTTGAGGGCCGAGCCGGCGATGTCGGCGGAGGCCTGCGCGCGCGCGAGGCGGGCTTGCGCGACCTGCAGGTTGGGGTTGCCGGCCACGGCCTGGTCGATCAGCGAATTGAGCTGCGTGTCGCCGAAGGCGAGCCACCATTGGCTGTCGAGGCGGGACACAGGCGCCGCGGCGCTGTCGGGCGCGATGCCCAGCGACGAGGCGTCGCGCAGCTTGGCCTGCGAGCCGATGCCGGCCATGTCGGCACATCCGGCAAGTGCGACCACGAGCAATGCTGCGGCCACGACGGGGGTGCGACGCACAGCGCGCACGGCGAGGGAATCAGTCATTTTTATCTCCACGGGCCGCGAGGGCCTGGGCGTTGTCGAGGATGCGGCGCAAGTAACCCTTGAGCTGCTCCCATTCTTCGGCGCTGAAGCCAGCGAGGTGTTCGTTCTGCACACGGCTGAGCACGTAGGGCACTTCCTTGGCGGCGGCACGGCCTTCGTCGGTGAGTTCGATGTTGACCACTCGGCGGTCTTCGAGCGAGCGCACGCGGCGGCACAGGCCCTTGGCTTCGAGGCGGTCGAGCAGGCGCGTCATGGCGCCGGTGTCGAGCTCGCAGGCGCGGGCCAGTTCGGCCACGGTGGTGGCGGCGCCGGTGTGCAGCTTGTAGAGAGGCAACCATTGCGGATAGGTCGGGCCGCCGGGCTCGCACATGCGGGTTTCTACTGCCTGACCAACCAAAGTGATGATGCGGCGCATCAGATAACCGATGCTCTCTTCGGTCGAGTAGGTCTCCGCGCGATAGAAGACAGGCGGGCGACGCTCGGCGTCGGCAGGGACCGACGGGGCTACTGGAATGTTTGCATCGCTCATGGGGCAAAATATTAGCTGCCGCGGCAGTAATTGTCAAGGCCGCCTTTGTGGAGGCAAGGGATCGTTAGAATCGGCGCATGGCTTCTACCCCACCGTCTTCCATGGCCAAGGGCTCGCCCCGGTCGCTGTCGGGCCTGAGCCCTTTTCTTCGCCCCTACCGCGTGCAGATCGTGCTGGCAGCCCTCTTTCTGGTGCTGGCGGCGGTTACCACGCTGGTTTTCCCTATCGCATTGAGAAGTCTGATTGACGGCGGCTTGATCAGTACCGACAAAGGCGCCCAGACCATGGCGCTGCGCGAGCACTTCGGCGCCCTCTTCGCCGTGGCCGTGGCGCTGGGCGTTTTCTCGGCGGCGCGCTTCTATACGGTGAGCTGGCTGGGCGAGCGCGTGACGGCCGACATCCGCAACGCGGTCTACGGCCATGTGCTGAAACAGAGCCCCGTCTTCTTCGAAACTACGCAGACCGGCGAAGTGCTGTCGCGCCTGACGGCCGACACCACGCTGGTACAGACGGTCGTCGGCTCGTCGCTGAGCATGGGCCTGCGCAACGCGGTGATGGGCGTGGGCGCCCTGGCGGTGCTGATCTGGACCAATCCTTACGTGATGGTGCAGGTACTGGGCATCCTCGTGCTGGTGGTTCTACCGAGCATGTGGTTCGGCCGCCGCGTGCGCAAGCTGTCGCGCGCCAGCCAGGACCGCGTGGCCGATTCGAGCGCCATTGCCGCCGAGGTGCTGAACGCTATTCCCGTAGTACAGAGCTACACGGCCGAAGGCCGCGAGGCCGCGCGCTTCAACGGCTCGACCGAGAACGCCTTTCGCACCGCCGTACGCCGTACCAAGGCACGCTCGGTGCTGGTGGCGTTCATCATCATCGCGACCTCGGCAGCGCTGCTCTGGGGCCTTTATCAAGGCACGCAGGCGGTGCTGCGCGGCGACATCACGGCCGGCCACCTGGGCCAGACCGTCGTCTACGTCGCCATCCTGGCCAGCGCGACTGCGGTGCTCGGCGAGGTGTACGGCGACCTGCTGCGCGCCGCCGGCGCGACCGAGCGGCTGATGGAGTTGCTGCATGCGCCCGCCGCCATCTTTTCACCGCCGAGCCCGACGGTCACGCCCGTCCCCGTAGCGGGCAGCACGATCAAGTTCGATGCGGTGACCTTCCATTACCCATCCCGACCAGGCACGCCGGCATTGCGCGATTTCAGCCTCGAAGTCGCACCGGGCGAAACCGTGGCCCTGGTGGGATCGAGCGGCGCGGGCAAAAGCACAGTGTTCCAGCTACTGCTGCGCTACTACGACCCGCAATCGGGCCGCCTGCTGCTCGACGGCGCGCCGCTGGCCTCGCTCGCCCTGCCCGACCTGCGCACCCGCATCGGCCTCGTGCCGCAGGACGCGGTGATCTTCTCGACCACCGCGTTCGAGAACATCCGCTACGGCCGTCCCGAGGCGACAACCGAGGAAGTGCATGCCGCAGCACGCGCCGCCTTTGCCCACGACTTTCTCCAGGCGCTGCCCGAGGGCTACGACACCTTCCTCGGCGAGCGCGGCGTGCGGCTGTCGGGCGGACAGCGCCAACGCATCGCGATTGCGCGCGCGATCCTGAAGAACCCGCCGCTGCTGCTGCTCGACGAAGCCACGAGCGCACTCGACGCGGAAAGCGAACGCATGGTGCAGGCGGCACTGGAATCGGCAATGGAGAACCGGACCACGCTGGTCATCGCGCACCGGCTGGCAACGGTGCAGAAGGCCAATCGCATCGTGGTGCTGGACCACGGCGGGATCGTCGAGCAGGGAACGCATGCGACGCTGGTCGCGCAGGGTGGCGTGTACGCGCGCCTGGCTGCGCTTCAGTTCACGGCCTGAACGGCTGCGACCGGCTGGTCGATTACTGCAGGGTTTCTTTCAGCGCCGCCGGAATCGGCAGCGCCATCACCGGAATGCCTTCGTCGAGCAGCGCTTCGGTCTGCTCCGGCGTCGCCTGGCCGCGAATGCCGCGCTCCTGGGCTTCGCCATAGTGCATCTTCCGGGCTTCGTCAGCAAAGCGGTCGCCGACGTCTTCGGTCTTTGCCAGCACCTCGCGCACAGCGCGCATCCAGCGGGCTTCGGGTGAGAGTTCGGCGGGAACGTTCGAGGCAGCAGCCGGTGCCGCAGCCTCAGGCGCCTTGGCATTGCCCAGATTGAGGCGCGGCGCGCTCAGCAGCTTGACGATGGCGGTGTCGCCACAGACCGGGCACTCGACCAGTCCGCTGGCCAACTGGCTATCGAAGGCCTCGTTGGACGCGAACCAGCCCTCGAAGCCGTGGCCGTGCGCGCAGCGGAGATTGAGAACCTTCATCCGCGGATTATCCCGCGTGGCCTTCCGCAGGGGCAGCCTTCCAATCCAGTGTCCATGCGCCCGAAAGGACGTTCTGCAGCCAGAGCGTGCAGGTCAGGGTCTTGGCGTCGGTCACTTTGCCGTCGCGGCACCAGCCGGCCAGCTCATCGGGCGTAGCCGTGAATACGTCGAGAAACTCGCCATGATCGAGCTGCCGCTCACCGAGTGAAAGGCCGCGCGCAAAGTAGATGTGGATGATTTCGGTCGAGTACGCCACCGCCAGGTGCATGGCGCCCGCATGCGCCCATTCGCGCGCGGTATAGCCGGTTTCCTCGAGCAGTTCACGCCGGCCGCAATCGAAAGGGTCTTCGCCCGCATCGAGCTTGCCCGCCGGAAATTCGATCATCACGTGGCCGACCGGATAGCGGAACTGCCGCTCCAGCACCACGCGGCCGTCGTCCAGCAGCGGAATCACCACCACGGCGCCCGGGTGCACCACGTACTCGCGCGTGGCGCTGTGGCCATCGGGCAGCCGGATGGTGTCTCGCCTGGCCTCCAGGAACTTGCCCTTGAACAGCTCTTCGCGGCTCGTGAGCTCTTCCTTCAGATGGGAATCGGTGGTGTCGATGGGCGTGGTCATGTCGTCCTCGTCAATGCCTGTGCTTCATCAGATAGCGCCAGGTGAATCCTGGAAAGGCCAGCACGATGAACAGCGCGCCAGTCACCGCATAGAACTCCCAGCCCTGCGGGGCAATCTGCCCTGCCCTGCGCTCGAACAGCAGCCCGATACCGCCGGCCAGAAAGTACAAGACCACCAGTTCGGCGAGACGCACCGCGAGCGACTTGGGCTTTGTCGCCAGCGGCACGACGCCGAACAGGCGGTCGTTGAAGAACGGCAGGTTGGCAGCCACCAGGGCCACCAGCAGAACGACCCAGACCGACGCGGTTTGCGACACCAGGCCGGGCCGCGTCAGTGGGCCAGGGTTGCCACGATCGCGTCGTAGCAAAGCGTCATCAGGCCGCCGGGCACGATGCCCAGGATCAGGATCAACGCGCCGTTGATCGTGAGCACGGTGCGCACGTCGCGCGGCGCCGACACGGTGGTGGCCGTGACGGGTGCGTCGAAGTACATGACCTTGACCACGCGCAGGTAGTAGAACGCGCCGATCAGCGACATCATCACCGCAAACACGGCCAGGCCGATGTAGATGGCGTGGCCCGACGCAATCAGCGCCTGCAGCACGGCCAGCTTCGCGTAAAAGCCGACCAGCGGCGGCAGACCGGCCAGCGAGAACATCGCAATGGCCATCACGCCGGCGTACAGCGGGCTGCGCTGGTTCAGGCCAGCCAGGTCGGTGATCTCTTCGCTTTCGAAGCCTTCGCGCGCCAGCAGCAGGATGATGCCGAAACTGGCCAGCGTGGTCAGCACGTAGGTCACGATGTAGAACATCGAGGCGCTGTAGGCGTACTGGGCGTTGTAGGTGCCCTGCTGGTCCGAGCCGGCGACCAGGCCGAGGAGCATGAAGCCCATCTGCGAGATCGTCGAATAGGCCAGCATGCGCTTCAGGTTGCTCTGCGCAATGGCGGCCAGGTTGCCGACCAGCAGCGAGGCGATCGCGAGCACGGCCAGCATCTGCTGCCAGTCGATGGCAAGCGGCTGCAGAGCGTCGACCAGCAGGCGGATGATGATCGCGAAGGCAGCCAGCTCGGGCGCGGCACCGATCAGCAGCGTGATCGCAGTCGGAGCGCCCTGGTAGACGTCAGGCACCCACATGTGGAACGGCGCAGCGCCCACCTTGAAGGCCAGGCCGGCGACGATGAACACCAGGCCGAACACCAGCACCTGGTGGTTCACCTTGCCGCTCGCGATGGTCTTGAACACTTCGTTGACGTCGAGCGAGCCGGTCGCGCCGTACATCATCGACAAGCCATACAGCAGGAAGCCGCTGGCCATGGCGCCGAGCACGAAGTACTTCATCGCCGCTTCGCTGGCCACCGCGTTGTCGCGGCGCAGCGCCACCAGCGCATAGCTCGACAGCGTGAGCAGTTCAAGTCCCAGGTAGATCAGCAGGAAGTTGCTGCCCGAGATCATCACGAACATGCCCAGCAGCGCGAACATGCTGACGGTGAACATCTCGCCGCCGCGCAGCATCTCGCGGTCGGCCGCATAGGGACGGCCGTAGACCAGAGTGACCATCAGGGCGACGGTGGCGAAGCACTTGAGCCAGTTGCCCATCGGGTCGCTGACGACCATGCCGCCGAAGCCGTAGATCGTCTTGGCGTCAAGGGCCTGCAGGCCCGACAACACGGCGACCACGGCAAGCGTGGCCAGCGTCAACACATAGGTGCGGGTACGGCGCGGGCTCGTGTCCGACAGGTCGACCAGCGCAATGATGCAGGCCATGACCAGCAACACGATTTCGGGGTAGATCGTGACCCAGCTGAGTTTGTCAATCATCTCGTTCTCTTCTTCAGCGTGGCATCAGGAAGGCAGCTTCGAAACTGCCACGTGGCGCAGGAGCTCGGTCACCGAGGCGTTCATCGCGTCGGTGAACGGCTTCGGGAACAGGCCCATCCACAGCACGGCGATGGCCAGCAGTGCCAGCATCAGGAACTCGCGGGCGTTGATGTCGCTGAGTTCCTTGACGTGGTCGTTGCCGACCGGACCCAGGTACACGCGCTTGTACATCCAGAGGGTGTAGGCCGCGCCGAAAATCAGCGCGGTGGCGGCGCCGAGGCCGATCCAGAAGTTGGCCTTCACGGCGCCCAGGATCACCATCCACTCGCCCACGAAACCGGCGGTGCCCGGCAGGCCGCAATTGGCCATGGCGAACAGCAGCGCGAACGCGGCGAACTTGGGCATGGTGTTGACCACGCCGCCGTAATCGGCGATCTGGCGCGAGTGCACGCGGTCGTACAGCACGCCGATGCCCAGGAACATGGCGCCCGACACGAAACCGTGCGCAATCATCTGCACGATGCCGCCGGACACGCCGAGCTCGTTGAAGATGAAGAGGCCGAGCGTCACGAAGCCCATGTGGGCGACCGACGAGTAGGCCACCAGCTTCTTCATGTCCTGCTGCACCAGCGCCACCAAGCCGACGTAGATCACGGCGATCAGCGACAGCGCGATCATGAGCCAGGCCCATTCGTGCGAGGCATCGGGCGCGATGGGCATCGAGAAGCGCAGGAAGCCATAGGCGCCCAGCTTCAGCATGATCGCGGCCAGCACGGCGGAGCCACCGGTGGGCGCCTCGACGTGCACGTCGGGCAGCCAGGTGTGCACCGGCCACATCGGCACCTTCACGGCGAAGGCCGCGAAGAAAGCAAAGAACAGGAAGGTCTGCGCGGTCGAACCCAGCGGCAGCTTGTGCCAGGCCAGGATGTCGAAGCTGCCGCCCGACTTGTTGTACAGGAAGATCAGCGCAACCAGCATCAGCAGCGAGCCGAGCAAGGTGTAGAGGAAGAACTTGAACGCCGCGTAGATCTTGTTCGGGCCGCCCCAGATGCCGATGATCAGGTACATCGGGATCAGCGTGGCTTCGAAGAACACGTAGAACAGCACGCCGTCGAGCGCGGAGAACACGCCGATCATGAAGCCCGACAGGATCAGGAACGCGCCCATGTACTGGTTCACGCGCTCGGTGATCACTTCCCAGGCCGAGATCACGACGACGACCGTGATGAACGACGTCAGCAGCACCAGCCAGAGCGACAGGCCGTCGATCCCGAGGTGGTAGTTGACGTTGAAGCGTGCGATCCAGCCCGTCTTTTCGACGAACTGCATCGCGGCAGTACCGTTCTGGAAACGCGTGAACAGCGGCACCGTGACCAGGAAGCTCACGATGGCACCGACTAGCGCGACCCAGCGCACGCCCTTGGCATGCTCGTCACGGCCAAACGCCAGCAGCACGGCGCCGAATGCGATCGGCACCCAGATGGCAAGGCTCAACAAACCCATTTTTCTTTTTCTCCAGCGCTAGGCTCAGCGTTTGAACCAGACGAAGTACGTCATCAGGATGAAGATGCCGAGCAGCATCGCGAAGGCATAGTGGTAGATGTAGCCAGACTGCATCCAGCGCACCACACCCGAAATCCGGCCGATCACTTTCCACGAACCGTTGACGACGGCTCCGTCGATCAGGGCCTGGTCGCCACCCTTCCACAGACCGGTGCCAAGCGCGCGCGTGGCGCGGGCAATGACGTTCTCGTTGAACCAGTCCATGTAGTACTTGTTCTCGAGCAGGCGGTAGATCGGACCGCAGGCGCGCTTGATCGCAGCCGGCAGCGCCGGGTTGATCATGTACATGTACCAGGACAGGACCACACCAGCCAGCGCCAGCCAGAACGGCGCAGCCTGCAGGCCGTGGATGGCCATGGCCACCGGGCCGTGGAAGGCTTCTTCCAGTTCCTTCATGGCGTGGTGCCTGGTGCCGTCCACGACGATCGCGTTCTTGAAGAACTCGCCGAACAGCATCGGCTCGATCGTCATGAAGCCGATCACCACCGAGGGGATGGCCAGCAGCACCAGCGGCAGCCAGACGACCCAAGGCGATTCGTGCGGCTTCTGGTCATGGCCGTGACCATGATCGTCATGACCGTGGCCATGGTCGTCATGGTGCGCATCGGGGTTCTGGTCGTAGCGTTCCTTGCCGTGGAAGACCAGGAAGTACATGCGGAACGAATAGAACGCCGTGATGAACACGCCGGCCAGCACCGCGTAGTACGCGAAGTTCGCGCCCCACAGGTGGCTTTCGTGCACCGCTTCGATGATGCTGTCCTTCGAGTAGAAGCCGGCAAAGAACGGCGTGCCGATCAGCGCGAGCGAACCCAGCAGCGAGGTGATCCAGGTGATCGGCATGTACTTGCGCACGCCGCCCATCCAGCGGATGTCCTGGTTGTGGTGCATGCCGATGATCACCGAGCCGGCGCCGAGGAACAGCAGCGCCTTGAAGAACGCGTGCGTCATCAGGTGGAACACCGCGACCGAGTAGGCCGAGGCACCGAGCGCCACCGTCATGTAGCCGAGCTGCGAGAGCGTCGAGTACGCGACCACGCGCTTGATGTCGTTCTGGATGATGCCCAGGAAGCCCATGAACAGCGCGGTGATGGCGCCGATCACGAGGATGAAGCTCAGTGCCGTGTCGCTCAGCTCGAACAGCGGCGACATGCGCGCCACCATGAAGATGCCGGCCGTCACCATCGTTGCCGCGTGGATCAGCGCGGAGATGGGCGTCGGGCCTTCCATCGAGTCGGGCAGCCACACGTGCAGCGGGAACTGGGCGCTCTTGCCCATCGCGCCGATGAACAGGCAGATGCAGATCACGGTGATGAGCATCCACTCGGTACCCGGGAACGTGATGCCGGCCAGCGTGCCGGCCTTGGCAAAGGCCTCGGTGTAGTTCAGCGTGCCGGCGTAGGCGGCGATCAGGCCGATGCCGAGGATGAAGCCGAAGTCGCCCACACGGTTGACCAGGAAGGCCTTCATGTTCGCGAAGATCGCGGTCGGCTTGTTGAACCAGAAACCGATCAGCAGGTACGACACCAGGCCCACCGCTTCCCAGCCGAAGAACAGCTGGAGCATGTTGTTGCTCATGACGAGCATCAGCATCGAGAAGGTGAACAGCGAGATGTACGCGAAGAAGCGGTTGTAGCCGTCGTCTTCTTCCATGTAGCCGATGGTGTAGATGTGGACCATCAGCGACACGAAGGTCACGACGCACATCATCATGGCGGTGAGGCCGTCGACCATGAAGCCGACTTCCATCTTCAGGCCGCCCACGACCATCCATTCATAGATGGTTTCGTTGAAGCGGGCACCGTCGGCCACCACGCTCTTGAGCGTCATGGCCGAGATGATGAAGGCGACCAGCACGCCCAGGATGGTCAGCGAATGCGTGACCTTGCGGCCGATGTGATTGCCGCCGAACTTGGTGCCGAACAGGCCGGCGACAGCGGCGCCGACCAGGGGTGCCAGCGGCACGGCCAGCAAGGTGGATGCGGAAAGGGTTGCGCTCATGTTGCTTTCAACCCTTGAGCGAGTTGAGTTCGTCGACGTTGATGTTCGACTTGTTGCGGAACAGCAGAACCAGCAGCGCCAGCCCGATGGCCGACTCGGCCGCGGCCACCGTCAGGATGAAGAACACGAAGATCTGGCCGTGCATGTCGCCCAGGAAGTGCGAGAACGCCACGAAGTTCATGTTGACCGCGAGCAGCATCAGCTCGATGGCCATCAGCAGGACGATCAGGTTCTTGCGGTTCAGGAAGATGCCGATCACGGACAGCGCGAAGAGCATCGCGCCGAGCGAAAGAAAGTGTCCGAGCGTGAGCGTCATGCCTTGTTTTCCTTTGCAGCGTCCGCAGCTTCAACCACAGGCTCGGCAGCACGCGTTGCCGGCATCTGCACGATGCGCACGCGGTCGCGCGCCTTCACGCGCACCTGGTCGGCCGGGTTGACGTACTTGCTGTCCTTGCGGGTGCGCAGCGTCAACGCGATGGCGGCCACGATGGCCACGAGCAGGATGACCGCGGCAATTTCCAGCGGGTAGAGGTATTCGGAGTAGAGCAGCTTGCCGAGTTCGAGCGTATTGGAAGTGTTGGCCCCCAACGCACCGGCAGCAGCGCGCGGCTCGCCGAGGCGGAAGCCGCCCATGAGCACGGCCGCCATTTCGAGCGCAATCAGCGCGCCCACGCCTGCCGCCAGCGGAAAGTGCTTCCAGAAGCCCTCCCGCAAGCCGTCGACGTTGATGTCCAGCATCATCACCACGAACAGGAAGAGCACCATCACGGCGCCCACATACACCAGCACGAGCGAGATCGCGAGGAACTCGGCGCGCAGCAGCAGCCAGATGGCCGATGCCTGGAAGAAGGCCAGAACCAGGTACAGCGCGGCGTACACGGGGTTGCGGGCGGTGATGACGCGGAACGCTGCAAACAGCAGCACCACGGCAAACAGATAGAACAGACCGGTCTTGACGTCCATTGGAATTCGAATTGGTACGGGGTTCGGGCTGGTCGGAATCAGCGGTACTTGGCGTCAGCCGCCTTGTTCGCTGCGATTTCTTTTTCGTAGCGGTCGCCCACGGCCAGCAGCATGTCCTTGGTGAAGTACAGGTCGCCGCGCTTTTCGCCGTGGTATTCGAAGATGTGCGTCTCGACGATCGAGTCGACCGGGCAGCTCTCTTCGCAGAAGCCGCAGAAGATGCACTTGGTCAGGTCGATGTCGTAGCGCGTGGTGCGGCGCGAGCCGTCGTCGCGCACATCCGATTCGATGGTGATGGCCAGCGCCGGGCAGACGGCTTCGCAGAGCTTGCAGGCAATGCAGCGCTCTTCGCCGTTTTCATAGCGGCGCAGCGCGTGCAGGCCGCGGAATCGCGGCGACAGCGGCGTCTTCTCTTCGGGGAACTGCACCGTGATCTTGCGGGCAAAGGCGTACTTGCCGGTAATGGCCAGGCCCTTGAACAGCTCGAACAGCATGAAGCTGCCCAGGAAGTCCTTGAGCGAGAACGGCGCGGACGGTGTTGCGGTGTGCGCAGCAGACATGATGTTGGCGCTTCCTGTTATTTCCAGATGTTGAACGGCGTCTGCATCCAGCCACCGACCACGACCAGCCACACGAGGGTGACGGGAATGAAGATCTTCCAGCCCAGACGCATGATCTGGTCATAGCGGAAGCGCGGGAACGTCGAGCGCACCCACAGGAACATGGTGACCACGCAGAAGGTCTTGAGGCCCAGCCAGATCCAGCCCGGAATGATGCTCAGGAACTCGAACGGCGGCAGCCATCCGCCGAGGAACAGCACCACGGTCAGGATCGAGACGAGCCACATGTTGGCGTACTCGGCCAGGAAGAACATCGCGAAGCTCATGCCCGAGTACTCGATCATGTGGCCGGCAACGATTTCGGACTCGCCTTCCACCACGTCGAACGGGTGGCGGTTGGTCTCGGCCAGGCCGGAGATGAAGTACACGACGAAGATCGGCAGCAGCGGCAGCCAGTTCCACGACAGGAAGCCGACGCCCATGTTGGCGAACATGCCCTTGCCTTGGACGTTCACGATCTCGCTCATGTTCAGGCTGCCGGTGACCATCAGCACCACGACGAAGCAGAAGCCCATCGCGATTTCGTAGCTCACCATCTGTGCCGAGGCGCGCAGCGCGCCCAGGAAGGCGTACTTCGAGTTCGAGGCCCAGCCGGCGATGATCACGCCGTACACCTCGAGGGAGGTGATGGCCATCACGAACAGCAGGCCGGCGTTGATGTTGGCCAGCGCCACGTCGGGGCCGAAGGGAATCACGGCCCATGCGGCGAGCGCCGGCATGATGGTCATGATCGGGCCCAGCAGGAACAGGCCCTTGTTGGCGACCGTCGGAAGAATGATTTCCTTGGTCATCAGCTTGAGCGCGTCGGCGATCGGCTGGAGCAGGCCCAGCGGTCCGATGCGGTTCGGGCCGATGCGGATCTGCGTGAAGCCGATGGCCTTGCGTTCCCACAGCGTGAGGTACGCCACAGCCAGCATCAGCGGGATCACGACCACGATGATCTTGATCAGCGTCCAGATAAGGGGCCAGACCACGGCGGTCCACCAGCCTGCGGCAACCAGCCCCTGGCCGAAGCCATGAATGGTGTCGACGATCATGCCAGTGCCTCCTCGGCACGCGCCGACACGTTCGATCCAGCCGATGCAATGCGCGCGTCGGCAGTCAGTTGCAGCGACGGTGCACGGCGCACGATCGAGTCGAGCTGGTAGATGCTCGCGACCACGGGTGCAGCAGTTGCACCGCTGGAAGCGACGGCATTGGCGGAGGTGGCGTTGTTCAGCGCATTCGCCGGCACCGCGCCCTTGTCACCGATGGTGGCCAGCACCTCGGTGGTCGATTCGAACGCGAAGCCGGGCAGGCCCAGCAGGTTGGCCAGCACGCGCAGCACCTTCCACGCCGGGCGCGTTTCGCCTTGCGGCTTCACGACGGCATGGAAACCTTGCAGGCGGCCTTCGGCATTGACGAAGGTACCGGGGGTTTCTGTGAAAGGAGCGATCGGGAGCAGCACGTCGCTGAACTCGAGGTTGGCCTTGAAGGGGCTCAGCGTGACGACCATTTGAGCATTGCCGATGACATCGGCAGCGGCGGCGCCAGCGGCCGAGTCGAACACCGGCTCGGTGTTCAGCAGCATCACGGCCTTCAGGCCGGAACCGGCGGCGAGCATGCGGCCGGCATCGAGGCCGCCGTTCTTCGGGAAAGCGCCGACGATCTGCGCGCCAACGGTGTTGGCGGCTTCGGTCAGGTAGCCGACGGTGGCGCCCGTCTGCGCACCGATCCAGTTCGCCAGGGCCAGCAGGCTGCTGGCTTGTGCGTGGTGGGCAGCTGCATTGCCGAGCAGGATGGCCTTGCGTTCACCGCTCAGCAGCGAAGCTGCGATGGCTTGCGCGGCGGCGTCAGGCGCGTTCTTCGGTGCCAGGGGCGCGGCTGCGCCATTGGTCTGGCCGATGGCGGCAGCAACTGCGGCCAGCGCCTCGACCCATTGGTCGGCTTCGACGATGGACGCCTGCGCCACGTCGATGGCCCAGGCGTCGCGAGCAGCCATCAGGCTGGCCGAGGTGATCACCGACAGCGCGGCGCCCTTGCGCACGGCCTGGCGGATGCGCTGTGCAAACAGCGGATGTTCCTTGCGCAGGTTCGAGCCGACGACCAGCGCGCGCTGCACTTGCGTGAGCGAAGCGATCGAGGTGCCGAGCCAGCGCACGCCTTCGAAGGCCGTGAATTCGGCGTTGCGCAGGCGGTAGTCGATGTTGTCGCTGCCGAGTTCACGCGTGAGCAAGGCTGCGAGCTGCAGCTCCTCGAGCGTGCTGTGCGGGCTGACCAGCGTGCCGATGCTTTGCGCGCCGTGGTCGGCCTTGATCTGCTTGAGGCCATTGGCAACGTACTCGAGCGCCGTCTGCCAGTCGACCTGCTGCCACTGGCCGCCCTGCTTCAGCATGGGCTGCGTCAGGCGTTCCGGGCCGTTGAGCGCTTCGTACGAGAAGCGGTCGCGGTCGGCAATCCAGCATTCGTTGACGTCTTCGTTCTCGAGCGGCACCACGCGCATCACGCGGTTGTTCTTGACCTGGACGATCAGGTTGGCGCCGGTGGAGTCATGCGGGCTCACCGACTTGCGACGCGACAGTTCCCAGGTGCGGGCACTGTAGCGGAAGGGCTTGCTCGTGAGCGCGCCGACCGGGCAGATGTCGATCATGTTGCCCGACAGTTCGGAGTCGACCGAGTCGCCGAGGAAAGTTTCGATTTCGGAGTGCTCGCCGCGGTGCGACATGCCGAGCTCCATCACGCCGGCCACTTCCTGGCCAAAGCGGACGCAGCGCGTGCAATGGATGCAGCGGCTCATTTCTTCCATGCTGATCAGCGGGCCCACGTCCTTGTGGAACACGACGCGCTTTTCTTCTTCGTAGCGCGAAGAAGAACCGCCGTAGCCAACGGCCAGGTCCTGCAGCTGGCATTCGCCGCCCTGGTCGCAGATGGGGCAATCCAGCGGGTGGTTGATCAGGAGGAACTCCATGACCGACTGCTGCGCCTTGATGGCCTTTTCGCTCTTGGTGCGGACGATCATGCCCTGCGTGACGGGCGTGGCACAGGCCGGCATCGGCTTGGGCGCTTTTTCCACGTCGACGAGGCACATGCGGCAGTTGGCCGCGATGCTGAGTTTCTTGTGATAGCAGAAGTGCGGGATGTACGTGCCCGCCTTGTCGGCCGCATGCATCACCATGCTGCCTTCGGTCACTTCGACCTTCTTGCCGTCGAGTTCGATTTCGATCATGAGTATGTTTCTTCTCGCGCTCAGGCCTTGACGGGCGCCGTCGGAACGTAGCCCGGGATCAGGGCTTCGAACTCGTGACGGAAGTGCTTGATCATGGCGCGCACCGGCATCGCTGCCGCATCGCCGAGCGCACAGATGGTGCGGCCCATGATGTCGCCGGCGACGGAGTCCAGCAGTTGCAGGTCGCTGGGCTTGCCCTGGCCGTTGTGGATGCGGTCCACCACGCGGTAGAGCCAGCCCGTGCCTTCGCGGCACGGCGTGCACTGGCCACAGGACTCGTGCATGTAGAAGTACGAGAGGCGCTTGAGCGACTCGACCATCGAGCGGCTGTCGTCCATGACGATCACCGCGCCCGAACCGAGCATGGAGCCGGCCTTGGCGATGGAGTCGTAGTCCATGGTGCAGGCCATCATGATGTCGGCCGGCAGCACCGGCGCCGACGATCCGCCGGGAATCACGGCCTTCAGCGTGCGACCCTTGCGCACGCCGCCGGCCAGCTCGAGGAGCTTGGAGAACGGCGTGCCCATGGGCACTTCGTAGTTGCCGGGCAGCTCGACGTCACCGCTCACCGAGTAGATCTTGGTACCGCCGTTGTTCGGCTTGCCGCATTCGAGGTAAGCCGGACCACCGTTGCGGATGATCCAGGGCACCGCCGCGAAGGTCTCGGTGTTGTTGATGGTGGTCGGCTTGCCGTACAGGCCGAAGCTGGCCGGGAACGGCGGCTTGAAGCGCGGCTGGCCCTTCTTGCCTTCGAGCGATTCGAGCAGCGCGGTTTCTTCGCCGCAGATGTAGGCGCCGAAGCCGTGGGCGGCGTGCAACTGGAAGTTGTACGTGCTGCCCATGATCTTGTCGCCGAGGTAGCCGGCGGCGCGCGCTTCTTCGAGGGCTTCCTCGAAACGGTCGTAGCTCTGGAAGATCTCGCCGTGGATGTAGTTGTAGCCCACGCTGATGCCCATCGCATACGCGGCGATGGCCATGCCTTCGATCACGATGTGCGGGTTGAACTGCAGGATGTCGCGGTCCTTGCACGTACCCGGCTCGCCCTCGTCCGAATTGCAGACGAGGTACTTCTGGCCCGGGAACTGGCGGGGCATGAAGCTCCACTTCAGGCCGGTCGGGAAACCGGCGCCGCCACGGCCGCGCAGGCCCGAGGCCTTGACTTCGGCGATCACCTGGTCGGGCGTGAGGCCCTCGGTGAGGATCTTGCGCAGCGCCTGGTAGCCGCCGCGCGCCTCGTAGTCGGCCAGACGCCAGTTGGTGCCGTCAAGGCCCGCATAGATCTGCGGCTCGATGTGACGGTCATGGAAGCAGGTCTGGACGCCCGTCGCCTGGAACTGCTGGAGCACTTGTTCGGGTGACATCAGGCAGCCTCCCCTTTGGTGGAACCGCGCAGGCCTTCGATGAGCTGGTCGAGCTTCTCGTTGCTCATGAAGCTGCACATGGTACGGTCGTTGACCAGCATCACGGGCGAATCGGCGCAGGCGCCCAGGCATTCGCTCTGCTGCAGCGTGAACAGGCCGTCGGCCGTGGTCTCGCCCATCTTGATGCCGAGCTTCTTCTCGAGGTGCACGAGGGCGGTGACGCCATCGCGCAGCTGGCAAGGCAGGTTGGTGCACACGTTGAGCTTGAACTTGCCCACCGGATGCTGGTTGTACATGTTGTAGAAGGTCGTCACTTCATGCACGGCGATGGGCGCCATGCCGAGGTACTCGGCAATCTCGCGCTCGCGCTGCAGGCTGACGTGGCCCTCGTCCTGCTGGACGATGGCGAGGCAGGCCATCACGGCGGATTGCTTGCCTGCTTCGGGGTACTTGGCGACCTCGCGCGCAAAGCGCTCGAGGATCGTAGTCTTCAACGGCGCCGAGGGCGCCGCGTCATGGTGGGTCGAGGAAGTCGTCATTCGCTCTTTCTCACCTGTCGATCTCGCCGAACACGATGTCCATCGTGCCGATCACCGCGACAGCGTCGGCGATCATGTGACCGCGCGACATTTCGTCGAGGGCGGCGAGGTGCGGGAAACCAGGGGCGCGGATCTTCAGGCGGTACGGCTTGTTGGCGCCGTCGCTCACGAGATAGATGCCGAACTCGCCCTTCGGATGCTCGACGGCGGCATACGCTTCGCCTTCGGGCACGTGGAAGCCTTCGGTGAAGAGCTTGAAATGGTGGATCAGCTCCTCCATGTTCGCCTTCATCGATTCGCGCGCGGGCGCGGCGACCTTGTGGTTGTCGGTGATGACAGGGCCGGGGTTGGCACGCAGCCAGGCCGAGCACTGCTGGATGATCTTGTTGGCCTGGCGCATCTCTTCGACGCGGACCAGGTAGCGGTCGTAGCAGTCGCCGGTCTTGCCGACAGGCACGTCGAACTGCATCTGGTCGTAGACGTCGTAGGGCTGCTTCTTGCGCAGGTCCCATTCGATGCCCGAGCCGCGCAGCATGGGGCCGGTGAAGCCGAGGTTCAGCGCGCGCTCCGGCGTGACCACGCCGATGCCCACGGTGCGCTGCTTCCAGATGCGGTTGTCGGTGAGCAGCGTCTCGTACTCGTCGACCATCTTCGGGAAGCGCTTGCAGAAGTCGTCGACGAAGTCGAGCAACGAGCCCTGGCGGTTCTCGTTGAGCTTCTCGATAGCCTTCGCGTTCTTGATCTTGCTGACCTTGTACTGCGGCATTGCATCCGGCAGGTCGCGGTAGACGCCACCCGGACGGAAGTACGCCGCGTGCATGCGCGCGCCGGACACGGCCTCGTACATGTCGAACAGGTCTTCACGCTCGCGGAAGCAGTAGATGAGCATGTTCATCGCACCGCAATCCAGACCGTGCGCACCGAGCCACAGCAAGTGGTTCAGCAGACGGGTGATCTCCGCAAACATCACGCGGATGTACTGCGCGCGGATCGGCACTTCGAGGCCCATCATCCGCTCGATGGCGAGGCAGTACGCGTGCTCGTTGCTCATCATCGACACGTAGTCGAGACGGTCCATGTACGGCAGCGACTGGATGAAGGTGCGCGATTCGGCAAGCTTCTCGGTCGCGCGGTGCAGCAGGCCGATGTGAGGGTCGGCGCGCTGGATCACTTCGCCGTCCAGCTCGAGCACCAGGCGCAGCACGCCGTGTGCCGCAGGGTGCTGGGGACCGAAGTTGAGTGTGTAGTTCTTGATTTCGGCCATATCAGTGCAAACCGCCGCCGTAGTTGTCTTCGCGGATCACGCGCGGGGTGATTTCGCGCGGCTCGATGGAAACCGGCTGGTAGACCACGCGCTTCTGTTCTTCGTCGTAACGCATCTCGACGTGACCCGACACCGGGAAGTCCTTGCGGAACGGATGGCCGATGAAGCCGTAGTCGGTCAGGATGCGGCGCAGGTCGTCGTGACCGTCGAACACGATGCCGTAGAGGTCGAAGGCTTCGCGCTCGAACCAGGTGGCGGCATTCCAGACGGGCTGCAGCGAATCGACCACAGGCAGGTCTTCGTTCGGCGCGAACACCTTCAGGCGCACGCGCTGGTTGAGGCTTACCGACAGCAGGTGCGTGACGACGCAGTAGCGTTCGCCCTGCCACTCACCTTCGCGGTAGTCGGAGTAGTCCATGCCGCAGAGGTCGATCAGCTGCTCGAAGCGGCAGCCGGGCGCATCGCGCAGCAGCAAGGCGGCTTCTATGTAGTCGGCAGCGCCGACCACCACGGTCACCTCTTCCAGGGCGAGCGTCACGCTCTTGGCCTTGGCGCCGAGCGTCTCGGCGATGGTGGCGCGCAGCACCTCCGGCGAAATTGCAAAGTCAGTCATCGTCGGCAATCCCTCAGGCGCGGGCAATGGTGTTGGTGCGGCGAATCTTCTGCTGCAACTGGATCACGCCGTAGAGCAAAGCCTCGGCGGTGGGCGGGCAACCCGGAACGTAGACATCGACCGGCACGATGCGGTCGCAGCCGCGCACGACGGAATAGCTGTAGTGGTAGTAGCCACCGCCATTCGCGCACGAACCCATCGACAGCACCCAGCGCGGCTCGGGCATCTGGTCGTAGACCTTGCGCAAGGCCGGAGCCATCTTGTTGCACAGCGTGCCGGCCACGATCATCAGATCGGACTGACGTGGGCTGGGGCGAAACAGCATGCCGAAACGATCGATGTCGTAGCGGGCGGCACCCGCGTGCATCATTTCCACCGCACAGCATGCGAGGCCGAAGGTCATCGGCCAGAGAGATCCGGTCTTCGCCCAATTCACCACCGAGTCGTAGGTGGTGGTGACGAAACCTTCTTTGAGAACGCCTTCAATGGCCATCGTGATTCCTTGTCATTCCCAGTCGAGCGCGCCTTTTTTCCACTCGTAGGCAAAGCCCACGACGAGGATGGCGAGAAAGATCATCATGGCCCAGAAGCCGACAGCACCAATCTCCTTGAGCGCAATGGCCCACGGAAAGAGAAAGGCAATTTCGAGATCGAACAGGATGAAGAGAATCGCAACGAGGTAGTAGCGCACGTCGAACTTCATGCGTGCGTCCTCGAAGGCTTCAAAGCCACACTCGTAGGGAGCGTTCTTTGCGGCGTCGGGCCTGTTGGGGCCGAGAATGTATCCGATGACCTGAGGGGCGACGCCTACGCCGACTCCGACCAGAATGAACAAAAGGACGGGGAGGTAGGAGTCGAGATTCATCGAGAGTTTTTCACCGCTTGCCACCGGCAAGAGAAGCCCCTGGATGAGGCTTTCTGCCGATGAGATTTGGTGCGGTCGGCGAGACTCGAACTCGCACAGCTTTCGCCACTACCCCCTCAAGATAGCGTGTCTACCAATTTCACCACGACCGCGGTTTTTGCTGTTCGGATGGCATGAGGTACCTGCAAGAGGCATTTGGCTTTCCGAACAGATTTAGAGTTTACCCTGAAATGAAGCCATTTCTCACAGGCAACTCATGAAAACGAGTTGATTACTTGCTCGGAATCTGACCCGCGCCCGAAACCGGGGCAGCAGGAGCCGAAGCAGGCGCACTGGGAGCCGCCGCACCAGGAATTTCACTCGCTGCACCAGAAGCCGGCGTGGCCGGTGCACCCACTGCAGCGCGCTCCAGAAGACTGCCGCCGCCCGCAGGACGCGCGTGGCTGAAATAGGCCAGCAGCAGCGTGCATGCGAAGAACACCGCAGCAAGCACAGCCGTGGTGCGCGAGAGGAAGTTGGCACTGCCGCTGGCACCGAACAGGCTGCCGGCACTTCCGCTGCCGAAGGCCGCACCCATGTCGGCGCCCTTGCCGTGCTGGATCAGGATCAGGCCGATCATTGCGAGGGCCGTCAGCATCTGCACACCGACCAGTAGATTGAGGACCAGGTTCATTCGTTCTTACTCCTAAGTGATACAGCCGTTGCGCGTTCAGCGCGCAGCGGCGGAAATGATCTGCAGAAAATCGGGCGCCTTGAGCGAAGCGCCACCGATGAGGCCGCCATCGATGTCGGCCTGCGCCAGCAGTTCTGCGGCGTTGGCGGCGTTCATGCTGCCACCATAAAGAATCTGGATGCCGGCTGCATGCTCGCTCGCTGCGTGATGCAACTGCGCGCGCAGCACCGCATGCACCGCTTGCGCCTGCTCCGGCGTAGCCGTCTTGCCCGTACCGATGGCCCAGACAGGCTCGTACGCCACGACGATCTCACTGATGCAATGGCCGTTCACATGAATGACCGCTGCCAACTGACGCTTGACGACTTCTTCGGTCTGCCCTGCTTCGCGCTGTGCCAGCGTTTCGCCGACACAGACGATCGGCGTGATGCCATTGGCCAGCGCTGCCGCCGTCTTGGCCGCGACCGCTTCATCGGTCTCGCCGTGGTATTGCCGACGCTCGGAGTGACCGACGATGGCATAGCGCACGCCGAAGTCCTTCAGCATTGCCGCCGATTGCTCGCCGGTGAAGGCGCCTTGCGGATGAGCCGAAATGTCCTGCGCGCCCAGTGCCAGTGCCGGCGAACCCGCCAGCAGCGACTGCAGTTGCGCGAAGTACGGCGCAGGCGCGCACAGCGCCACATCGCAAGCCGCCGGACTTGCGGCCAAGCCTTGCTGCAAGGCCTTCACCAGCGCCTCGTTGGCAGCCAGGCTGCCGTTCATCTTCCAGTTGCCAGCGATCAGTTTCTTCTTGGTCGTCATCGCGTTCGTCTTCTCGTCACTCACCATGTCAGCACGATCTTGCCGATGTGCTGGTTCGATTCCATCAGCGCGTGAGCCTGGGCTGCGCCGCTGGGCTCGCCCGCCGCCGCAAAGATGCTGTGGATCACAGGCTTGATTGCGCCGCTTTCCAGCAGCGGCCACACCTTCTCGCGCAGGGCCTTGGCAATGGCGCCCTTGAACGCCACTGGCCGCGGACGCAGCGTCGAGCCGGTGATCGTGAGCCGCCTGCGCAGCACGAGGCCCGCATTGATCTCGCTCTTCACGCCGCCCTGCACCGCGATGATCACGAGCCGGCCATCTTCGGCCAGGCACTCGATCTCGCGCGCCACGTAGTCGCCGGCAACCATGTCGAGCACCACGTCCACACCCTTGCCACCGGTGAGCTTCTTCGCCTCTTCGACGAAGTCGCTCGTGCGGTAGTTGATGGCATGGTCGGCGCCGAGCTTCAGGCAGGCTTCGCACTTGTCGTCGCTGCCGGCCGTGACGATCACGGTCGCACCGAGCGCCTTGGCGATCTGGATCGCCGTGACGCCGATGCCGCTCGAGCCGCCCTGGATCAGCAGCGTCTCACCCTTTTGCAGGCGGCCGCGGTCGAACACATTGCTCCAGACGGTGAAGAAGGTCTCGGGCAGCGAAGCTGCATCGATATCGCTCCAGCCCTTGGGCACCGGCAGGCATTGCGCCACGGGCGCCACGCACAGCTCGGCATAGCCGCCACCGGCGATCAGCGCACAGACACGGTCACCAACCTTGAAGCCCGCCTCGGCCAGCGCCGCAGCGTCACCCGAGACGATCTCGCCGGCCACTTCGAGGCCCGGCAGATCGGAAGCGCCCGGCGGCACGGGGTAGTGCCCCTTGCGCTGCAGCACGTCCGGGCGATTGACGCCACTTGCCGCCACACGGATCAGCAGTTCGCCCGCACCCGCTACCGGGTCGGGACGCTGCGCAACGCGCAGCACCTCAGGGGCGCCGTACGAAGTGATTTCAATGGCTTTCATGGTCTTTCGGCCTCCAACGCCCGCAGATGGGGCGAAGCTTGATGTTCAAAAGATAGCAACGGCAGCCGGAGGACCGCCGTTGCGCCCTTCTTACTCCTGAGGCTCGCGCGGGGCTTGTTGCTGCTGCTCGCCGGCCGGAGCCTGCGGCTGCTCGTTGCGCGGCTGCTGTTGCTCGTTGTTGAAGCGCGGTGCGCGCTCGCCACGGTCACCACCGCGGTCGCCGCGATCGCCACGGTCACGCCGCTCGCCACGGTCACCGCGGTCTTCGCGCGGCGGGCGCTCGCTGTATTCCATGCCGGCCGGACGCTCGGTCAGGGCCTTCATGGACAGCTTGACGCGGCCCTTCTCGTCCGTTTCCAGAACCTTGACCTTGACGATCTGGCCTTCGCTCAGATAGTCGGTCACCTTCTCGACGCGTTCGTGCGCAATCTGGCTGATGTGCAGCAGGCCGTCCTTGCCGGGCAGCAGGTTGATGAGCGCGCCGAAGTCCAGGATCTTGGTGACCGGGCCTTCGTAGACCTTGCCGATTTCGACTTCGGCCGTGATCTGCTCGATGCGCTTCTTGGCCAGCTCGGCCTTTTCCGGATCGGTCGAAGCGATGGTGATGGTGCCGTCTTCGTCGATGTTGATCGTCGTGCCGGTTTCTTCCTGCAGGCCACGGATGACCGAGCCGCCCTTGCCGATCACGTCGCGGATCTTCTCGGGGTTGATCTTCAGCGTGGTCAGGCGCGGTGCGAAGCTGGAGACTTCGGCCTTGGCCTCGCCCATGGCTTCCTGCATCTTGCCCAGGATGTGCATGCGCGCTTCCTTGGCCTGTGCCAGTGCGACCTGCATGATTTCCTTGGTGATGCCCTGGATCTTGATGTCCATCTGCAGCGCGGTGATGCCGTTGGTGGTACCCGCAACCTTGAAGTCCATGTCGCCCAGGTGATCTTCGTCGCCCAGGATGTCGGTCAGCACCGCGAAGCGGTTGTCTTCCTTGATCAGGCCCATGGCGATACCAGCCACGTGCGCCTTCATGGGCACGCCGGCGTCCATCATCGAGAGGCAGCCGCCGCAGACAGAAGCCATCGACGACGAGCCGTTCGACTCGGTGATTTCCGACACCACGCGAACCGTGTACGGGAATTCTTCCTTGTTCGGCAACACGGCGACGAGCGCGCGCTTGGCCAGGCGGCCGTGGCCGATTTCGCGGCGCTTGGTCGAGCCCATGCGGCCCACTTCGCCGGTGGCAAAGGGAGGCATGTTGTAGTGGAACAGGAAGCGGTCTTCGTATTCGCCGGCCAGCGCGTCGATGCGCTGTGCGTCGCGTTCGGTGCCGAGCGTGGTGATGACCAGCGCCTGGGTTTCACCACGCGTGAACAGGGCCGAACCGTGGGTGCGGGGCAGCACCGAGTTGCGGATTTCGATGGGGCGCACGGTGCGCGTGTCGCGGCCGTCGATGCGGGGCTCGCCCGACAGGATCTGGCTGCGCACGATCTTCGATTCGATGGCGAACAGCAGGTCACTGACCTTGCCGGAGTCGAACTCGGCGCCTTCGGCCTTCAGTGCCTCGAGCACGCTGGCGTTGGCTTCGCGCAGGGCTTGCGTACGGGCTTGCTTGCTGCGAATTTGATAGACGGCGCGCAGCTTGTCTTCGGCCAGGCCCTTGACCTTGGCGACGAAGGCTTCGTCTTCGGCGGGAGCCTTCCAGTCCCACACCGGCTTGCCGGCGTCGCGCACGAGTTCATGGATTGCGTTGATGGCGATGTTGGCTTGCTCGTGGCCGAACACCACGCCGCCCAACATGATTTCTTCGCTGAGTTGCAGGGCTTCGGATTCGACCATCAGCACGGCGGATTGCGTGCCGGCGACGACGAGGTCCATCTGCGAATCCTTGCGAGCCGTCTGCCCCGGATTCAGCACGTACTGGCCGTTGATGTAGCCCACGCGGGCTGCACCGATCGGGCCGTTGAACGGCACGCCGGAGATCGACAGCGCAGCGCTCACGCCGATCATGGCGGCGATGTCGGCATCGACTTCGGGGTTGAGCGACACGGTGTGGATGACCACATGCACTTCGTTCAGGAAGCCTTCGGGGAACAGCGGGCGGATCGGGCGGTCGATCAGGCGGCTGGTCAGCGTTTCGTGTTCGCTGGGCTTGGCTTCGCGCTTGAAGAAGCTGCCGGGGATCTTGCCCGCGGCGTAGGTCTTCTCGATGTAGTCGACGGTCAGCGGGAAGAAGTCCTGGCCGGCCTTGGCCGACTTGGAGGCAACCACGGTCGCGAGGATGACGGTGCCGTCGATGTCGACGAGCACGGCGCCGCTGGCCTGGCGGGCGATTTCACCCGTTTCCATGACGACGGTCTTGTCGCCCCATTGGAACGACTTGGTGACTTTGTTGAAGAGGCTCATGTTTTGCTCCTGTTTTGATAGCGGACTACACAGAGCCCGCAAGAGACGGAGGCTTCTCAGAACACGATGCCATTCCAGCGAAGCTCGGGGCGAACTTCATTGGAATGACACAGCTTCGCTCTGTTTGGGCACTCCGAAAGTGGATCGCGAAGTAAAAAACGCCTGAGCTAGCGGACTAACCCAGGCGTTTTTTCATGCGATTCGATTTACTTGCGCAGACCCAGCTTGGCGATCAGCGCGGTGTAACGGTCGGCGTCCTTGGACTTGAGGTAGTCGAGGAGCTTGCGGCGGCGGCTCACCATGCGCAGCAGGCCGCGACGGCCGTGGTGGTCCTTGGCGTGCGTCTTGAAGTGGGGGGTGAGCTCGTTGATGCGGGCGGTCAGCAGTGCGACTTGCACTTCGGGGCTGCCGGTGTCGTTGGCGGCGCGGGCGTTGTCCTTGACAACTTCTGCCTTGATGGAGGCTGCGATCATGTTGATTTCCTTGTTCCGGGATGTTTGACTTGCGGTGTGCGCTGGAACTGCACCCACCGTGCGCCTTGCGGCATGCAAAGCCTTGGAATTATAGCCCGACCGTCCTGATCGGGCTTTCAGGCCCCCTTGAGGGCCTTCCATCGAGCGAAGCCAGCCCCACGGCGCCCAGCACGCAGGCTGCCCCGCCGATCTGCGCCAGGCTGATGCTTTCGCCCAGCCAGAGCGCGGCCAGCGCCAGCGCCGAAACCGGTAGAACGGCAGTGAAAAGCGCCGCCTCGGCCCCGCGCAGCCGGGAAGATCCGGCAAACCACAGCACGAAGCCCAGCACCGTCGGCACCAGCGCGTAGTAGGCGACGCCAGCCAGTGCCTCCGCCGGCAAGGGGCGCTCCCAGGCTCGCTCGAACAGCGCCGGCACCAGCGACAGGAGCAACCCGAAGGCCGTCATCAGCGTCGACAGCACCAGCGGACGCACCGGCACCCGCAGGCGTTTGTTGAGCAGGATGAACATCGCCTCGCAAACCACCGCGCCCAAAACCAGCAGGTTGCCGATCAGAGCCGCCGGGGATTTTGAGTCCCCCGCCGAAGCCTGGCCCGCCCCGGGCCAGCTGATCGCCAGCACCCCCGCCGTCGCCAGCACGATGCTGCCCACCAGAAACCGCCCCGGCCGCTCGCGCAGCGCAATCACCGCCACCAGCGCCGCCACAGCCGGCAAGGTACCAGCCACCACGCCCGCACTGGCCGCCGGCGCCCAGCGCACACCAAGGATCAGCAGCACGGTGTAGCCCACGCTCCCCAGCCCCGCCTGGCACACCAGCAGCGCCAGATCCCGCCGGCCGGGCCGCGGCCACGGCGTGCGGGTCAGCCGCAGCAGCACCAGGAACACCGGCAGCGCCATCGCGAACCGCAGCGCGGTCGCGGTGAACGGCGGCAGCCCGCCCGCGATGACCTTGCTGGCCACCACCGTGCTGCCGACCGTGACCATCGCCAGCGCGCACAGCGCCATCCCCTTCAACCGTTGCGACAACATGCCGGACCTTTCGCTTTCGAGAAAAGCTCGAGCTTCGCGGCCCCGGCGCGCCGCGTATTGAACGAAATTGCAGCCGGCTCAGCCCTTGCCGGGTTGCTGCTCCGCCAGCCAGTTGCGCAACCGCTCCACGCCCTTCACCAGCCGCTGCGGGTCTTTCGACGCAAAGCACCAGCGCAGCCAGCCCTGCGCTTCAGGTGCGAAGGCATTGCCCGGCGCGAGCCCCAGGCCCGCCTCTGCCACCAGCCGCTTGGCCACTTCGAGCGAATCGCCGAAGCCTTCGAGCCGGAAGAAGGCGTACATGCCGCCCTTGGCCGAGGCCACCTGCACGCCCGGCAGCGCCGCCAGCAGCGGCACCAGCGTGTCGCGGCATTGCTTCAGGTGCGCCACCACGCGCGGCGTGATCTCGCTCGTGTGCTCGATGGCGGTGATGGCGGCGCGCTGAGTGAACACGCTGGCGCATGAGGTGTTGAACTCGATCAGCTTGCCGATGCCGTCCACCATCGACGGCGGCAGCACCAGCCAGCCGAGGCGCCAGCCCGTCATCAGGAAGCTCTTCGAGAAGCTGTGCGTGACGACGAGGCGGTCGTCAGGCTTCGAGATGTCGAGGAAGCTCGGCGCGCAGCCATTGGGCGTCGGCTCGTAGTACAGCCGCTCGTACACCTCGTCGGCAAGGATCCACGTGCCGGTCTTGCGGCAATGGTCGAGCACGGCCTGCTGCTCGTCGCGCGTCATGGTCCAGCCCGTGGGGTTGTTCGGCGCGTTGACGATCAGCAGCTTCGTCTTCGACGTGACCGCTGCGCGCAACGCGGGCAGGTCGAGCGTCCACTGGCCCTTCACCGGCACCAGCGACAGCGTGCGCACATGCGCGCCCATGATCGCGGGCTGCGCCGTCAGGTTGGGCCACACCGGCGTCACGGCGACCACTTCGTCGCCCGCATCGACCAGCGCCTGCACCGCGAGCATCAGCGCGCTCACGCCGCCCGAGGTGACGGCGATGCGCGAGGCATCGACCGCCGGATGCAGCCCGCTGGTGTAGCGCGCGATGGCTTCGCGCAGTTCGGGCAGGCCGAGGTTGTGGGCGTAGAAGGTTTCGCCCCGCTGCAGCGACTCGATGGCCGACTGGCGGATCACCTCGGGAGTGACTTCGTCGCTTTCGCCGAACCAGAAGGCCAGCACGTCGTCGCGGCCCATGCCGGCATTGGCGACTTCGCGGATCTTCGATGCTTCGAGGTTGTGGATGGCTTCACGCATGTCTGGTTGTCCTGTTCATCATCGTCATCAAGGTCTCTTCATCTTGCACGAGGTCGGCAGCTCGGCGCGCTCGGGGGCGATGGTCTTGACCACCCGAAAGCCGTAGCCGGAGCCTTCGACGTCGAACTGCACGCCCGGCCTGCCCTGCCTGTCCATCACGCCGACCACGAGCTGCTGCTGGAACTGGTGGTCCGCAGCGCGCATGCGCCCGCGCTGGCCGTACAGGCTCACGTCGGCCTGCTCCAGCGCGCGTGCCACAGGCACCGCGTCGACACTGCCCGCGCGTTCGATGGCCTGTACGAGCGCTTCGATCATCAGCGCCAGCCGCATGTGCACATAGTCTTCGGCTGGCTTCGGAAAGCGCGCGCGGAAGGCGCGGTAGAAGGCTTCGGACTGCGTCGTCTGCACGTTGGGCAGCCAGTCGGCCACCGCGATCACGCGCCCGATGCCCGCATCGCCGATGGCTGCGGGCGCACCGAGCGCATTGCCGTAGAAGGTATAGAAGGTGCCGTTGAAGCCCGCTTCGCGCGCCGCCTTCACCAGCAGCGTGAGGTCGTTGCCCCAGTTGCCCGTGACCACGGCCTGCGCACCGCTCGCGATGATCTTGGTGGCATAGGGCGCAAAGTCTTTCACCTTGCCCATCGGATGCAGCTCGTCGCCGACGATCTCCACGTCGGGCCGCTGTGTGCCGAGCTGCCGGCGCGCCTCGCGCAGCACGGCCTGGCCGAAGCTGTAGTCCTGTCCGATCAGGTAGACGCGCTTGAGCGCTGCGTCGTCCTTCACCACGTCCATCAGCGCTGCCACGCGCATGTCGGCATGGGCGTCGAAGCGAAAGTGCCAGAAGCTGCAGCGCTCGTTCGTGAGCACAGGGTCGACCGCCGCGTAGTTGAGGAAGATCACGCGCCGCGACGGGTCGCGCTCGTTGTTCTTGTCGATGGCATCGACCAGCGCCGCGGCCGTGGCCGACGAGTTGCCCTGCAGCACGATGCGCGCGCCGTCGTCCATCGCGGCGCGCAGCGCGGAGAGCGCTTCTTCGTTCTGTCCCTTGCTGTCGTAGCGGTCGAGCTGCAGGGGCCGCGTGCCGCCGGGCAGCTTGATGCCGCCTCGCGCATTCACGCGCTCCACCGCCCACAACAGATTGCGGAACACGGCCTCGCCGGTGTTGGCGAAGGGGCCGCTCATGCTTTCGATGAGTGCCAGGCGAATGGGCGCAGGTGGCGATGAAACCGATGCTTGCGCCAGCGCGGCGAAGGGCCTCGCGCATAGCGCCAGCGCCGCGAATTTCAAGGCCTCGCGACGCCAAATAAAGGGGGGATTCATTGTCTTGAAACGCGTGCGGCTGCGCCTAGATGAGGTCTCAAGCGGCACTCACGATTGAACGGCCGCGCAGTGTAAGGGACACACATTCCTTGTCCCCATTGTGTTGATTCAGGAGTTCTTCATCATGTTTTTCGCCCCCACCCTTCGCACCGCCCGCTTTGCTCCCCGCGCCTATGACCGCTCGTTCGAACGCTTCGTGAACGATGCCTTCGCCGGTGCCCGCCGCTCGCCGCTGGTCGAGCAGGACGACAAGAGCTGGACCCTCTCGCTCGACGTGCCGGGTTTCACGCGCGAAGACCTCGCGATCAGCATCGAAGGCGCCGTGCTGCGCATCGACAGCAAGGCCGAAGCCAAGCGCCAGTTCAAGGCCGCCTACGAGCTGCCGCAGGACATCGACGTGGCCACCAGCGAAGCAAAGCTCGAGAACGGCGTGCTCACGCTGAAGCTCGGCAAGCTGGTCCCCGTGAGCCAGGCCACTCAGTTACAAATCAACTAATTTGGCCTATGCCCACAAGAGGAAAATGTTAGTTAAGGCCTCGTTTTGACTTTAAACGAGCACCTTATTCACAATAGCGCCAGATAACGTCACATGATGTGACGTTTTCTTAGAACTTTCTTCTTCGTGGGCGTCTCGTAAACGCACCGAACTCGCTACGGTGCGGTTCGGGTGCCCCAAAGGCACCATGAAAACGCACCTTCAATCCGCCAACCCCAACGAACAATCCGACACGCTCCTGGTGTTCCTGCCCGGGGCGTACCTGAAGCCCGACGAGTTCGAGCGCGAAGGGTTCATCGCAGCCGTGCGCGAACGCCATCTGGCGGCCGACTCCCTGCTGGTGGACGCGGATGTTTCCTACTACTACGAACAGACGCTGAGCGATCGCCTCCACACCGAGGTCATCGAGCCGCAGCGCGCCAAGGGCTACAAGTCGATCTGGCTCGTGGGCATTTCCATCGGCGGCTTCGGCGCGCTCATTCACGAACTGGCGCGGCCGGGCTCGGTGGACGGCATCGTGGCGCTCGCGCCCTACCTGGGACGCCGGGTGCTCGGCGCGGAGATCAAGAAAGCCGGCGGCCTGCGCACCTGGCAGGCGCCTACCGGGCCGCAGCCCGACGAAGAGCCCGACCGCAAGCTCTGGCCCTTCTTCCAGCAGTACCTGGAAGCCCAGCCGTCGCAGAACCTGCCGCCGCTGTACCTGGGCTTCGGGCTCGACGACCGCTTTGCCAGCAACCACAAGCTGCTGGCCGACGCCCTGCCGCCGGGGCGCGTCTTCACGACCGAGGGTGGCCACGACTGGCCGCAGTGGCGCCAGCTGTGGCGCAACGTGCTCGACGTGCTGCCGCTGCCGGCAATCGGCCGATCAAAGCAACTGCTTACGCAGTCTCCGGTAGCGAAGCCATGGGCCATCGCGGCCTGACGTCGAAGGCATAGCGCTCGCTCGCCTGCGACAGCCCCGACTGCAGGCGCATCGCCGCAGCCATGGCGATCATCGCGCCGTTGTCGGTGCACAGGTGCAGCTCAGGGTAGTGCACGCGCACCTTGCGCTTGGCGCACGCGGCGTTCAGCTGTTCGCGCAGATTCCTGTTGGCTCCCACTCCCCCCGCCACCACCAGGCGCTTGAGCCCGGTCTGGTCGAGCGCGGCAAGCGACTTCTTCAGCAGCACCTCGACGATGGCCGCCTGCGTGGACGCTGCCAGGTCAGCCTTGTTCGCTTCGAGCTGGTCGCCAAGCTTCTTGGCCTGCGTAAGCACGGCCGTCTTCAGGCCGGCAAAAGAAAAATCGAGATCGCCGCTGTGCAGCAGCGGCCGCGGCAGCTTGAAGGCCGTGGCACTGCCGCCTTCGGCCAGCTTCGCGAGCCACGGCCCACCCGGGTACGGCAAGCCCATGAGCTTGGCGCTCTTGTCGAAGGCCTCGCCGGCCGCGTCGTCGATGGTTTCGCCGAGCAGCTCGTAGCGGCCCACGCCGTCCACCCGCATCAGCTGGGTGTGGCCGCCCGACACCAGCAGCGCGACGAACGGAAACTCCGGCGGATCGGCGCTCAGGAACGGCGACAACAGATGCCCTTCGAGGTGATGCACGCCCAGCACCGGCTTGCCAAGCGCCACGCCCAGCGCACAGGCCACGCCGGCGCCCACCAGCAGCGCGCCCGCCAGGCCCGGCCCGCGCGTGTAGGCCACCACGTCGATCTCGCCCAGCGTGCGACCGGCTTCGGCCATGACGGCTTCAGTCAGCGGCAGCACGCGGCGAATGTGGTCGCGGCTGGCCAGTTCGGGCACCACGCCGCCGTAGGCCTGGTGCATGGCGATCTGGCTGTGCAGCGCGTGCGAAAGCAGCAGCGGCAGCGCGTCGCCGTGCGACTCGACCAGCGCCACGCCGGTTTCATCGCAGGATGATTCGATTCCCAACAAGAGCATGCCGCCGAGTGTAGGCGGCGCCCTCCCCCGGCACCCGCGAAGGGGCAAACGGCGGCGCTCTCCACTCCCCGAGGCACGGATGTTGCGTTGACCATGCCAGAGCCCCGCGCCCTCCCACCATGAAATCCGGACTGAGTTTTCTGATCGCTGCCCGTCGCTGCGAAATCGACGAGCTGGATCAGCTCGCCCGCACCAGCGAACTGGTGAGCCTGATCGGCCGCCTCGTCCACGCGCTGCAGCGCGAGCGGGGCATGTCGAACATGTTCCTCACCTCTCGCGGCGCCCGCTTCGCCGACCAGCGCGGCCCGCAGATCGCCGAATGCATCGCGCTGGAGCAGGAGGTGCGCGCCGGCTTCGACCAGCTCGAGGCCGACAACCACCGCGGCGCGGGCACCGGCAACAGCGCACGCCTGTTCAGCCGCATCGCATGGGTGCTCCCCGGGCTGGACGCCCTGCCCGGCCTGCGCCGCCGCATCGATGCGCTCGAACTGAAGCCGGCGCAGTCCACCGCCGCGTTCGCCAAGCTCGTCGCCGGCCTGCTGTCGGTGGTGTTCGAGGCGGCCGACGGCGCCACCGACCCAGAGATCTCGCGCCTGCTGGTCGCGATGTTCAACTTCATGCAGGGCAAGGAATTCGCCGGCCAGGAGCGCGCCTTCGGCTCCGCCGCGCTGGCGCTGGGCCGCAGCGACGAAGCGCAGCGCCTGCAGTGGCTGCACCTGATCGAATCGCAGGAACGCTGCTTCCAGGTGTTCACCGATTTCTCCGGTGAGGCGGTGCTCGCGCTGTGGCGCAACAGCCAGCCCGATGCCGAAGTGGCCGAGCTCGAACGCATCCGCCGGCGCGGCGCCGCCTCCACGCCGGCTGACGTGCCGCTCAGCCAGGCCTGGTTCGACTGCTGCACCCGCCGCATCGACGCCATGAAGATCGTCGAGGACCGCCTGGCCGCCGACCTGCGCGCGCTGTGCGAGCGAAAGACCGTGCAGGCGCGCAGCGAGCTGCAGGAATACCGGCAGCTGCTCGACACGCTGGCCCCGCAGGCTGGCGCCCTGTTCTTCGACGACGCCGACGCGCAGTCAGCCGCGCCCGCCCAGTTCGGCCGCCATCTCGAACGCTCGGTGCTCGACATGGTCCAGGAACAGTCGCACCGCCTGCAGGCCATGAGCGACGAGCTCGAAACCGTGCGCGCCTCGCTCAACGAACGCAAGATCGTCGAACGCGCCAAGGGCCTGCTGATGGCGCACCGCCGGCTCAGCGAGGAAGACGCGCACAAGATGCTGCGCCAGACCGCGATGAACCAGAAGCGGCGGCTGGTCGACGTGGCCGAGTCAATGCTGGCAATGGCCGACTACCTGCCCATGCTCGACCGCGCGCCGCCGCGTTGAAGCGGTCCTGCCGTTCAACTTGGTGCAGTGCACAACAACTGTGCCATCCGGCACTTCCCGGCCTGATCGGGCCCTCTCCCATGCTGTGCGGCCGCATCCCGCTACTTTCTTGATAGCAGCCCGTAGCACCCGAAGGCTGGCACACCGCTTGCAAGCAATAAGTTCGTAGGCCCCCCAATGGGTCTTCAGGCAGGCGGCACCCAACGGCGGGTGTCTCCCACCGAACCGGACAAAGGCGTCCCCATCCCGCAAGGGCTCGTTTTCGAGCAGCCCCTGCGCGGTGCGGACGCCTTTTCGTTTTTGTCTTTCTTGTTTGTTGTTTGCCTTCAACCGGAGCCCGCCCCATGACCGACCTGCTCAAAACCCGCCTCAGCCGACGCCGCGTATTGCAAGCCGCTGCCATCGGCGCCGTCGGCATCGACCCGGCGCTGCGCGCCGCCGTCTGGGCCCAGGGCTCGGACAAGCCCGAGAAGGAAGAAGTGAAGATCGGCTTCATCCCGCTGACCGACTGCGCCAGCGTGGTGATGGCCTCGGTGCTCGGCATCGACAAGAAGTACGGCGTGAAGATCGTCCCCAGCAAGGAAGCCAGCTGGGCCGGCGTGCGCGACAAGCTGGTCAACGGCGAGCTCGACATGGCGCACGTGCTCTACGGCCTCGTCTACGGCGTGCACCTCGGCGTAAGCGGCCCCAAGAAGGACATGGCCGTGCTCATGACGCTCAACAACAACGGCCAGGCCATCACGCTGTCGAAGAAGCTCTCGGACAAGGGCGCGGTCGATGCCGCCTCGCTCGCCAAGCTCATCGCCAGCGAGAAGCGCGAATACACCTTCGCGCAGACCTTCCCCACCGGCACGCACGCCATGTGGCTCTACTACTGGCTCGCCTCCGCCGGCATCGACCCGTTCAAGGACGTGAAGAACATCACCGTGCCGCCGCCACAGATGGTGGCCAACATGCGCGTGGGCAACATGGACGGCTACTGCGTGGGCGAACCCTGGGGCCAGCGCGCGATCATGGACGGCATCGGCATCACGGCCATCACCACGCAGGACATCTGGAAGGACCACCCCGAGAAGGTGCTCGGCACCACGGCCGAGTTCACCAAGAAATACCCGAACACCGCGCGCGCCGTGACCGCCGCCATCCTCGAGGCCGGCAAGTGGATCGACACCGGCCTGCAGAACAAGAACAAGATGGCCGAGACCATCGCCGACAAGAGCTACGTCAACACCAGCGTGGACGCCATCAACCAGCGCATCCTGGGCCGCTACACCAACGGCCTGGGCAAGAGCTGGGACGACCCCAACCACATGAAGTTCTACAACGGCGGCGCCGTGACCTTCCCGTACCTGTCGGACGGCATGTGGTTCCTCACGCAGCACAAGCGCTGGGGCCTGCTGAAGGAACACCCCGACTACCTGAAGGTGGCCACCGAGATCAACCGCATCGACATCTACAAGCAGGCCGCCGCAGCCACGCAGACGCCAGTGCCCAAGGAAACGATGCGCACCAGCAAGCTGTTCGACGGCTCGGTCTGGGACGGCAAAGACCCGAAGAAATACGCCGAGTCCTTCAAGCTTCATGCATAGGGAGAACAACATGGTCAGCGCAGTCTTTCACTCGCCGCTCGAAGCGACCACCGCGCAGGTGACGCAAGTGGCCCCTTCCGTCGCCGCCAGGCCGGCAGCCCCCAAGCCCGCACCCGCCCCGGCGCCCGAGCCCCGGGTGCGCACGCCCATCGACCTGCGCGCCTTCTGGATGCGCGTGCTGCCGCCGCTGGCGGGCTTCGGCCTGCTGCTGCTGATCTGGGAAGTGGTGGCCATGAAAAGCACCACCGGCTTCCCCACGCCCGCAGCCACCTGGCAGCAGGCCGTGACGGTGTTCAGCGATCCGTTCTACAGCAAGGGCCCGAACGACCAGGGCGTGGGCTGGAACGTGCTCTCGTCGCTGCAGCGCGTGGCGCTGGGCTTCGGGCTGGCGGCGCTGGTCGGCATTCCGGCCGGCTTCGCGATCGGGCGCTTCGAATTTCTCGCGCGCATGTTCAACCCGCTGATCAGCCTGCTGCGCCCGGTGTCGCCGCTGGCCTGGCTGCCCATCGGCCTCTTGGTGTTCAAGGGCGCCAACCCGGCGGCCATCTGGACCATCTTCATCTGCTCGATCTGGCCGATGGTCATCAACACGGCCGTGGGCGTGCAGCGCGTGCCGAGCGACTACATGAACGTAGCCAAGGTGCTGAACCTCAGCGAATGGAAGATCCTCACCAAGATCCTGTTCCCCGCCGTGCTGCCCTACATGCTGACCGGCGTGCGCCTGGCCGTGGGCACCGCGTGGCTGGTGATCGTGGCGGCCGAGATGCTCACCGGCGGTGTCGGCATCGGCTTCTGGGTGTGGGACGAGTGGAACAACCTCAACGTCGCCAACATCATCATCGCGATCTTCGTGATCGGCATCGTCGGCCTGGTGCTGGAGTTCGCGCTCATCAAGCTCGCAACGGCATTCACATTCGAAGAGGTGAAGTCATGATCGACGACAGCAAGTACATCGAGATCCACGGGGTCGAGCAGGCATTCAAGACGCCCAAGGGCCGCTTCGTCGCGCTGCGCGACGTGAACCTGAACGTGGCCAAGGGCGAGTTCATCACGCTCATCGGCCACTCGGGCTGCGGCAAGTCGACGCTGCTGAACCTGATTGCCGGGCTCACCACGCCCACCGAAGGCTCGCTGCTGTGCGCCAACAAGGAAATCAGGGGCCCCGGCCCCGAGCGCGCGGTGGTGTTCCAGAACCACTCTCTGCTGCCCTGGCTCACCTGCTTCGAGAACGTGTACCTCGCGGTCGAACGCGTGTTCGCAGCCACCGAAAACAAAGCGCAGCTGCGCGCGCGCACCGATGCGGCGCTGGCGCTGGTGGGCCTCACGCCCGCCGCGCAGAAGCGGCCCGGCGAAATCTCCGGTGGCATGAAGCAGCGCGTGGGCATTGCGCGCGCGCTGTCGATGGAGCCCAAGGTGCTGCTGATGGACGAGCCCTTCGGCGCGCTCGACGCCCTCACCCGCGCCAAGCTGCAGGACGAGCTTCTGGCCATCGTGCAGAAGACGCACAGCACCGTCGTCATGGTGACGCACGACGTCGACGAGGCCGTGCTGCTGAGCGACCGCATCGTGATGCTGACCAATGGCCCGGCCGCCACCATCGGCGACGTGCTCGCAGTGAACCTTCCGCGCCCGCGCAACCGCGTCGAACTGGCCGAAGACCCGGCCTATGTGCACGCACGCAAGGCGGTGATCGATTTCCTCTACACGCGCCAGGCGCACGTGGAGAAGGTCGCGGCCTGACGCTGCGCCCGCGCCAGCACAACCGGCGTCAGGACATGATCACTTGCAGGCTGTGCTCGTACGACGCCGTGAGGCGCTCGAAGGTGTCGACCAGCGCGTCGCTGGAACGCACCAGCGTGGCGCGGCCGTCGGCGCTGTCGAGCGTGCGCACGCCGCCGACCAGCCGCAGCCATTCGTCGCGGGCGCTGGCCAGCGCGGCGCGGATCTCGGTGGTGCTGAGCGGCGCGTGCTCCAGCTCGAGCAATGCGGCCTCGAACTCGGCCATGGTCGGCACCAGCCGCGCGTTCGCGGCCTTCTCTTTCAGCGCGGCGGCCAGCAGCGCGTCCTTGGCCAGCCGCTGCGCGCGCATGCGCTGCCGTCCGCAGATGTTGACGATGCGCAGCGCGCGCCGCGCGCCCGAGGTTTCGAGCGCCTCCGTCAAGGCCTCCGCTGCGTGGAGCAGCACTTCCGCGCGCTGGTCGATGTCGGCCAGCCCCGCTGCCGTCGGCCGTGCAGTCAAGGCAGTGGCCAGTCCGCTCCACGCGGCTTGCGCATCCCCCAGCGCCTGCGCACCAGCCGCACCGAGCCCGAGGGTCGCCAGATGATCGAGGTTCTGCTGCACCCGCTCGGCCGACTGCGTGCGCAGCACTCGCGCCCGCTGGGCGTCGATGTTGCCCAGCAGCTGCGCCGCCACGCGCACCAGCCGCTGCGAAAGCATGCGCAGTTGCCCGGCGCGGTTGATCGCGTCGGCCCACTGCGCCGCCTCGATGACCGAGCGCGACACCTCGCCCAGACGCAGGTTGGCGTGCATCGCAGCGCCGCGCAGCAGGCCGAAGGCTTCGTCCTCGCCGATGCCGCGCGCGGACATCAGCAGGCCCTTGGCGCGGTCGACCCACTTGCGCTCGTCCATGCGGGTGCGCAGGCTCTCCAGTTCGGTGCGCAAAGTGGCCTCGCGCTGCCAGCGCGACCGGGCGCGGGCGGCCAATGCGGCGAGCGATTCGGCATCGATGGCATCGATCTGCATCCATGCGTGCATGCCGAGCGCGATCAGTTCTTCATGTTGAGCACCGCTCAACGGCGCGCTGACAAGGCTCAGCGCACACGGCGGCAGGCCGGCCCACGTGTACAAGGCGTCGAGCAGCGCGGGCGTGGGCAAAGGCAGGCAGATCAAGGCCTGCCGGGGGGCCAGCACCTCGACCTGCCGCGCGAAGCTGCCGCAATCCGCGCAGCCGAGCACGTCGAGACCGGCGCCGGACAGCGCCCGCGCAAGCGCCTCGGGCAAAACGAGGCCGGCGGGTTCATCGGGCAGGACTACGAGAAGGGACATCTTGGGGAAGCGGTGTGGGAACGCACCGCGAGCATAGGCCACGCCCGCGCGAACTCGCAGGCACGCCTCTTGCATGAAACGGAGCGCGGTGTAACGAAGCACCGCTTTGGTGATGAGGCTGCAGGCTCCTGCAGCCGGCCCGGCAATTCACACGCCGTGCACACCCCCACGCCGACAGCGTCCGCTGCCGGCACTCCGACCCCAACCCCGTCCGTCGACACGACCTCTCCAGGGTCGCGCCGCGGCTTTTCGCATCTTTGAACGCCATGTCCAGCTTCAGGAATTTCTTGCAATCAGGCCACAGCCCGACACTGTTCGCGGCCTTCCTGTACTTCTCGTTTTCCTGCTGCATCTGGGTGCTCAACGGCGCCATGGCGCCGTTCATCGGCGAAACCTTCAACCTCTCGCCCGCCCAGAAGGGCCTGATGCTGTCGGTGCCGATCATCGCGGGCGCGCTGATGCGCTTTCCGCTGGGCATCCTCTCGCAGTACATCGGCCGCAAGAAGGCCACGCTGGTCGAAATGGCGCTGATCGCGGTGGCGATGCTGTTCGGCTTCTTCTTCGTCAAGAGCTTCAACGACCTGCTCGCCATGGGTGTGCTGCTGGGCATTGCGGGTGCGAGCTTCGGCGTGGCGCTGTCGCTTGGCTCGGGCTGGTTCCCGCCGCAGCACAAGGGCCTGGCCATGGGCCTTGTGGGCGCGGGCAACGTGGGCACGGCGGTGTCGGTGCTGGTGGCGCCGCCGCTGGCGAACTGGCTGGGCTGGCAGGCGGTGTACGGCGTGGCCGCCGTCGCCATCCTCATTCCGATGGTCGTGATGGTGGTGTTCGCCAAGGAGCCGCCGGACGTGAACGCTCATTCGAGCTTCCGCGAGCACATTGCCTGCCTGTTCGAGAAAGACGGCTGGGTGTTCAGCCTGATCTACGGCGTGACCTTCGGCGGCTTCATCGGCCTCACCACCTTCCTGCCCTCGTACTACTACGACCAGTTCGGCGTGAGCAAGGTGCAGGCCGGCCAGCTGACCATGCTCGCGGCCTTCATGGGCGCGGCCGTGCGCGTCGTGGGCGGCTGGATCTCCGACCGCTGGGGCGGCGTCAACACGCTGACGGTGGTGCTGCTGGTGGTGGCCGTGAGCCTGGTGCTGGTGGGCTTCTCTTCAGGCTCGCTGGCCGTCACCACGCTGGTGCTGATCGTCTGCTTCGCCGCACTGGGCGCGGGCAACGGCGCGCTGTTCCAGCTGGTGCCGCTGCGCTGGCCTACGAGCACGGCAGTGGCCGGCTCGATGATCGGCGAGATCGGCGCGCTGGGCGGCGGCCTCGTGCCCAACGCCATGGGCCTGTCGAAGCAATACCTGGGCAGCTATATCTGGGGCTTCGTGTTCTTCGCGGCGCTGTCGCTGGTGATGCTGGGCGTGATGCGCGTGATGCAGATCCGCTGGACCCGCACCTGGGCCGAAAAGGGCGGCCGTGCGCGCGTCACGACGCCGCACGCAGCTGCCCCCCACATTCGAAAGACGGCACGCTCATGACACGCCCCGCCGTCTTCCGCTCAACGTGGCAAGAACAGCAGCCACACGATGAGCAGCACGTTGAACAGGACCGACACGCCGAGCGCGAGCTGGTAGAGCGCGAGCGGGTCGCGGCGGATCAGCGGCGTGGCGGCGGGCGCGTTCACAGGGCGGGAGGCGCCGCGCTCCAGCGCGAGCAGCAGCTCCTCGGCGGTTTCGAAGCGCTCGCGCGGATCACGGGCAACGGCTTTGCGCACCAGATGGTCGAGCCAGATCGGCACGTCGGGGCGGATGCGCGAGAGCGCGACCGGATCGCGCCGGTAGCGCGCCACCTGGTAGGGCTCGATCTCGCCGTAGGGCAGGTGGCCGGTGAGCCACTGGTACAGCGTGACGCCGAGCGCGAACAGGTCGCTGGCCGCGTTGGCGGTGCCGCCCTCCTCCCACTGCTCGGGGTTGATGTAGCTGGGCGTGCCGGCATGCAGCTCGCGCTGGGCAGCGCCTTCTCTTCCGGACAGGGCCACGCCGAGGTCGATGATGCGCCAGCGCCCGTCGTCGCCCAGGTGCAGGTTGCCCGGCTTGATGTCGCGATGGATCACGCCCTGCCGGTGCAGCCGGCCGAGCGCGCGGCTCAGTTCGATGCCGGCGGCAACTACCTCGGACACCGCGCCGCGCGCGTTCGCCTTGCGCAACTGCTCCAGCGTGCGCCCGCCATGCCAGTCGAACACGATGTACAGCGCGCTCGCGTTCTCGGCGCGCTCGTGCACACGAACGAACCCGCTGCCGCCAATACCTCCGACACGCAGCCCCAGCCACGCCTCGTGCGCCAGCATCGCGCGTTCCTGCGGATCGCCGGCACGCGAGGGGTGCAGCGTCTTCAGCGCGACCAGCTCGCGCGTCTGCGGATGCCGCGCCTGGTACAGCAGGTGCACGCCGGTGTCGGCCACCAGCGCGGTGATGGCGTAGCCGTCGAGCACGTCGCCCACCTTCAGCGCGGGCGGCGGTGCGAGCCGGCGGCCGTCGCCGAGTTCGTCGTCGAGCTGGCGCGCATCGAGCCCCACCACGCGGATGACCAGCGCGGTCGCGTTGTCGCGCGAGCCGGCGTCGAGCGCCGCATGCACCAGCGCCTCGCTGGCCGCTTCGGCATCGCCCTGCAGGGCCAGCGCGGCCACCTGCTGCGGCTTGAGCACACCGTGCACGCCGTCGGAGCTCAGCACGAAGCAGTCGCCCACGCGCACGTCGCCCTGGGCGTAGTCGACGCGCACCTGGTCGTCCAGGCCGATGGCGCGCGTGAGCCGGCTGCGCATGTCGGGGTGGTCGAAGGCATGGTCCTGCGTGAGCGGCACGGCCGGCCCGCCGCCGGCGCGCACGCGCCAGGCGCGCGTGTCGCCCACGTGCGCCAGCGTGTAGCTCTGGCCGTGCAGCACCAGTGCGGTGAGCGTGGTGAGCGCCGTGCCGCCGTCCTGCTTGCTCTGGCGCCGGCGGTTGTGGTCGGCCAGCCAGCCGTTCTGCGCGCCGATCAGGCGGTCGAGCGCGGCGGTCGGCTCCCAGGTGGCGGGCGTGGCGAAGTAGTCGGCCAGCAGGCCCATCACCGTGGTCTGCGCCGCTTCGCGGCCGTGCCCGCCGCTGGACACCCCATCGGCAATGGCCGCAATGAGGCCGCGGGCCTCGTCGCCCGGCGGCGCATGCACTGCACCGGCGAAGTCTTCGTTCAGCTCGCGCGGTCCGCGCTGGCTGCTGTAGCCGATGTCCACTTCAAAGCTCATGGCGCGATTCTGAACGCGCGCCGCGGGCGCTCCTTTGCTTGATTTCCCTGAAAGGCCCAGCCCCATGAAGAAAATGAAACTCGTGATGGTCGGCAACGGCATGGCCGGCGTGCGCACGCTCGAAGAGTTGCTGAAGATCGCGCCCGAGCTGTACGACATCACCGTCTTCGGCGCGGAGCCGCATCCCAACTACAACCGCATCCTGCTGTCGCCGGTGCTGGCGGGCGAGCAGACGGTCGACGAGATCGTGCTCAACAGCTGGGAGTGGTACACGGACAACAACATCACGCTGCACGCCGGCAAGAAGGTGGTGGAAGTCGACCGCGTCAAGCGCGTCGTGCGCGCCGTGGATTCGCAAGGCGATGTCACCGAGGCTGCCTACGACCGCCTGCTGATGTGCACCGGCTCCAACCCCTTCATGCTGCCGGTGCCCGGCAAGGACCTGAAGGGCGTGATCGCCTACCGCGACATCGCCGACACCGACTACATGATCGAGACCGCGCGCACGCACAAGAACGCGGTGGTCATCGGCGGTGGCCTGCTGGGCCTCGAAGCCGCCAACGGCCTGATGCTGCGCGGCATGAACGTGACGGTGGTGCACGTGATGCCCTGGCTGATGGAGCGCCAGCTCGACGACGTGGCGGGCAAGCTGCTGCAGAAGTCGCTGGAAGACCGGGGCCTGAAGTTCCGGATCGGCGCGCAGACGCAAGACCTCGTCGGCGACAGCGACGACGGCAAGGGCGGCCGCGTCAAGACCATCCGCTTCAAGGACGGCACCGAGGTGGCTGCCGACCTGGTGGTGATGGCCGTGGGCATCCGCCCCAACGTGGAGCTGGCTGAGAAGATGCGCCTGCACTGCAACCGCGGCATCGTCGTCACCGACACCATGCAGACCGTGACCGATGCACGCATCTACTCGGTGGGCGAGTGCGCGGCGCACCGCGGCATTGCCTACGGCCTGGTCGCGCCGCTGTTCGAGCAGGCCAAGGTGGCGGCCAACCACCTGGCGCAGTTCGGCATCGGCCGCTACCTGGGCTCGCTCACCTCCACCAAGCTGAAGGTGACGGGCATCGACCTGTTCTCGGCCGGTGAGTTCATGGGCGGCGAAGGCACTGAAGAAATCGTCATGAGCGACCCCTTCGGCGGCGTCTACAAGAAGCTGGTGATCAAGGACGACAAGCTGGTGGGCGCCTGCCTCTACGGCGACACGGTGGACGGCAGCTGGTACTTCAAGCTGCTGCGCGACGGCCGCAGCGTGCACGACATCCGCGACAAGCTCATGTTCGGCGAATCGAACATCGGCGACACCGGCCACGAGGGCCACAACAAGGCCGCGACCATGCCCGACGACGCCGAGGTCTGCGGCTGCAACGGCGTGAGCAAGGGCACCATCTGCAAGGCCATCAAGGAAAAGGGCCTGTTCACGCTCGACGAGGTGAAGAAGCACACCAAGGCCAGTGCCAGCTGCGGTTCGTGCACCGGGCTGGTCGAGCAGATCCTGATGTTCACCGCCGGCGGCGACTACTCGGCCACGCCGAAGAAGAAGGCCGTGTGCGGCTGCACCGACGCGAGCCACCAGGACGTGCGCGATGCGATCCGCAAGGAGCACTACCTGACGCACGACGAGGTGTATCGCAACCTCGGCTGGCGCACGCCCAACGGCTGCGCCACCTGCCGCCCGGCCATCAACTACTACCTGATCAGCACCTGGCCGAAGGAGGCCAAGGACGATCCGCAGAGCCGCTTCATCAACGAGCGCAGCCACGCCAACATCCAGAAGGACGGCACCTACTCCGTCATTCCGCGCATGTGGGGCGGCCACACCACGCCCGACGAGCTGCGCCGCATTGCCGACGCGGCCGACAAGTACAAGATTCCGACCGTCAAGGTCACGGGCGGCCAGCGCATCGACCTGCTGGGCGTGAAGAAGGAAGACCTGGAAAACGTCTGGAAGGACATCGGCATGCCCAGCGGCTTTGCCTACGCCAAGTCGCTGCGCACGGTGAAGACCTGCGTGGGCAGCGAGTGGTGCCGCTTCGGCACGCAAGACTCCACGCAGATGGGCAAGGACCTGGAGCGCGCGCTGTGGGCCATGTACTCGCCGCACAAGGTCAAGCTGGCGGTGTCGGGCTGCCCGCGCAACTGCGCGGAGGCCGGCATCAAGGACGTGGGCGTGATCGGCGTCGACTCGGGCTGGGAACTCTACGTGGGCGGCAACGGCGGCATCAAGACCGAGGTGGCGCAGTTTCTCGTGAAAGTGAAGACGGCCGAGGAAGTGATGGAGTACTCGGGCGCCTTCCTGCAGCTGTACCGCGAAGAGGGCTGGTACCTGGAGCGCACGGTGCACTACATCGGCCGCGTGGGCCTGGACTACGTGAAGAAGAAGATCCTCGACGACGCCGAAGGCCGCAAGGCGCTGTGGGAGCGCCTGCAGTTCGCGCTCGACGGCGAGCCCGATCCGTGGTTCGAATCGGCGCAGGCCTCGGTCGATGTGCGGCAGTTCACGCCGCTGACGGCGCCGATCGACACCCACCAGACCGCCTGAAAGGAGACACCATGAGCGATTGGAAAGTCATCTGCCGCATCGACGACATCCCCGTGCTCGGCGCCCGCCGCGTGGCGCGGCCTGCCGGCGTGGACGTTGCCGTGTTCCGCAACGCCGAGAACGAGGTGTTCGCGCTGCTCGACCGCTGCCCGCACAAGGGTGGCCCGCTGAGCCAGGGCATCGTGTTCGGCACCAGCGTGGCCTGCCCGCTGCACAACTGGGCCATCGGGCTGGACGACGGCTGCGCCAGGTCGCCCGACGAAGGCTGCACGCCGAAGTTCGCCGTGAAGGTGGAAGACGGCGTGGTGCACCTGGACGCGGGCGAACTGGCCACGCACGCCATCGACCTGGAGCGCCCGGTCGCCGGCCCGAAGCCGTTCGCGGTGCTGACGGTTCTGCCGCTGGAATAACCCATGACGCTTGAGACCCGCTCCACCTGCCCCTACTGCGGCGTCGGTTGCGGCGTCATCATCGAATCGCAGGGCAGCGAAATCACCGGCGTGCGCGGCGACCCTGACCACCCGGCGAACTTCGGCCGGCTGTGCACCAAGGGCTCGACGCTGCACCTCACGGCCAGCGCCACGGTCACGCGGCAGACGCGGCTGCTGCAGCCCATGCAACGCCTCGCGCGCGCAGAAGCGCCCACCGCGGTGACGTGGGACACCGCGCTCGACAACGCCGCCGGCAAGTTCGCGCAGGTGATCCGCGACCACGGCCCGGACTCGGTCGGCTTCTATGTGTCGGGCCAGTTGCTCACCGAGGACTACTACGTCTTCAACAAGCTCGCCAAGGGCCTGATCGGCACCAACAACGTCGACACCAACTCGCGCCTGTGCATGAGCAGCGCCGTGGCCGGCTACAAGCAGACGCTGGGCGCCGACGCGCCGCCGGCCTGCTACGACGACCTGAAGCACGCCGACTGCCTGTTCATCGTGGGCAGCAACACGGCGTGGGCGCACCCCATTCTTTTTCGCCGCATCGAGGACGCGAAGGCCGCGAACCCGGCGCTGAAGATCATCGTGGTCGACCCGCGCCGCACCGACACGGTCGAGATCGCCGACCTGTTCCTGCCCATCCAGCCCGGCACCGACGTGATGCTGTTCAACGGCATGCTGCACCTGATGCTGTGGGAAGGCTGGATCGACGCGAAGTACATCGCGGCGCACACCAACGGCTTCGACGCATTGAAGGCAACGGTGCGCGAATGCACGCCGGACAAGGTCGCGCAGGTGTGCGGCATCCCGAAGGAAGACCTGCTCGAGGCGGCGCGGCTGTTCGCCACCTCGCCCGCCACGCTGAGCCTGTACTGCCAGGGCCTGAACCAGTCGTCGAGCGGCACGGCGAAGAACGCTGCGCTCATCAACCTGCACCTGGCGACCGCGCAGATCGGCCGCGCCGGCGCGGGCCCGTTCTCGCTGACCGGCCAGCCCAATGCGATGGGCGGGCGCGAAGTGGGCGGCCTCGCCAACCTGCTGAGCGCGCACCGCGACCTGGCGAACCCCGATCACCGCGCCGAAGTGGCCGCGCTGTGGGGCGTGCCCTCGGTGCCCGAGAAGCCGGGCAAGACGGCTGTCGAGATGTTCCAGGCCGTGGCCGACGGCGAGATCCGCGCGCTGTGGATCGCCTGCACCAACCCGGCGCAGTCGATGCCCGACCAGGCCACGGTGCGCCGCGCGCTGGAACGCGCCGAGTTCGTCGTGGTGCAGGAAGCCTTTGCCACCACCGCCACCTGCGCCTTTGCCGACCTGCTGCTGCCAGCCACCACCTGGGGCGAGAAGGAAGGCACCGTGACCAACAGCGAGCGCCGCATCTCGCGCGTGCGCCCGGCCGTGCCGGCGCCCGGCGAGGCGCGCAACGACTGGTCGATAGCCGTGGCCTTCGCGCACCGGCTCGAAAGGCAGTTGGGTCGCGCGTTCACGCTGTTCCCGTACGAGACGGCCGAATCGGTCTGGAACGAGCACCGCGAGTCCACGCGCGGGCGCGACCTCGACATCACCGGCCTGAGCTACGCGATGCTGGAAACCGCCGGCCCGCAGCAATGGCCGCTGAAGGAAGGCGAAAACACCGGCCGCGTGCGCCTCTACGAAGACGGCGTGTTCCCCACGTCCGATGGCCGCGCCCGCTTCGTCGACACGGTCTACAAGCCGGTGGCCGAAGCCCGCGAGGCCCGCTACCCTTTCTCGCTGAACACCGGCCGCCTGCGCGACCAGTGGCACGGAATGAGCCGCACCGGCACCGTCGGGCGCCTGTTCGGCCATGTGTCTGAGCCGGTGGTGCAGATGAACGCGCAGGACATGGCGCGCCGCCAGATCCGCGAAGGCGACCTGGTGCACCTGACCTCCAGGCGCGGCTCGATCATGCTGCCCGCGCGCGCCAGCGCCGAGGTGGGGCTGAGCCAGGCGTTCGTCGCCATGCACTGGGGCGAGGAGTACCTGAGCGGCTGCTCGTCGAACGGCACGCGGCTCGCGGGCATCAACGCGCTGACCACGCCGGCCTACTGCCCGACCTCGAAGCAGCCCGAGCTGAAGCACACGCCGGTGAAGATCCTCAAGGCCGAGCTGCCGTGGTCGCTGCTGGCCATGGCCTGGCTGCCCGATGGCGACGCGCTGGCCGCGCACCGCGCGCTGCAGCCGATGATGGCGCTGTTTCCTTTTGCGACCTGCGTGCCGTTTGCCGGCAACACGCAGGGCGCCGAACGCAGCGGCCTCCTCTTTCGCGCCGCCGCGCACGACGCGCCCGACGACGCGCTGGTCGAGAAGATCGAAGCCCTGCTCGGCCTGCAGACCGCCGACACCCTGCGTTACGCCGACCGCCGCCGGGGCCAGCGCCGCTCGGCCCGGCTGGTGCGCCGTGCCGACGGCAGCGCGGGCCTCGAAGCCTTCCTGCTGGGCGGCGACACCAGCGCCGAAACCTGGATCTCCACGCTGCTGCGCGAGGAACTGCCGGCGCAAAGCTACGGCCGCCTGCTGCTGTCGCCGGGCTCGAAAGCGCCGGTGGCGGTGCAGTCGCGGGGCAAGACGGTGTGCACCTGCTTCAACGTGGCGGACGTGGCGATCCAGACCGAACTGGGCCGCTTCACCGGCACCGCCGACGAGCGGCTGGCGAAGCTGCAGGGAGCGTTGAAGTGCGGCACCAACTGCGGCTCGTGCATTCCGGAACTCAAGCGCATGGTGCGGGCAACACCGGCCGAAGCGATGGTGGAAGCCCCATGACAGCCCTGTGCATAAGCCGAATGACATTCCGGCATAAGCGTTGCAGGACAATCCGCCTACCCATGGGAATCAGCCAATACATCAAGGAAATCGGCCGCGGCGCGCGAGGCGCCAAGCCGCTCACGCGTGAACAGGCCACCGACCTGTTCGGCCAGGTGCTGGACGGCACCGTCACCGACCTCGAAATCGGCGGCTTCTGCCTGGCCATGCGCATCAAGGGCGAAACGCCTGAGGAAATGGCCGGTTTTCTCGATGCCACCCATGCGCGGCTGAACCGCATCCCAGCGGGCGACCGGGCGCTGGTCGTGCTGCCCAGCTACAACGGCGCGCGCAAGCTGCCGGTGCTCACGCCGCTGCTGGCGCTGCTGCTGGCGCGCGAAGGCCTGCCGGTGCTGGTGCACGGCAGTGCGAGCGAAACCTCGCGCGTGCTGGCGTCGAACGTGCTCTCGGCGCTCGATGTTCCGCCCATGACCGCCATCCGCCCCATCGCCAACGGCGAAGCGGCCTTTGCGCCCACCGAACTGCTGAACCCCGCGCTCAAGCGCCTGCTCGATGTGCGCCGCGTGGTCGGCCTGCGCAACCCGGGCCACAGCGTGGTGAAGCTGATGCAGCCCACCGCCGGCCCCTGCGTGGTGGTGGCCAGCTACACACACCCCGAATACGCCCGCACCATGGGCGAGACCTTCGAACTCACGGGCATGACCGCCCTGCTCTCGCGCGGCCTCGAAGGCGAAGTGGTGTCCGACCCGCGCCGCACCGCGCAGATCGACGGCTTCGTGCGCGGCGTGCGCACCGAACTGCAGGCGCAGCAGGCCGGCACCACAGCCGAAGTGCCGGGCCTGCCGAAGGAAATCGACGTCGCCACCACCGCTGGCTACACGCGCCGCGTGCTGGCCGGCGAGCTTCCCGTGCCCGAAGCCATTGCGGCGCAAGTCAGGCACATCACGCAACTGGCATCCCACGCATGAACAACGACACCCCCACCTCCCTCATCACCGGCCGCTGCACGCTGGTGGGCGCCGGCCCCGGCGACCCGGAGCTGCTGACCGTCAAGGCCGTGAAGGCAATCCAGGCCGCGACGGTGCTGCTGGTCGACGACCTCGTGAACGACGAGATCCTGGCCTACAGCCGCCCCGGAGCGCGCATCGTGCACGTGGGCAAGCGCGGCGGCTGCAAGAGCACGCCGCAGGCATTCATCGAGCGGCTGATGATCACCGCGGTGCGCGAAGGCGAGACGGTAGTGCGCCTCAAGGGCGGCGACCCGTTCATCTTCGGCCGCGGCGGCGAAGAAGTGGAGCACCTGCGCGAAGCCGGCATCGAATGCACCGTGGTCAACGGCATCACCGCCGGCCTCGCGGCCGTGACCGCGCTGGGCGTGCCGCTCACGCACCGCGACCATGCGCAGGGCGTGGTGTTCGTCACCGGCCATGCCAAGACAGGGGCCGGCGCAGCCGAGGACCCGACCGACTGGCGCGCGCTGGCCGCGACGGCGTACAACGCGCGGCTCACGCTCGTTATCTACATGGGCGTGTCGGGCGCCGGGCACATCGAACGCGAACTGCTGCAAGGCCTGCCGGGCGACACGCCGGTGGCCGTCATCCAGCATGCGAGCCTGCCGCACCAGCGGCACATCGCGACCACGCTGGGCAACCTGCAGAACGGCATCGCCGAGGCCGGCCTGGCCAGCCCGGCTGTGATCGTGGTGGGCGACGTGCTGCGCGGACTGGCAGCCGTCGAGGTACCGGTGGACGCGGACAAGTTCGGTACCTGATCGGCACCTGACCAGGGCGAGGACAGCACGAGCGGCACGGGCGCCGCGCACCACAACGTGGCATGGATCGTGCTGAGCCACCGGCAATGAATGCCGTCGCCACGCCCGAACCCGCCGCCGTCGAGATCGTCGCGCTCACCAAGCGCTATGCCCCCGGCACACCGGCCGCCGTCGACCAGATAGACCTGCGCATTGCCAGCGGCAGCTACTGCTGCCTGCTCGGCCCGTCGGGCTGCGGCAAGAGCACCACGCTGCGCATGATCGCGGGCCACGAGTCCGTCACCAGCGGCGACATCCTGCTGGACAACCGCAACATCACCGACCTGCCCGCGGCCGCGCGCGGCACGGCGATGATGTTCCAGAGCTTCGCCCTGTTCCCGCACCTCTCGGCCACCGACAACGTGGCCTTCAGCCTCAAGATGAAAGGCGTCGGCAAGGCCGAGCGCCACAAGCGTGCCAACGACCTGCTCGAACGCGTGGCGATGGGTCACCTGGCCAACCGCAAGCCCGGTGAGCTTTCCGGCGGCCAGCAGCAGCGCGTGGCACTGGCGCGAGCACTCATCACCGAGCCGCGCGTGCTGCTGCTCGACGAGCCGCTGTCGGCGCTCGACCCCTTCCTGCGCATCCAGATGCGCGCCGAGTTGCGGCGCTGGCAGAAGGAACTGGGCCTGACCTTCGTGCACGTCACGCACTCGCAGGAAGAGGCGATGGCGCTGGCCGACACCATGGTGGTGATGAACCACGGAGTGATCGAGCAGGTCGGCTCGCCGCACGCGGTCTACAACCACCCGGCGAGCGAGTTCGTGGCGCGCTTCATGGGCGGCCACAACGTGTTCGACACGCCGGCCGGCCCGATCGCGGTGCGCAACGACCGCATGCGGATCGCCGCGGCTTCGGAGGGCGACGCGGCTGGCACTGCCCTTGCCGCCACCGTTACCGACGTCGAATACCAGGGCACCTACGTGCTGCTCGGCCTGGCGCTCGAAGGCGCTGCCGCCGGGCGCCAGAACGTCTCTGTGCTGCTCGGCGAAGCCGCTTTCCTCGCGCGCCCCTATGCGCACGGCGAGGCGGTGCGCCTCTCATGGGCCGAAGCCGACGCGCGCGTGCTCGGCCCCGGCGTCAAGCCGCCGGGCGAGCGGGCTTCGGCGCCCGCCAACGCCGGGGCTCGCCAGCGCGACGACACGGCCGCGCTCGCCATGACCCTGTGAGCGCATCCGCAACCTGCTTCTCTTTTTCCTGCGTTCGTTTCTTTCCACTTTTTTCTCTGGAGACTCAGCCATGACCGATTCCATCGACTCGTCCAACGGCGTCAAGCGCCGCACCCTCCTGCAAGGCACCGCCGGCATCCTGGCCACGGGCATCGCGCCCTTCGTACATGCGCAGGAAAAGATCGTGCTGCGCTACCTCGGCACCGCGGTGAACCAGGACAAGGCGATTGCCGAAAAATTCAAGGCCGACACCGGCATCGAGATCCAGTACGTGGCCGTGACCACCGACGACGTGACCAAGCGCGCCGTGACCGCCCCCAACAGCTTCGACCTGATCGATACCGAGTTCTTCTCGCTCAAGAAGATCGTGCCGACCGGCAACCTGAAGGGCATCGACACCAAGCGCGTGAAGAACGCCGACAAGATCACCTCGCTCTTCACCAAGGGCGAAGTTGCGGGCAAGAAGGTCGGCAGCCAGGGCACGGCGCCGGTCAAGGTGATCTATCTCGAGGGCGAGAAGAGCAAGGTCTTCGCGAAGTCGGCCACGCAGTTCATGTCGCTGATCCCGACCACCTACAACGCCGACACCCTGGGCATCCGGCCCGACCTGATCAAGCGCCCGATCTCTTCGTGGGCCGAGCTGCTGAACCCCGAGTTCAAGGGCAAGACCGCGATCCTGAACATTCCGTCGATCGGCATCATGGACGCCGCGATGGTGGTGGAGGCCAAGGGCATCCACAAGTACGCCGACAAGGGCAACATGACCAAGGCCGAGATCGACCTGACGATCAAGACCCTGATCGAAGCCAAGAAGGCCGGCCAGTTCCGCGCGCTGTGGAAAGACTTCAACGAGTCGGTGAACCTCATGGCCTCGGGCGAGGTTGTGATCCAGTCGATGTGGTCGCCCGCCGTCACGGCCGTGCGCAGCAAGGGCATCGACTGCACCTTCCAGCCGCTGAAGGAAGGCTATCGCGCCTGGGCCTCGGGCTTCGGGCTGCCGGCCACGCTCTCGGGCAAGAAGCTCGACGGCGCCTATGAGTTCATCAACTGGTTCCTCGACGGCTGGGCTGGTGCGTACCTCAACCGCCAAGGCTACTACAGCGCCGTGCTCGACACCGCCAAGACCAAGATGGAAGCCTACGAGTGGGCCTACTGGATGGAAGGCAAGCCCGCCGCGCAGGACATCAAGAGCCCGCAGGGCGACGTGATCGCCAAGGCGGGCTCGGTGCGCGACGGCGGCAGCTACGAACAGCGCATGGGCGGCATCGCCTGCTGGAACGCCGTGATGGACGAGAACGAGTACATGGTCCGCAAGTGGAACGAGTTCGTCGCGGCCTGACCTTCGACCTGAGCTTGTGAGCGCCCCCTCGACCAGCGCGTCCGTCGCCACCACGCCCATCCATGCTGTGAAAGCATGGTGGCAGGCGGCGCCGTTCGCGCTGGTGTTCCTGCTGTTCTTCCTGGTTCCGCTGGCTCTGGTCGCGATGGTCAGCCTGTGGAACTTCAACGAATACGAGCTGATCCCTGCGGTCACGCTGCGCAACTACCTGAGCCTGTTCGAGGGTTGCTCGCGCCTCACCGACAACGGCGACCTGTGCGTCACGCTCAACACCTACCTGAGCACGTTCAAGTTCTGCGTGCTGGTGTGGGGCATCACGCTGCTGATCGGCTTTTCGGTTGCGTACTTCCTGGCGTTCCACGTGCGCTCGTCGACCATGCAGACGGTGCTGTTCGTGCTGTGCACGGTGCCCTTCTGGACTTCGAACGTGATCCGCATGATCTCGTGGGTGCCGCTCTTGGGGCGCAACGGGCTGGTCAACCAGGCGCTCATGGGCCTGGGCCTCGTGAACCAGCCCGTGGAGTGGCTGCTGTTCTCCGATTTCTCGGTGGTGCTGGCCTTCGTGCACCTCTATACGATGTTCATGATCGTGCCGATCTTCAACAGCATGATGCGCATCGACCGCTCGTTGCTCGAAGCAGCCAGCGATGCGGGCGCCTCGGGCTGGCAGACGCTGTGGAACGTGGTGGTGCCGCTGTCGCGCACGGGCATCCTGATCGGGTCGATCTTCGTCATCACCATCGTGATGGGCGACTTCGTCACCATCGGCGTGATGGGCGGCCAGCAGATCGCCTCTATCGGCAAGATCATCCAGGTGCAGACCTCGTACCTGCAGTTTCCGCTGGCTGCGGCCAACGCGATGATCCTGCTGGCTGTCGTGCTGATGATCATCTGGGGGCTGACGCGGCTGGTCGACATTCGAAAGGAGCTCTAGGGTGAACCTGGATTCTTCCGTTCTGTTTGGGGTGCGTCGTTCGGGGCGCGCTCACGCCCTGAAGGAAAAATACAAATGAGCCAACGCATAGGCGAACAACGCAGCCCCGGCTTCTGGCCTCTCGCCACGGTCTTCGCCCTGTTCGTGCTGTTCCTCTACGGCCCGATGATCACGATCTTCGTGCTCAGCTTCCAGGGCCCCGAGGGCGGTCTCACCTTCCCGTTGCGCGGCGTCTCGCTGCACTGGTTCTACAAGCTGGCTGAAGGGCTGGGCACAGTGGACATCGGCGCGGCCTTCAGGCGCTCGCTGGCGCTGGGCGCGGTGGTGATGGCCTTCACTGTCGTGCTGTCGGTGCTGGCAGGCCTGGCGTTCCGCAAGAAGCTCGCGGGCAGCAACGCCCTGTTCTTCGTCACGGTGGCCAGCCTCATCATGCCGTCGATCATCATCTCGCTCGGCATCGGCCTGCAGTTCCGGCTGATCGACACGGGCATCAAGAGCGTGCTGACGGCGATGGACGCGACCACGCTGCTCGAAGGCTACGGCACCGCGCTCGGCCTGTTCAGCTCAGCCCTCGGCGCGCACCTGACCTGGACGCTGCCCTTCGGCCTGCTCATCATGTTCGCGGTGTTCAACCGCTTCAACCCCGCCTATGAGGAAGCCGCGCGCGACCTCGGCGCCACGCCGTGGCAGACCTTCCGCTTCGTGGTGCTGCCGCTGATCGGCCCGTCGATCGTGGGCATCGGCATGTTCGGCTTCACGCTGTCGTGGGACGAGATCGCCCGCACCTCGCAGGCCATCGGCGACGTCAACACGCTGCCGCTCGAACTGCAGGGGCTGACGTCGACCGTCACCACGCCGTCGATCTATGCGCTGGGCACGGTGACCACCGTCGTGTCGCTGCTCGTGATGGCCGTGGCGCTGGGCTCGGCTGCGCTGCTGCGCCGCAGGGCTGTGCGGCCCAGGTGAGATTTTTCCTACAGCCGCCTCTAAAATCGCGCTCCAACACAAAGTACAAGCGAGAGAGGCGGGCATGCTGGACATCGACAAACTCAACGAATTCACCCATAACCACGGCGAACTGCGCCGTGGCCAAGGGCTGGTCACAGGCACCATCGCGCTGAGCCTGGCCATCCTGTGCTTCCTCGGCGTGCTGGCCTTCCACTTTCCGCAGTACCTCACCACGCCCGAGCTGCGCAAGAGCTACAACGTCGACGTGATGCGCTACATCCTGCTGGCGGCGCTGGTCATTTCGGGTGGGCTGTCGCTGGTCAACATCATCTTCAACCGCTCGCGCTGGCTCTCGTCGGCGGCGTTCCTGCTGGTGGTGGCGTCGGCGCTGCTCGGCGGGCACAAGGTGCCGGTGCACGACTTCGCGGACAACACGCCGTACATCGGGCTCGACTGGTTCATCCTCGACCTGCTGGGCTCGTCGCTGATCTTCATCTTCATCGAGAAACTCTTTGCGCTGCGCAAAGACCAGCCCGTGTTCCGCGAAGAGTGGCAGACCGACTTCCATCACTTCGTGGTGAACCACATGATCGTGGGCTTCGTGCTGCTGGCCACCAACCTGATGGTGCACAAGCTCTTCGGCTGGGCCGCCAATGACGGCATTCGCGGTTGGGTGGGCAACCTGCCGTTCTGGGCCGGGCTGCTGCTGATCGTTCTGGTGGCCGACCTCGTGCAGTACTGGACCCACCGCGCCTACCACGAGGTGCCGGTGCTGTGGCGCCTGCACGCGGTGCACCACAGCGTGAAGAGCATGGACTGGATGGCGGGCTCGCGCCAGCACATCCTCGAACTGCTGATCACGCGCACGCTGGTGCTGGCGCCCATCTACGTGCTGGGCTTCAGCAAGGACGTGATCGACGCCTACATCGTGGTGGTGGGCTTCCAGGCGGTGTTCAACCATTGCAACGTGAGCGTGCGGCTCGGTCCGCTGCGCTACCTGATCGTGACGCCCAACTTCCACCACTGGCACCACAGCCAGGACCAGGAAGCACTCGACAAGAACTACGCGGCGCACTACGCCTTCCTCGACTACATCTTCGGCACCGCGGTGAAGAGCACCAAGCTCTGGCCTGAAAAATACGGCGTGCTGGGCGACTACGTGCCCAACGGCTTCTTCAAGCAGCTGAAGTTTCCGTTCATCTGGAAGGGTTGATGCGCGCCGCGTTCAAGACCGCCGCGGTCGTCGTTGCCGCGGGCGCTGCCCTGCTGCTCACGGCCTGCGCCACCCGCATCGACCTGCCGTCCAAGGATGCCGGCTTGCGTCTGCGGGTGCAGAGCTCGGTCATCGCGCCAGGCAACGGCGGCGAACTCATCGCGGCCGACGCGCTGGAGCCCGGCGACATCCTGCTGACCTCCATCGCCACGGTGAATTCCTTCGGCATCCGGCTGGGCACCTTCTCGCCGGTGAGCCACGCGGTGCTGTACCTCGGCGACGGCCAGATCGCCGAAGCCGTGGGCACCGGCGTGCGCGCGCGGCCGCTGGCCGATCTGGTCGATGAAGAGCAGATGGTGGTGGCCTTTCGCGTGCCGGGCGTCGACGAAGCCGGTGCCGGGCGCATGCGCGAATGGGCGCTGTCGCAGGTCGGCGCGCGCTACAACACCGTGGGCGTGCTGCTGAACGCGCCTTTCGTGCTGAACCGGCGCCTGTGCGAACTACCGCTGGTGCCAAGCGCGGTCAGCAACTACTGCTTGAGCGGCATGGCGATGGTGCAGCTGGGTGCGAGCCGCGACGACCAGTTCTTCTGCTCGCAGTTCGTGCTCGAGGCCTACAAACAGGCTGGCCTGCCGATCACCAGCGCCGACCCGCGCTGGGTGAGCCCGTCCGACCTGCTGCACATGCGCGAGGGCGACGTGCCTTCCATCGCCGCCACGCAGCCGCTGCGCTACGTAGGCCACCTGAAATACAACCCGCCGCCGCTGCTCGCGGCAGACGGCCCTTGAGCGCGGCCGCTTCATCGCGCTTCGACGTCGTCGTGATCGGCGCCGGGGCTGCCGGGCTGTTCTGCGCCGGCGTGGCGGGTCAGCGCGGGCTCAGGGTGCTGGTGGTGGACCACAGCGAAAAGGTGGGCGAGAAGATCCGCATCTCAGGCGGTGGGCGGGCCAATTTCACGAACCGCGATCTCGACGTGCGCGCACCGCAGCGCCACTTCATCGGCGACAACCCGAATTTCTGCCGCTCGGCGCTGTCGCGCTACGCGCCGCAGCAGTTCATCGAGCTGGTGCAAAAACACGGCATCGCCTTCCACGAGAAGCACAAGGGGCAGCTGTTCTGCGACGGCTCGTCGCAGCAGATCGTCGACATGCTGCTGGCGGAATGCGCGGCGGGTGGGGTGGAGCGGTGGCAGCCGTGCAAGGTCGGGAAGATTGTGTTTTCTGGCGCTGACGCCGATGGATCGGGTGCTGGCGGCTATCAAATCGAGAGCGATCGCGGGCTGATCGAAACGCCGAAGATCGTGGTTGCCACGGGTGGCCTGTCGATCCCGCAGATCGGCGCCAGCGACTTCGGCTACCGCCTTGCGGAGCAGTTCGGCCTGCGCCTCGTCACCCCCCGTCCGGCGCTGGTGCCGCTGACCTTCGGCGGCGAAGGCTGGGCGCCGTATGCCGAACTGGCCGGCCTGGCGCTGCCGGTGCGCATCGAGACCGGGGCGAAGAAGGAAAAAATGGCCTTCCTCGAAGACCTGCTCTTCACCCACCGCGGCCTGTCTGGCCCGGCGGTGCTGCAGATTTCGAGCTACTGGAAGCCCGGCACCCCGCTCACGCTGGATTTCGCGCCCGGCGTGGACGTGGCGGAGGCGCTGGGCGAAGCCAAGCTGCGCTCTAAAAAGCGCATCGCCAACGAACTGGCCACGCTGGTGCCCTCCCGGCTGGCCGACGCCTGGGTCGGGCAGGATCCGGCCCTGCAGCGCCCCGTCAACGAAGCCGCCGACAAGTCGCTGACAGCCCTGTCGGAGCGCATCGCCCGCTGGCAGATCACCCCCAGCGGCACCGAAGGTTACAAAAAAGCCGAAGTCACGGCCGGCGGAGTCGACACCCGCGACCTGTCGTCCCAGACCATGGAATCGAAGCAGCCGGGCCTGTATTTCATCGGCGAAGTGGTCGATGTGACCGGCTGGTTGGGCGGATACAACTTCCAATGGGCTTGGGCGAGCGCCCACGCGTGCGCAACCGCGCTATAATCGCGGGCTAACTCTTGGCCTCCCCTCAACGGCCGCAAAAAGTTTTCAGTTGAGGAACCCCGGCTTGGGGCCTCGATCTCTCCAGGCCAAATTCATTTCAACGATTCATCAATGACCACCATCCGCGTTAAAGAAAACGAGCCCTTCGACGTCGCACTGCGCCGTTTCAAGCGCACCATCGAAAAGCTCGGCCTGCTGACCGACCTGCGCGCCCGCGAGTTCTACGAAAAGCCGACCGCCGAGCGCAAGCGCAAGAAGGCCGCCGCGGTCAAGCGCCACTACAAGCGCGTGCGCAGCATGCAGCTGCCCAAGAAGCTGTACTAAGCAACACCCAGGGCGGCCGGCTCCAGACGAAAGTCAGCACCGCCGCCCCGTTGCCTCAGCCGCGCCAGGGAAACCTGCCGCGGCTTTTGTTTTTTCCGAAAGGTTGCCGAATGACTCTCAAAGAACAAATCACCGAAGACATGAAGACGGCGATGCGCGCCAAGGACTCCGAGCGCCTGGCCACCATCCGCCTGCTGCTCGCCGCCCTGAAGCAAAAGGAAGTCGACGAGCGCGTGGAGCTCGACGACACCATGGTCGTCGCCATCGTCGACAAGATGGTCAAGCAGCGCAAGGACTCGATCGCCGCTTTCACCACCGGTGGCCGCCCCGATCTGGCCGATAAGGAAGCTGCCGAGATCAAGGTGCTGGAGGCCTACCTGCCCCAGCGCATGAGCGCCGATGAAACAGTGGCCGCTGTGAAAGCCATCGTGGCCGAGCTGGGCGCCAGCGGCCCCGGCGACATGGGCAAGGTGATGGGCGTGGTCAAGACCCGCCTCGCCGGCAAGGCCGACATGGGCCAGGTCAGCGCAGCGGTCAAGGCCGCTCTGACGGGCGCCTGATGATGAACAGCACCGGCAGCAGCCCCTCCGCCACGATCCCCAAGGCCTGCGCCTGCATGGTTGACGCGCGGGGCCGGCTGCTGGTGTTCCGCCATCCCGAGGATGGCAACATGCAGCTGCCCAAGGGCACCATCGAGCCCGGTGAATCGCCTGAAGTGGCGGTGCGCCGCGAGCTGCTCGAAGAATCGGGCCTCGACTACACCGGCCCGCTGCAATCGCTGGGCACGCTGCACCGCGAATGCGAAGCCGGCGTCGAAGGCAACACGCACCGCCACCCGCAGCTGTGGCACCTTTTCCTGATGCGCGCCCAGGGCGCCCTGCCTGAAACCTTCACGCACATGGCCACGGGCAGCCCTGAAGAGGAAGGCTTGGTGTTCGCGTTCCGCTGGCTCGAAGCGGGCGATGCACTCGACGACTTCGCCTTGCCCTACCGCCAGACCATCGAGCGCGTGCGCGCGGCCCTGCTGCAGGCAGCCTGACTTCGGCTCACAGCCCGGCGCGCGCGGCCATGTAAAGCCCCAGCAGCGCCAGCCCGATCAGGAAGCAGCGCTTGAACACCGCCACCGAAAGCCGCTGCCGCAGCCAGGTCCCGAGCACCATGCCGCCGATGGCCGGCACCAGCATGGCGATCGACCCGCCCATCGCCGACATCGGATAGCCCCCGTTCCCGACCAGCCCGATGGCCAGCACCACCGTCGAGGTGGTGAAAGAGATCCCCATCGCCTGGATGAGCGAATCGCGCTGGAACCCCAGCGCCTGCAGGTACGGCACCGCCGGCACCGCGAACACCCCGGTCCCCGCCGTCACCAGCCCCGTGACGATGCCCACCAGCGGCCCCATCCAGCGCGCCTGCGCGTCGGTCACGTGAAGCTGCCGCCCGGTCAGCCCCCAGACCGCGTAGACGACCAGCGCCACCCCGAGCGCGAACGAAGCCCAGGCCCCCGCCGGCACGCCCAGCCACAGCGCCCCGCCCAGCGTGCCGATCACCACCCCCACCTGCATGCCGCCGATGCGCCGCAGCACCGGCATGAAGGTCGCGCGCGGCCCGGTCTGCCAGATGTTGGTGACGAGCGACGGCACGATCAGCAGCGCCGCGGCCTGCACCGGCGACATCCACAGCGCGAGCAGCGCCATCGACACCGTCGGCAGCCCGAGGCCGACCACGCCCTTGATCACCCCGGCCAGCAGGTACACCGCCGCGGCGACGGCCCAGAAACTCGTTGTGTCGATCGAATGCGTCATCGGGACACGACTCTGCCGACGAAGCCGGCCTCTGGAAATCGGGCATTCGCAGAGGTAGCCTCAGGCTGCGGCTGAGGCTCCTGGTGCACACTCCGCCGAACCATGCGATTCGATCTCACCGACCTGCGGCTCTTCCTCAACGTCGTCGAAGCCGGCAGCCTCACCGGCGGCGCCGGGCGCTCGCACATGACGCTGGCCTCCGCCAGCCAGCGCGTGCGCGGCATGGAAGACGCGCTCGGCTCCCCGCTGCTCACCCGCCACGCGCAGGGCGTGCGTCCCACCGAGGCCGGCCGCACGCTGCTGCACCACGCGCGCGTCGTGCTGCAGCAGATGGAGCGGCTGCGCGGCGAACTCGGCGAATACGGACAGGGCCTCAAGGGCCATGTGCGCTTCATGTGCGGCACTTCGGCGCTGACCGAGCACCTGCCAGAGGTGCTGAGCCGCTTTCTCGCCGAGCACCCGCGCATCTCGGTCGACCTCGAGGAGCGCCCCAGCCCCGACACGGTGGACGCGCTGCGCGCCGGCCTGTGCGACATCGGCATCGTCTCGGACGCCATCGACAGCGAAGGCCTCGAATGCCACCCCTTCCGCCGCGACGACCTCGTGCTCGTGATGCCACGCGGCCACGCCCTTGCTGGACGCCGGCGCCTGCAGCTGGCCGACGTGGTCGACAGCGAATTCGTGGGCCTGCCCGCAGACAGCGCACTGCAGCTGCTGATCACCCAGCATGTGCGTGCGCTCGGCAAGCACCTGGCCTACCGGGTGCGCGTGCGCAACTTCGAGGCCGTGTGCCGCATGGTCGAGTACGGCATTGGCGTCGGCATCGTGCCGCAGACCGCGGCCGAACGTTGCGCCCGCTCGATGAAGATCGCGCGCGCCTCGCTCGCCGACAAATGGGCCGAGCGCACGCTGATGGCTTGCGTGCGCTCGTCGGAAGACCTGCCGCTCAACGCCCGGCGCATGCTCGAGCACCTGATCGCGCCTCCGGAAGAAGCTACGAGGAAGTGACGGGCTCCCCAAACTCGATCTGGATCTTCACGTCGGTTGCGCGCCCCGCCGCGGCTTCCTCGAAGGCCTCGATGCCATCTTCGAACGCGAAGGTGCGCGAGATGAAGGGCTTCACGTCGACCTGGCCCGACGCGATCAGCGCCAGCGCGCGCGGGAAGATGTTGGCGTAGCGGAACACCGACTCGATGCGCACTTCCTTCGCCTGGATGGCCACGATGTCGAAGGCAACCTTGCCAGCGGGTATGCCCACCATCACGAGGCAGCCGCCGGGACACAGCAGCTCGAAGATGTCGTCGAAGGCGCGCGCGCTGCCGCTGGCTTCGAACACCACGTTGGCGCCCCAGCCGTCGGTCAGCGACTTCACGGTGTCGGCGAGCTTGGTGTTGCGCACATCGACCGTGGTGACGGCCGGGTTGTCCGCAAACAGCGCCAGCTTCTCCGGCACGAGGTCAGCGAGGATCACGCGCGCCGCGCCGCCCGCAAGTGCAGCCAGCGCCGTCATCGCGCCGATGGTGCCCGCGCCGATGACCACCGCCACGTCGCCCGGCTTCAGCGCCGCCTTCTTCGCGGCCTGCAGACCGATGGCCAGCGGCTCGACGATGGCGCCCTCGCCGAAGCTCACGTTGTCGGGCAGGCGGAAGGTGAAGGCCGCCGGGTGCACCACGAAAGGCGTGAGGCAGCCGTGGATTGGCGGCGTCGCCCAGAAACGCACGGCCGGGTCGAGGTTGTAGATGCCTTCGAGCGTGGCGCGCGAATCCATCTGCGGAATGCCGGGCTCCATGCATACGCGGTCGCCCGGCTTCAGGTGCGTGACTTCCGCCCCCACCTCGGCCACCACTCCAGAGGCTTCGTGGCCCAGGATCATCGGGTCTTCCACCACATAGGGGCCAATGCCGCCGTGCTGGTAGTAGTGGACGTCGCTGCCGCACACGCCTACGGTGTGCATGCGGATCTTCACGTCGCGCGGCCCCACGTCCAGGGGAAGGTCTACGTCGCGCAGCTTGAGCTCGTGCGCTTTTTCCAGAACCAGTGCTTTCATTTCTTTGCGTCCTTGAAGGGGTGTTTGGGTGTGTCAGTGCGTCAATGCAAAGGGGTGTCGGTGCGCAGCAGCGAGGCGCCCGTGTCGATGTCGAACAGGTGCACCTGCAACGGGTCCGCCACGAAGCGCACCGCATCGCGCAGCCGCGGGCACTGGGCCGAGGGCATCAGCGCCGCGATTTCGCTCTCGCCCTGCCCGAAGCTCACCAGCACCTCGTTGCCGAGGTATTCGATGAGCTGCACCTCGCCGGCAAAGCCCCCTCCGCGACCGCCCTGCGTGTCGACCTGCAGGTGCGCGGGCCGCACGCCCAGCGTCACACGCTCGCGGCCTTCGAGTGCGAAGCGGCGCGCGTCCACGCGCACCGTGCCTTCGCGGCCCGCCAGCTCGAAGTAGCCATCGGCGTCACGCACCATCATCTCGACCAGGTTCATCGGCGGCGTGCCGATGAAGCCGGCCACGAAGGCCGAGCGCGGCCGCTCGAAGATCTCGCGCGGCGAGCCGACCTGCTCGATGCGCCCGTCGCGCAGCAGCACGATGCGGTCGGCCAGCGTCATCGCCTCGTGCTGGTCGTGCGTGACGTACACGGTGGTGGTCTTCAGCGCCTGGTGCAGCCGGGCTATCTCGATGCGCATGTGGTTGCGCAGCTTGGCGTCGAGGTTGGACAGCGGTTCGTCGAACAGGAACACCTTGGGCGTCTTGATCATGGCGCGCGCAATCGCCACGCGCTGCTGCTGGCCGCCCGACAGCTCGGTGGGCCTGCGCTGCAGGTACCGCTCCAGGCCCAGCGTGTCCGACACCTCCTTGATGCGCGCATCGATCTCGGCCTTGGGCACCTTCAGGCGCTTGAGGCCGAACGCGATGTTGTCGCGCACGCTCATGTGCGGATAGAGCGCGTAGTTCTGGAACACCATGGCAATGCCGCGCTCCTGCGGCGGCAGGTCGTTCACGCGCTGGCCGCCGATCAGCAGGTCGCCGTCGGAAATATCTTCCAGCCCCGCGAGCATGCGCAGGATGGTCGACTTGCCGCAGCCCGAGGGGCCCAGGAACACGACAAACTCGTTGTCCGACACGTCGAGGTCGAACTGGTGCACGACCTGTGTTTCGCCGTAGCGCTTGATGATGTTGTGACAGCTGATTGCGGACATGTTGTTCTTCGAGGGAAAGGAAATGATCTGGCTCATGCTGCGTCGCGCTTGCGCTTGAAGGCGGCGTTGAGGAAGCCGCTGAGCACGCCGACCATCAAGAGCGGTGGCAGCGACAGCAGGATGACCGAGGCATTCAAGATGCCCCACGGCACGTCGCGCCCGAGCTGGCTCAGCTCCGAGGCAACGATGGGCAGCGTCTTCGCGTCCGACGTTGTGAGCATCAGCGCGATGAGAAACTCGTTCCACACCAGCACGAAGCCGAAGGCGATGGCGCCGACCAGCGAGCGCGCGGCAATCGGCAGCGCCACTTTGAAGAAGATCGCATAGGGGCCGTAGCCGTCGACGCGGCCCGCTTCTTCCACCTCTTTCGGCACAGCCTTGAAGGCCGGTATGGCGAGCCAGATCACGGTCGAGAGCGTGAGCAGCGTGTAGGTAACGATCAGCGCGAAGCGCGTGTCGTACAACTCCAGCTGCAGCCAGATCACCATGAGCGGAATGGCCACGGCCACGGGTGGCAGGAAGCGCATCGACAGCACGAAGAACTGGATGTCGTCCGCCCAGCGCAGCGGATAGCGGGCGAGCGCATAGGCAGCCGGCAGCCCGAGCACCGCGCCGGCAATCACTGCCGCGCCCACCACCACGATGGAATTGAGCAGCCCCTGCGCCACGGCCTCGCGGCTCAGCACGTAGACGTAGTTCTCCAGTGTCGGCGTAAAGAAAATCTTCGGCACTGCCGAGACGATGTCCACCCGGTTCTTGAACGAGTTGAGAAAGGTCCAGAACACCGGCACCAGTGCGGAGAGCCCTGCGGCGACCAGCACCAGCCGGGCTAGCAGCGTGCCTGGGGAGAACGGGGTTTTCTTTTTTGGCAAAGCGCTCATTTCGGTCGCGTCCATTTCCAGATGTAGGTGAACGCCACGGTCGACGCGACCATCATCAGCACCGCCATGCTCGACGCGTACGAGATGCGCCCAGACTCGATGAAGCCCTGCGAGAAGGCGTACATGTCCAGCGTCTCGGTCGAGATGCCGGGCCCTCCACGCGTCATCACGTAGATCAGGTCGAAGGCGCGCAACGACTCGACCATCTTCACGAACGTCAGGCTGATGAGTGGCGCCTTCAGCATCGGCAGCGCGACGTACGCATACACCTCCCAGGTCTTCGCATGGTCCATGCGCGCGGCCTCGAAGGGCTGCGGCGGCAACGTCTCGAGCAGCTTCAGCACGATGACCGCGAAGAACAGCCCCCACTGCCACACGTCCACGAACGCCACCGTCATCAGCGCCGTGAGCGGGCTGGCCAGCAGGTCCAGCGGCTCGCCGGTGATCGCCTTGTACGGATACGTCAGCAGTCCGAACAGCGGATGAAAGGCGAACTTCCACACGAAGGCGGCCGACACGCGCGGCAGCAGCACGGGCACGATGAACAGCATCGACAACACGTTGCGCCAGCGCGCGGTGGTGCACTGGAACAGCAGCACACCCAGCAGCACCGCGAGCCCCATGGTCGCGCTCACGGTCAGCACCTCCCACACCAGCGACACCCGCACGGAGTTGAGAAAGCGTCGGTCGGAAAACAGCTGGATGTAGTTCGACAGCCAGACCCAGCTGGAATCGGCCTGCCCGAGCTCGCGGTCTTGCAAGGAGATGCCGATCGCGAACAGCGTCGGCACCAGCGCCAGCACCGCGAGCACCAGCAGGCCCGGCCCGATGAAGACGACCGGCAGCCTTGTCTTTTTTCGTTTCTCCCTGGCGGCCATCACTTCTTGCGCCGTGCGATCAGTTGCTTCGCGTAGGCGTCGAGCTCGTCGAGGCCGGCCTTGATGTCGGTGCGCGAGCCGGTGATCAGCTCTTCGAGAATGATCCCCCAGCGGTCGCCGAGGTCAGGCCAGGCGGCGTCCTGCCAGAAGTTCACGGCCGTGAGCTTGCCGGTGTCGGCCAGCGCCTTGCCGAGGTCGGCGCCATAGCGCTTGGCGAACTCGGGGCTGCCCAGCACGCTGGTACGGTTGAGCTCGCCGAACTGGCCTTCGGCGAGGCGGCGCTGCTCCTGCTGCTTGGAAGTGGCCCAGGCGACGAACAGGCCCGCGCACTTCTTCGCCTCCTCGGTCTTGTTGGCCTTCGCACCGATGGCCAGCCCGTGGCCGTAGCCGCCGCCGGTCAGCGGTGTGGGCGGCGGCAGGTAGGCGACCTTGCCGATCACGGTCGACATCTTGGGGTCGAGCGCGTTGCCGGCCAGCGGGGTCGACTCGATCAGCATCGCCACCTTGCCCGCAAGGAAGGCGCCGGTGGCCTCGTCCCAGCCGCCGGTCTTGGTGCCGGGCGCCGAGTACTTGAACAGGTCGAGGTAGGTCTGCGTGGCCTTCACCGCGGCGGGCGAATCGAACACGGGCTTGTCGCCATCGAACCACTGGCCGCCGTAGCCGCGGAAGAACGGCATCCAACGCCACACGTTGGCACCCGAACCGCGCTGGCCGCGCAGGGCCACGCCGTAGATGCCGTGGGCCGGGTCGTTGAGCTTCTTCGCGGCTTCGGCGAATTCCTCGAGCGTGGTGGGCGGCTTGATGCCGGCCTTCTCGAGCAGGTCCTTTCGGTAGACCAGCAAGTCGCCGCCACCGGTGAGCGGCGCAAACCAGGCCTGGCCGTCGAAGGTGGCGACCTTCTGGCGGCCGGGGTCGAAGTCGGCGTAGTCGTAGTCGGCCGGGTAGTACCTGGCAAGCGGCACGATCCACTTCGACTGGGCGAACAGCGGCACGTTGGCCTCGTCGACGTAGTACACGTTGTACTTGCCGACGGTCGAGGCGTCGGCACGGGTCTTGGTACGGCGGTCGTTCTCGTTGAGGTTGTCGATGCTGAACGATGCGCCGCTCAGGGCCTTGAACTCGTCCTTGTACTTTTCCAGCAGGGTCAGTCCGTCGCGCGGCTGGGACAGCACGCGCACATCGTCCTTGCAGGCCTGCTGCGCCTGCGCATGGCCCGCTGCGGCCAATGCCGCCAGCAACAGTGCGCCGGCCTTGATGCGGCGCGTGGCTCGGTTCGTCATCGTTCGTCTCCTGGTCTTGTTTGTGAAGGGCTTGCGAGAGGGACGAAGCGTATGCAGCCGCGGGCCGGCGCTGCGTACACGCGCGCCGGTGGACTGGTACTTCGATGACCAGCGGGCTTGGGGTTTTGCCGGGGGTGGCGTACGAATTCGCCAATTGGTTGCAATGTAAAACCAGATCGATAGAATCTGTTTGGTTTTATTTTGAAACCAAAACGACCGGAAATGCCAGAAGCAAAACAGAGCATCGCCATGCAATTGAACATCGATGCGGCTGCGGCCCGTGATGCGCAGACACGGACTGCCACGCCACAGATAACGGCCGCGATGGCGCTGCTGTTCGCGGTCGCCTGCGGGCTGGCCGTGGCCAACGTCTACTACGCCCAGCCGCTGCTGGACACGCTGGCGGCCACCTTCGGCATCCGCCCCGCCACGGTCGGCATCGTGATCACCATCACGCAAGTCGGCTACGGCCTGGGGCTGCTGCTGGTCGTTCCGCTGGGCGACCTGATCGACCGGCGGCAGTTGATCGTGGGGCAATCGTTGCTGTCGGTGATCGCCCTGCTCTGCGTTGCGCTGGCGCCCAGCGCGGCGGTCCTGCTGCCGGCGATGGCCGCCGTGGGCCTGCTGGCCGTCGTGACGCAGGTGCTGGTCGCCTACGCCGCACTCATGGCCCCGCCGGGCGAGCGCGGCCGCGTGGTCGGCATCGTCACCAGCGGCATCATCGTCGGCATCCTGCTGGCGCGGGCGGTGTCGGGCACGTTGTCCGATCTTGTCGGCTGGCGCTCGGTGTATTTGGTGTCTGCCGCGGCCACGCTGGTCGTCTCTGGCCTGTTGTGGAAGGCGCTCCCGCGACGCGCGCCGCCGCCGGTGCGCATTTCGTACCTGCAGCTGATCCGGTCGGTGTTCACGCTCTTCGCCGAAGAGCCTGTGCTGCGCATCCGCGCAGTGCTCGCGATGCTGATCTTCATGGCGATCACGATGCTGCTGACGCCGATGGTGCTGCCGCTGACGGCGGCGCCGTTCTCGCTGTCGCACACGCAGGTGGGCCTGTTCGGCCTGGCGGGCGCGGCCGGCGCCATGGGCGCTGCGCGCGCGGGCCGCCAGGCGGACCGGGGCCGCGCACAGCGCACTACCGGCATCGGGCTGTCGGTGATGCTGCTGTCTTGGGCGCTCATCGCCATGCTGCCGTGGTCCATCTGGGCGATGGTGGTCGGCGTGGTCACGATCGACTTCGGCCTGCAGTCGGTGCACGTCGCCAACCAGAGCCTGATCTACCGCGTGCGCCCGGAAGCCCAGAGCCGCCTGACCGCCGGCTACATGATCTTCTATTCCATCGGCTCCGCCACCGGATCGATCGCCTCGACGATGCTGTATGCACACGGCGGCTGGAACATCGTCTGCCTGGCCGGGGCTCTCACCAGCGGCCTGGCGCTGGCGTTCTGGGCCATGACCCGGCACCTGACGCCGCAGGATGCCAGCCCCTGATGAGCTTCAGCACTGGGAAGCTCAGGCCGTGGTGGCGAGCGGCGTGTTCTGCGCGGTGCGCAGGCCGAAGCGGTCCTGCGCCTGCTGGCGGTAGGCCGAGGGGGTCATGCCCTTGAGCTGCAGGAAGCGCCGGTTGAAGTTCGCGAGGTTCGCGAAGCCCACCTCGTAGCAGATATCGCTCACCAGCCGGTCGGAGGTCTGCAGCATCTCGCAGGCCTTGGCGATTCGCAGGCGAGTGACGAAGTCGGTGAAGGTGGCGCCCATGTGCTTGTGGAAATAGCGCGAGAAGCTGCTTTCGGCCATGTTGGCCACGGCGCACACGGCCGGCAGCGACAGCTCTTCGGTCAGGTGCTGGTCGAGGTAGTCGAGTACGCGGCGCATGCGGGTGTTGGCGCTCGGGTCTTCGCTCGCCGTGCCTGTGGTGTTCGAAATCTGGCGCCAGTCGGGCCAGCGGGCCAGCTCGTGCAGCAGGCCGATGAACTCCGCCAGCCGGGCCATGCCCTCCTGCGCCTGCACGCGCAAGAAGCGTTCGCGCACCAGCGCGTGGATGCCGAAGAACTCGATGCCGAGCCTGGCGCGGTCGAGCATCGGCAGCACCGCCTTCAGCTCCGGGAACAGGTCGGTGCCCTTGCGCAGCGGCTCGTCGCGAAAGTGGATGACCATGCTGCGCTCGGCTATGCCCTCGGGCGGCACGTCGTGCGAAATCCAGGTATGGGGCAGCCGGGCGCCCACCAGGGCCACGTAGCCGGGCTCGAAGCGGCCGATGTGGTCGCCGACAAAGGCGTCGCCGCTGCTGCGGTTGATGCACTGCAGTTCGTATTCGTCGTGGTAGTGCCAGCAGTCGAAGGGCCAAGGCACGCCGTGCTGCAGGCAGCGCACCGAGCTGCCACCCGCCGGCTCGAAGCCGAGCCTCGGGTCGCGCAGCAGTTCGTGCTCGAGTTCCGGCTTGCGCGCTGCGTTGTGTCTCATGGTTCTGTGAGCCTTCGCGCGGTGGCCGGCGGTGCTTTCTCAGCTGCCGGCGATCTTCATCCGGTTCACCAGGACCGATCCCGTGGTCTTGGCGCCGAAGGTGTAGGCATCGGCCCCGATGGCCTCGATGCCCATGAGCATGTCTTTGAGGTTGCCGGCGATGGTGATCTCCTGCACCGGGAAGGCGATCTTGCCCTTCTCGACCCAGAAGCCGCTGGCGCCGCGCGAGTAGTCGCCGGTCACGTAGTTCACGCCCTGGCCCATCAGCTCGATCACGAACAGGCCGGTGCCCAGCTTGGCGAGCATGGCGTCGAGGTCGTCGGTGTGCTTCGTCAGGCGCGAGCTCAGCGTCAGGTTGTGCGAGCCGCCGGCGTTGCCGGTGGTCTTCATGCCCAGCTTGCGGGCCGAGTAGGTCGAGAGAAAGTAGCCTTCGAGGCGGCCGGCATCGACCACCTTGCGCGCCCGGGTGGTCACGCCTTCGTCGTCGAAGGGCGAGCTGCCCTTGCCGCGCAGCACGTGCGGGTCTTCGGCCACGTCGACGTGCTTGGGCAGCACGGGCTTGCCCAGCGAATCGAGCAGGAAGCTGCTCTTGCGGTACAGCGACCCGCCGCTCACAGCCTGCACCAGCCCGCCCAGCAGGCCCACGGCCAGCGGCGACTCGAACAGCACCGGGCATTCGGTGGTCTTGATCTTGCGCGACTTCAGGCGGCTGAGCGCCCGTTCGGCGGCGTAGCGGCCCACGGCCTGCGGGCTGGCCAGTTCATCGGCCGAACGCATGGAGCTGTACCAGGCGTCGCGCTGCATGTCGTCGCCCTTGCCGGCGATGGGCGCCACCGAAATGGAATGCCGCGAGCTGGCGTAGCCGCCGCGAAAACCGTGCGTGTGGGCGCTGAAGAAGTGGCTCTGCTGGGCCGAGACGCCCGCGCCCTCGCTGTTGGTGATGCGCTTGTCGGTCGACAGGGCCGCTTCTTCGCACTCCAGCGCCAGCTTGGCGGCCTGTTCGCTCGTCACGTCCCAGGGGTGGAACAGGTCGAGTTCGGGGTGCACCTTGGCGATGTCTTCCTCGTCCGGCAGGCCGCTGACGGGGTCTTCGGCCGTGAAGCGGGCGATGTCGTAGGCCGCCTGAACGGTCTGATTGATGGCCCCTTCGGAGAAGTCGGAGGTGCTGGCATTGCCGCGGCGGTGGCCCACGTAGACCGTGATGCCCAGCGACTTGTCGCGGTTGCGCTCGACGTTCTCGAGTTCGCCCTTGCGCACCGACACGCTCAGGCCGCAGCCCTCGGAGGCCTCGGCCCCGGCGTCGGTGGCACCGAGCTTTTTGGCATGCGCCAAGGCGGTGTCGACCAGGTTTTCGAAGAAGGAGCGGCTGTAGGCGAAGCCGGAATCGGCGCGCAAGGAGGATGTCGTCATGTGGTGGCTATGATACTTGCGCCCCCTGTTTCACGTTTTCTCCCCAGCTTCCCACCGCGTTGCAACGCCGCACGGTGCGGCCCAGAATCCACTCCATGTCCCGCAAACCCAAAAAAGGCTATTTCGTCCGTGGCCAATTCGTTGCCGAAGGCAGCGAACTCGACCTTGAGCTCAAGCGCGAGCTCAAGGGCACCGACGAAGCCAGCCGTACCGACCTCAAGCGCGAAAGCGACGAGCTGCAGAAGCTAGGCACCGAGCTGCTCACGCTACGCGCCGGCCTGTTCGATACGCTCCAGCTCGACGAAAAACTGGTCGACGCCATCGCCGAAGCCAAGCGCATCACCAATTTCGAGGGCAAGCGCCGCCAGATGCAGTTCATCGGCAAGCTCATGCGCAAGCTCGAGCCCGAGGTGCTGGAGGCCGTTAAACAAGCCCTGTCCGAGCAAAGCATCGCGCCGGCCGCCGAAACCGCCGCCCTGCACGAGGCCGAACGCTGGCGCGACCGGCTGATTGCCGACGACGACGCCCTCGGCGGCTGGATAGAAACCCACCCCGCCACCGATTCCCAGCAGCTGCGCGCCCTGGTGCGCCAGGCCCGCAAGGACATGAAGACCGGCCCGGCCGGCGAAGCGCCGCGCCAGGGCAAGGCCTACCGCGAGATCTTCCAGCTGGTGCGTGCCCAACTGGCGGTGCACGGCGGAGCCGACCATGCAGCCGCAGCAGCCGCCCAGGACCGGGAAGAGGACGCATGAGTTCGTTCGACCCGGTCCGCATCGGCATCGTCTCGGTCAGCGACCGCGCCTCCAGCGGCACCTACGAAGACAAGGGCCTGCCCTCGCTGAAGGAATGGCTGGGCCGGGCGCTGAAGAACCCCATCGAATTCGAACCCCGGCTGATCCCCGACGAGACCGACCGCATCAGCGCCACGTTGATCGAACTGGTCGACGCGGGCTGTTCACTGGTGCTGACCACCGGCGGCACCGGCCCCGCCCTGCGCGACGTGACGCCCGAGGCCACGCTGGCCGTGGCCCACAAGGAAATGCCCGGCTTCGGCGAGCAGATGCGACAGATCAGCCTGCGCTTCGTGCCGACGGCGATCCTGTCGCGGCAGGTGGCGGTGATCCGCGACAAGAGCCTGATCATCAACCTGCCGGGCCAGCCGAAGTCGATTGCGGAAACGCTTGAAGGGCTGAAGGACACCGAGGGCGTGCAGGTCGTGCCGGGCATCTTCGCAGCGGTGCCCTACTGCATCGACCTGATCGGCGGGCCGTACCTGGAGACCGACGACACGGTCTGCAAGGCTTTCAGGCCCAAGTCGGCCATCCGGCCACCGCGCTGAGCGTCTACTTGACCAGCGTGAGCAACGGCACGCCCTTGTCCTTAACCATCGTCACGAGGAACTTTGCGGGCTTGGTGGCGCTGGCGTTGCGGCCGACCGTGTGGATGTCGGCCGGGCCCTCGTAGAAAGTCTGGCCAGGAGTCAGCGTGACCTCCTTGCTGCCTTTCACGCCCATCACGATCGATCCCTCGAGCACGTACACGAAGGCGTGGGCGTCGTGGCGGTGGACGGGATCGACTGAGCCTGGCGGAAAGTCGACAACGAACGTGACTGCTTCCTTGCCGGGCATGTCCGCCAAGTCCTTCGTCATGAGCATGGTCACGGCGGCTTCAGGGGCGGCCATGGCGGGCATCGCGGCGAACACGCCGAACGCGAGGCCGAGGGAAATGCAGATTTTCTGGAATCGGGTCATGGGTTGCCTTTCAGGCCAGCGCACGCTGCGCAAGCCAGTCTTCGAAGCGGATCGTCCCGAGGCGCGGGGCGTTACCGGGCGTCAGTGAGCGGTCGTCGAGTTGCACGCCGAAGTAGCTCGCCCCGGCATCGGTGACCACCGGCCGCTTGTCGCCGGTCGCCGCGAACAGGCGCCGAACCAGCGCGTCGAGCGGCAACGCCTGCGGGCCCGCGATCTCGATCCGGCCCCGCGCGGGCGGCTCGGCCACCACGGCGGCGAGCGCAGCCGCAACGTCGTCCGCCGCCATCGGCTGTATCAGCGCGTTCGACAGCCGGACTTCGCCGCCCCGCACGCTCCCGTCGGCGATACCGGCCACGAATTCGAAGAACTGCGTGGCCTGCACGATGGTCCAGGGCACGGGCGAGGCCTCGATCAGCTCTTCCTGGCGTTGCTTGGCGCGGAAATAGCCGCTGGCCAGCAGGCGATCGGTGCCGACCACCGACAGCGCGATGTGATGCGCCACGCCGGCTTCCGCCTCGGCGGCCAGCAGGTTGCGCCCAGCGGTGTCGAAGAAATTCAGCGCCGGCCCGTCCTCGAACGAGGGCGAGTTGGCCACGTCGACGACCACATTGGCGCCCGCCAGCGCGGCCTTCAGGCCTTCGCCGGTGAGCGCGTTGACACCCGTCGAGGGCGATGCGGCGTTGACCTCGTGGCCTGCATCGCGCAGGCGCGTGGCGAGCTTGGAGCCGATGAGGCCGGAGCCTCCGATGATGACGATCTTCATGGTTGATTCCTCGGTGGATGGAGTCAAAAAGAACGCCCCCCGTGGACGTCCATGCGAGAAAGACGTCCAGCGGGGGGCGTTTGTGACACCGGGACCGAAAAATCCCGGGAATCGACCGATCGAGCCAGCTAGGTGGCCGCTACCGCAGGCCCGAAGCCATGGCTCTCGGCCGCCTGTTCGCAAGGCACGCGCTCGACCTGCACGGTCGAATGGTGGATGTCGAAGCGCTCGGCCAGCAGGGCGCGCAACTGCAGCATAAGCGGCGCCATGTCATCCACATCCGGCGTGCACACCACGTGCACGCTCAGGCTCACCTTGCCGCTCGAGAGTGCCCATACATGCAGGTCGTGCAGGCTGGCGACGCCTTCGCTGCCCAGCAGCGCACGCTCGACCTCGGGCAGGTCCACGTCGTCAGGCACGCCTTCGAGCAGCACGTTCAGGCTCTCGCGCAACAACCGCCAGGTGCGCGGCAGCACCCACAGGCCGATGGCGACCGCGATCACCGAATCGACCCACGCCCAGCCGGTGAAGCGGATCACCAGAGCCCCGACGATCACGCCGATCGAGCCCAGCATGTCCGCCCACACCTCCAGGTACGCGCCCTTCACGTTGAGGCTCTTGTCCTTGCCTGCCGCGAGCAGCCGCATGCCGATCAGGTTGACGACCAGCCCGCCCACGGCCACCAGCAGCATCATGGTCGACTGGATCTCGGCCGGCGTGGAGATGCGCCGCCAGGCCTCGTACAGCACGTAGATAGCCACGAAGAACAGCAGCACCGCATTCAGCACCGCCGCCAGGATCTCGAAGCGGTAGTAGCCGAAGGTGCGCCGCCTGTCCGCGGGCCGCTTGCCGATCCAGATGGCGGCCAGCGAAATTGCCAGCGCCACGGTGTCGGTGAACATGTGGGCTGCATCGGACAGCAGCGCGAGGCTCCCCGACACCAGCCCGCCGACCACCTCGGCCACGAGATAGACCGTGGTCAGCAGCAGCGCCCAGCGCAGCGCTTTCTCATTGCCGCCGGTGGCGTGTGAATGCTCATGTGCCATGGGAACCTTGCAGTGCAGGATCGAGTGGCGCGCCATGAACCTGCTCCTGCACTTCTTCCTCTTCTTCATCGCGCCGGTGCGCAATGCGGTAGAGCAGCGGAAGCACCAGCAGCGTCAGCGCGGTCGACGAAAGAATACCGCCGATCACCACCGTGGCCAGCGGCCGCTGCACTTCGGCGCCGGTGCCGGTGGCAATGGCCATCGGCACGAAGCCCAGCGAGGCGACCAGCGCCGTCATCAGCACCGGCCGCAGCCGCGTGAGCGCGCCTTCGCGTATCGCCGCATCCAGCGGCAGGCCGCCTTCGCGCAGATTGCGGATGAACGAGATCATCACCAGCCCGTTGAGCACCGCCACGCCCGACAGTGCAATGAAGCCCACCGCCGCCGAGATCGACAGCGGAATGCCGCGCATCCACAGCGCCACGATGCCGCCCGTGAGCGCGAACGGAATGCCGGTGAACACCAGCAGGCCGTCCTTCAGGTTGCCGAACATGGCGAACAGCAGCGTGAACACCAGCAGCAGCGACACCGGCACCACGATCTGCAGCCGCTGCGTGGCCGAGGCGAGGTTCTCGTACTGGCCGCCCCACACGGTCCAGTAGCCGGTGGGAATCTTCACGTTGCGCATGGCCTCCTCTGCCTCGGCCACGAAGGAACCGAGGTCGCGACCCCGCACGTTGGCGCTCACCACGATGCGGCGCTTGCCGTCCTCGCGGCTCACCTGGTTGGGGCCGGGCGCGATGTCGAGCGTGGCCACCTCGCCCAGCGGGATGAAGCTGGTGCGCTGGCCTTCCGCGCCCGCGCCCTTGGGCAGGGCCACGGGCAGGCGCTTGATGGCTTCGAGGTCGGTGCGCAGGTTCTCGGGCAGGCGCACGATGATGTCGAAGCGCCGGTCGCCGTCGAACAGCGTGCCCGCCTCGCGCCCGCCTACCGCGGTGGAGATCGCGTCCTGCACGTCGCCCACGTTGAGGCCGTAGCGCGCGGTCTTGTTGCGATCGATGTTCACGGTGAGCATCGGCAGGCCGGTGGTCTGCTCGACCTTCACCTCGGCCGCGCCGGCGATCTTGCCCAGCACACCCGACACCTCGGCCGCCGTCTTGTTCAGCACGTCCATGTCGTCGCCGAAGATCTTCACGGCCACGTCGCTGCGCACGCCCGAGATCAGCTCGTTGAAGCGCAGCTGGATGGGCTGCGAGAACTCGTAGTTGTTGCCCGGCAGCTTCTCCACTTCTTCCTGCACCGCTGCGAGGAGCTCCTCGCGTGTACGACGAGGCTTGGGCCATTCGCTCTCGGGCTTGAGCATGATGTAGCCGTCGGAGATGTTCGGCGGCATCGGGTCCGAAGCAATCTCGGCCGTGCCGGTGCGCGCAAACACGCGCTCGATCTCCGGAAACTTCGCCTTCAGCGTGCGTTCGAGTTGCTTCTGCATCTCGACCGACTGCGTGAGGCTGGTGCCCGGAATGCGCAGCGCCTGGATGGCGAAGTCGCCTTCGCTCAGGCTCGGCACGAACTCCGTGCCCAGGCGCGTGGCCAGCAGGCCCGACAGCACCACCGCCACGGCGGCCAGGGTAATGACCAGCGGCTTGGCCGCCATGACGCGCGCCAGCAGCGGCTCGTAGCCGCGCTTGGCCCACACCATCAGGCGGTTTTCCTTCTCGCTGACCTTGTTGCCGATGAACAGCGCCACTGCCGCGGGAATGAAGGTGATCGACAGGATCATCGCGCCCAGCAGCGCAATCACCACGGTGAAGGCCATCGGGTGGAACAGCTTGCCCTCGACGCCCGTGAGCGCAAAGATCGGCAGGTACACGATCATGATGATCAGCTGGCCGAACAGCAGCGGCCGGCGCGCCTCCTGCGAGGCCGCGAACACTTCGTGGAAGCGCTCGCTGCGCGTCAGCGGCCGCCCCTTGTGCGCCTGTGCATGGGCCAGCCTTCGCACGCAGTTCTCCACGATCACCACCGCCCCGTCGATGATGATGCCGAAGTCCAGCGCCCCCAGGCTCATGAGGTTGGCACTGACCTTCTGGTTCACCATGCCGGTGAAGGTGAAAAGCATCGACAGCGGAATCACCAGCGCGGTAATCAGCGCCGCGCGGATGTTGCCGAGGAACAGGAACAGGATCGCGATGACCAGCACCGCGCCCTCGAACAGGTTCTTCTTCACCGTGGTGATGGCCTTGTCGACCAGCACGGTGCGGTCGTACACCGTCACCGCTTTCACGCCGGCGGGCAGCGTGCGGTTGATTTCCTTCATCTTCTTGTCGACCGCCTGCGACACGGTGCGGCTGTTCTCGCCGATCAGCATGAACACGGTGCCCAGCACCACCTCGCGGCCGTTGTCGGTGGCGGCGCCCGTGCGCAGTTCCTTGCCGATGCCGACCTCGGCCACGTCCTGCACGCGCAGCGGAATGCCGTTGGCGTTGCCCAGGATGACGTTGCCGATGTCTTCCACCGACTTCACCTGCCCCGGCGCGCGAATGAGGTACTGCTCGCCGCGCTTCTCGATGTAGCCCGCGCCCACGTTGGCGTTGTTGCGTTCCAGCGCGGTGACGAGGTCGGTCATCGTGAGGCCGTGGGCCAGCAGCTTGGCCGGGTCGGGCGCGATGTGGAACTCCTTTGCATAGCCGCCGATGGAGTTGATCTCGGTCACGCCCGCCACGTTGCGCAGCTGCGGCTTGATGATCCAGTCCTGTATCTCGCGCAGGTCAGTGGGCGAATAGGGCTTGCCGTCGGCCTTCTTCGCGCCCTCTTCCGCTTCGACGGTCCAGAGGTAGATTTCGCCGAGGCCGGTCGAGATGGGGCCGATCACCGGCGAGATGCCGCCGGGCATGCTCTCCCGCGCGGACTGGATGCGCTCGTTGACGAGCTGCCGCGCGAAGTAGATGTCGGTGCCGTCCTTGAAGATCACCGTTACCTGCGAAAGACCGTAGCGCGATAGCGAACGGGTCTGCTGCAGGCCCGGCAGGCCCGCCATGACGGTCTCGATGGGGTAGGTCACGCGCTGCTCGGTCTCCAGCGGGGAGTAGCCGGGCGCGGCGGTATTGATCTGCACCTGCACGTTGGTGATGTCGGGCACGGCGTCGATGGGCAGCTTCTGGTAGCTGAAGATGCCGAGTGCCGCCATGCCGAGCACGGCAAGCAGGATCAGCCAGCGCTGCTCGATGGAGAAGCGGATGATGCGTTCGAACATGCGGGCTTCCTCAGTGGGTGTGCGTGGCCGAGCTCTTGCCCTGCTGCGACTTCACGACGAAGCTGCCGCTGGCCGCATAGGGCGCGCCGGGCTTCAGGCCGCTCACGATCTCGATGCGCTTGCCGTCGCTGCGCCCGGTCTGCACGTGCTGCGGCACAAAGCCGCCGGGCACGCGCAGGAACACGGTCGGCTTGTCTTCCACCGTCTGCACCGCTTCGGCCGATACGGTCACGGGGGCATCCGTCTCGGAGGCCACCAGCTCGACATTCACGAACAGGCCCGGGCGCCAGATGCGCTGCGGGTTCGTCAGCGTGACGCGTGCGGTGGCGGTGCGCGTCTGCGCGCCGATCAGCGAGCCCACGTACGACACCTTGCCGGTCGCGGTCTGGTCGAAGGCGCTGGAGCGGATGCTCACCGGCTCGCCGATGCGCACCAGGTTCAGGTTGTTGGCGGCCACGCTGATCTCGGCCCACACGGTCGATAGATCAGAGATGGTGAAGACGTTGACGGCCTCGCCCACCGATTCGCCGAGCGAGATGTGCTTTTCGACCACCATGCCGTCGAAGGGCGCGCGCAGCTCGTAGCGGCCCAGCGCCGACGAGCCCGGAGTGGCACCGAGTGCCAGCAGCTTCTGGTTGGCATTGGCCACTGCGATCTGCGCTTCCTGCATGGCCTGCTGGGCCTGCAGGTAGTCCTGCTGGGGCGAGATCTTTTCTTCCCACAGTTTCTTCTCGCGCTCGTAGGTGGAGCGGGCCAGCTCCAGCCGGCGCTGTGCCGATTGCAGCGCGCTGCGTTGCTCCGACAACGAAGGGCTCGAAAGCACCGCCAGCACCTGGCCGCGCTTGACCTCCTGGCCGAGGTCGGCCGATACGCTGTCGACCACGCCCGCCACCCGCGGCACCACGTGGGCCGTGCGGTCTTCGTTGAACTTGATTTCGCCGGGCAGTTGCAGTGACGACTTGATGCGCGCGGGGCCTGCGCTCTCGATGGTCATGTCGGCGGCCTTGACCTGCTCGTCGGTGAAGGCGATCTTTTCTTCGTCTTCCTTGTGCTCCGACGTTGCGGCTTTTTCCTTGTCCTTGCCTTCCTCGTGGTGCTCGTTGTCGGCATGGCCCTTGGCCTCGCCGTGATCGTGGTCGTGGTCCTTGCCCTCTTCCTTGGCTTGCTTGCCGCCTTCTTCGTGATGCTCGCCGTCGCCGTGCCCGGCAGCTTCCGAATGGCCGGCCGCTTCGGGCTTGGCGGGTGATGTGCGCAGGATCATCGCGCCCGCGCCGAGGCCCAGCACCAGCACGACCGCGATGGCGATCCATTGCTTCTTGCCGACGCGCTCGGCGAAAGGTTTGCGTTCTTCGGTGTTCATGATGTGTGGAGTTCCTTGCTTGCTTGTCAGCGCGCGACGGGTGGTGTCGCGGCAGAGATGTCGTTGCCTTCGTTGCCCAGCAGTCGGTCGAGGTCACCGGCGGCGCGGTGCGCGTCGGCGAGTGCCAGCAGGTATTGCGCTCGCACCTGGAACAGCGTGCGCTGCGCGTCGAGTGCTTCCAGGAAGCTGAACTTGCCCAGCTCGAAGCCCTTGGTGGCGGCCTTGTAGGCGGTCTCGGCGCCGGGCAGCGCGTCGCGCTGCAGCGTTTCAGCGGTGGCGCGCGCGGAGCGCAGGCGCTCCGAAGCTTGTGCGACATCGGTGCCCAGCTGCAGCTCGGCAGCGACGAGGTCGTCGCGCGCCTTCTCTTCGCGGCTCAGCGCCTCGGCCACGTTGCCGCGGTTGGTGTCGAAGATCGGCAATGGAATCGACAGGCCCACGACCACCTGGTTGCGTCGGCTGCTGCCGGTTTCGCCTTCGGATGCCGGCACACGCTTGGCGCCGAGCGACACGGTCACGTCGGGGATTCGCTTGGCCTGCTCCAGGTCGGACAGCGCCTTGCGCCGCTCGACTTCGAGCCGCGCCTGCTGCACCACGGGCGCCGCGCCCAGGCGGCTGGCCACGTCCTGCACCGGTGCCGGCAGCTGGTCGACAGCGCCATCCACCTGCGTGAAGCGCGGGTTCGGGTTGCCCCACAGCGCGGCCAGCTGCTGGCGCGACGAGCGCAGCGTGCCCTCAGCCTGCAGCAGCTCGACGCGGATGCCGGCCTCGGCCACACGCGCCCTGGTTTCTTCCAGCGGCGAGACCTTGCCGGCGGCCACGCGGTTGGCCGCTGCGCGGGTGGCTGTCTGTGCAAGGCTCACCGAGTCCTGCGCGAGCCGCAGGCGCTCCTGCGCGGTGAGCACGTCGAAAAAGGCGGTGACAGTCGCCGCGCGCACCTCGGCGCGGCGGCCTGCCAGCGCCGACGCGGCCTGGTCGCGCGCGCGTTCGGCCGCCGTCACGCGGGCCGCGCGCTTGCCACCCAGTTCGAGGGGCTGGCTCAGTTGCAGCGTGGTGGTGCGGTTGTCGCGGCGCAGGTCTTCCACCTGCGCGTCGAGCGTGGGGTTGGGCCAGGCGCCGGCCTGGACGATGGCGGCCTCGGTAGCCTCCTGCTCGCGGAACGCGGCAGACAGGCCGGGGTTGGCCTGCAACGCCATTGCAACGGCGTTGCGCAGGGTCAGCGGGCCCGCGGGCTCCAGAGTGCGGGCAGCCGCGTGGGCCTGCTGTGAATACGGGGTGCCGGCAGCGGCCGACACCGCGACCTGTTGTGAAAAAGCCGGGGGCGCCGCAAAGGCCAACATGGCCAGCGGCACGAAGAGCGTGCGCATCGAATTCTCCTGGGTTGCGAAACAACGGACGGACGAATTCGGCGAGAAGAGCTCAGCTGATGATGGGGATCAGAGGGGGTTGTGTTCTCTCGCCGAATCAGAGGGCGAGAGACCAGTCGGGACGGACCGGAACGTCGGAGATGTGCGAGGCAAAGCGCTCGGCAGGCATTGCGCGCAGGGCCTGGGCCACGCGCGCCGCAGCCAGCACCGGCGCCACCGAAGCATCCGCATGCTGGGCATAGCCTGCATGGCAGACCGCGCATTCGCCGACCACTGCATTGGGCTGGGTGCTGGAGTTTTTCTGCGCGCCCTCGCCGCTGTGGCTGCGGTCGGTGCCGCGGGTTTCGCTTTCGTGGTGGCCCCAGTGCTCGGGCTGCGTATCGCGCTCATGCTGGCAATACGCCGATGCCGACGCCCAGCTGAACTGGAACGGCAACAGGACGAGCAGGAAGATGAGGAGCCAGCGGCGCATGGAGGCAAAAAGTATATCGACGGCCTGCGGCGGGCATTCCGGCAATGGCCCTGCGAACTGCAGGCCCGGCGCAATGTATGACACGGGGGTAGGGGTTTGTCCGTCAATAGGATTACCGAAACGTAACCCGCTTATTGAAAGTGCTTCGATACCATGCGGCAATGAGAATACTTGTCATCGAAGACGAGCCCAAACTAGGCGACTACCTAAAAAAGGGGCTGGAGGAGAACGGTTACGTCGTGGACATCGCCCGCGACGGCATCGAGGGGAGATACCTCGCCACAGAGGGGGAATACGCATTGGTCCTGCTCGACGTGATGCTCCCCGGCATCGACGGCTTTGCCGTGCTGCAGGCCATCCGGCGCACAAAGAACGTGCCCGTGCTGGTGCTCACGGCGCGCGACAAGGTCGAAGACCGCGTGCAGGGGCTGCAACAGGGCGCGGACGACTACCTCGTCAAGCCCTTCTCCTTCTCCGAATTGCTGGCCCGTGTGCAGGCCCTGCTGCGACGCGGCAAGCCGCAGGAATCGACCGTGCTGCGGCTGGCCGACCTGGAGGTCGACCTCCTCAGCCGCAAGTGCGTGCGCAACCGCACGCGCCTCGACCTCACGGCCAAGGAGTTCACGCTGCTGCTGGTGCTGCTGCGCCGGCGCGGCCAGATCCTGTCGCGCACCACGCTTGCCGAGCAGGTGTGGGACATGAACTTCGACAGCGACACCAACGTGGTCGAAGTGGCCATCCGGCGCCTGCGCAGCAAGCTCGACGACCCGTTCGAGGTGAAGCTGCTGCACACCGTGCGCGGCATGGGCTACGTCCTCGAAGACCGCTCCTGGTCTTGACCGCCCGGCCGCATTCACTCCAGAGCCGCTTGTCGCTCTGGTTCGCCGCGCAGACCCTGTTCGGGCTCAGCGTGATCTGCTTCGCCATCTACCTCGTCACGGCCTGGAGCTTCGGACAGAAACAGGAAGAGGAGCTCAACCAGAAGGCAGTCCTGGTGGAGCACCTGCTCAAGGAGGCAGAGAAAGGCGGCGACCTCGTCTTCCTGCGGCACAAGCTCGACGACTTCTTCTCGATGCAGGACGACGTGAGCCTGTCGATCTCGCATGCGGGCAAACAGCTTTTCCAGTCCAGTCCCACGGCCGGCGGCCGCTGGATGCGGCGCGACCTCGTGGTGCCTTGGCAGCAGAGTGGCCTGACGACGCAGCTGCAGGTGCAGCTCGGCGTGAACACGGCACAGGAAGCCCGCCTGCTGGAGCGGCTCGCATGGACGCTGCTGGGGGCCGTCGTGCTGGGCACGGCGCTGGTCTCGCTCACGGGCATGTGGCTGGTGCGGCGCGGCCTGCGCCCGCTCAAGGCGCTGGCCCAGCGCACCGCCGCAATGGCGCCCGACAAGGCCAACCGCCCCATCGACGCGATGGACTTCGCCGAGGAACTGCGCCCATGGATCACGCAGTTCAACGCGCTGCTGCTGCGGGTGCAGCGCGCCTACGTGCAGCTCGAATCATTCAACGCCGACGTGGCGCACGAGCTGCGCACACCGCTGGCCAACCTGATCGGCTCCACCGAACTCGCGCTCACGCGCCCGCGCAGCAACGAAGAGCTGCAGACCGTGCTCGCCTCCAACCTCGAAGAGATCGGCCGGCTCTCGGGCATCGTCACCGACATGCTGTTTCTCTCGCAGGCCGAACGCGGCACGCCGATGCGCACGCGGGCGGTGACGAGCCTGGCGGTGCAGGCCGGCGACGTGATCGACTTCTACGACGCCATGCTGGAAGAAGCCGGCCTGCGTGCGGAAGTGAAGGGCGACGCCATGGCCGACGTGGACGCCGCGCTAGTGCGGCGCGCACTCTTCAACCTGCTGGGCAATGCGATCCGCTTCGCGGCGCCGGCTTCGACGATTCGCATCGAGATCGGGGTAGAGAACGACGATGAATTCGCAGTCGCAGTCGTCAACCGTGGCGAGCCGATCGACCCTGCCGCCCTGCCCCGCCTGTTCGAGCGCTTCTACCGCGTGGCGCAGGCGCGGGACGGCTCGACCCGGCACCACGGCCTGGGCCTGTCCATCGTGGAAGCCATCGCGCGCATGCACGGCGGGCGCGTGTTCGCGGCCAGCCAGGGCGGCGAGACGCGCATCGGATTTACTGTGCGGCGCGGCGGCAGCGACTAGGGCTTGGCGTGCGCGGCATCTGCCGCAACCGCTGCCTTGCGGCCGATGAACAGGTTGATCAGCGGCCCCGTCATCGCCGTGGTCACGAGCGCCATCACCAGCAGCATCGTGAAAAGCTCCGGGCCGATCAGGCCCGCGTCGAGGCCGATCTTCATCACGATGAGTTCCATCAGCCCGCGCGCATTCATCAGCGAGCCGGTGGCCAGGCTGTCGCGCCAGCCGTAGCCCGCCATGCGCGCGCCGGCTGCGCCGCCGGCGATCTTGCCGACGGTGGCAACGCCCACGATCAGCAGCATCGCGCCGAGGCTCGCGCCCGAGAAGGCGTTGGACGTGGTGCCCAGCCCCGCCAGCGCGAAAAACAGCGGCATCAGCACGACGATGGAGATCGGCTCGATGCGTTCGGTGAGCGACTTCAGCAGCCGGTCGTCGCGCGGCAGGCAGGCGCCGAACAGGAAGGCGCCGAACACCGCGTGCAGGTGCAGCCACTCGGTGACCAGCGCCGTCGCCAGCAGGCCGAGCATCAGCGCCGCCATCACGGTGGTCGATGGTTCGCCCTCGGGCGCCTTGGCGCGCAGCAGCCGTGCGAAGGCCGGCTTGAGCCCGAAGAACAGCGCCAGCAGCACAACCGCCATGCCCAGCGTGGTCTTGAGCAGGCCCTGGTAGCCCTCGCCCGCGCCGACCATCGCGACCACGAAGGCCAGCAGGATCCAGGCGAACACGTCGACCACGGCCGCAGCGCCCAGCGACAGCTGGCCGAAGGGCGTGCGCGTCATGCCGCGGTCTTTCAGGATGCGCGCCATCACGGGGAAGGCCGTGATCGACAGCGCCGCCGCGATGAACAGCGCAAACGGCCAGAAGCCGACGCCGGCCGGCGCAAGCGTGGGATGCAGCGCCGGCGCAATCGCGATGCCCAGCGCCATCGGCACGACCACGCTCAGCACGCCCACATAGCCCGCCGAGCGAAGCTGCTCACGCACGCCCTGCGACGCCCGCAGCTCCAGGCCGACCACGAACATGAACAGCACCAGCCCCAGCGTCGACAGCGATGAGAGCCCCTGCAGCGACTCCTTGGAAAACAGCTGCGCATGCAGCGAAGGAAACAGCGCGCCCATGACGACCGGCCCGAGCATCAGCCCCGCCGCCATCTCGCCGACCACGCCGGGCTGCCCCACATGGCGAAGCACCCACCCGCACAAACGCGCGGTGGCCAGGATGACGATGAGCTGCAGCAGGAGCGAAGTGACGGACATCGAGGGGTTGGAATCGGTGAAGAAATTCGGCCGATGTTAGTTCGAAGCCGCGTCGTCGAGCCAGCGGTTGGCCCACTGGTTCAGCGGCGTGAGGCGTTTGACGAGTTCGCTGCCCGACTCGGTGAGCACATAGCCTGCGTCGGCAAGCTCGACCACGCCGACGGCACGCAGCTCCTTGAGCCGGTCGTTCAGCACCGAGGGCGACATGTCGTCCGTGCTCACGCGCAGCGCCCTGAAACTCTGCGGCAGGCCGTCGCGCAGCTCCCACAGGATGCGCAGCGTGCCCTTGCGGCCGAGCTGCTCCAGCAGCCGCATGATGGGTCGGCGCGATGCCGTGGGTTGTGCGTCTTCCATGCCGAATCCTTCGAATGACTGATTGGCGAGTGTACGTCCTTGCGCTACGCATTTCGTAGCGATAGACTGCACCCGATCGCTACGATTTCCGTAGCGACTTCATCCACTTCATCGAAGGAATCACCCATGGCCGAGACAGCCGCGAACCGCGCGCCGAGGATCCCCCCACTCGAAGCCCCCTACCCCGAACCCATCGGCGAACTGCTCACGCGCATGACGCCGCCACAGGCGCCCGAGGTCCTCGCGCTGTTCCGCGTGATGGCCGTGAACCCCACGTTGGCCGAGCGCACGCTCGACCTGGGTCGCTACCTGCTGGGCCGCAAGGCAGCCATCAGCCTGCGCGAACGCGAGATCGTGATCCTGCGGGTCTGCGCCCGCTGCGGCGCGGAGTACGAATGGGGTGTGCACTGGGCAGGCTTCGCAGACGCGGCCGGCTTCAGCGAGACCGACCGGCGCGTGATGGCCTCGCCAGACGGTGATCTCTCATTGCTCGCGCCGCGCGACCGGCTGCTGGTGTCGATGGTCGACCAGCTGCACGACACCAGCGACGTGGACGATGCGCTCTGGGAAGCCTTGAACGCACACTGGAGCCACGCGCAACTGGTCGAGCTGATGATGCTCGCGGGGTGGTATCACTCGGTGAGCTATGTGTGCAATGCAGCGCGCGTGCCGCTGGAGAAGTGGGCGGCACGCTGGTAATGCCGACAGCAACGACCTATTTCGGCACGCGCATCAACCGCAGCCCGTTCGCCACCACCAGCAGGCTCGCACCCATATCGGCGAACACCGCCATCCACATCGTCGCGCTGCCGAACACGGCGAGCACGAAGAACACGCCCTTGATGCCCAGCGCGAGCGTGATGTTCTGCCACAGCACCGAATGGGCGCGGCGCGAAAGGCGGATGGTCTCGGGGATGCGGCGCAGGTCGTCGTTCATGATGACCACGTCGGCCGCTTCCATCGCAGTGTCGGTACCGGCCCCGCCCATCGCGAAGCCGATGTCGGCCTGCGCGAGCGCGGGGGCATCGTTGATGCCGTCGCCGGTCATCGCGGCCGCGCCGTAGCGCTGCTGCATGGCCTTGATGGCGTCGAGCTTTTCCTCGGGCAGCAGGTTGCCGCGCACGTCGTCGATGCCGGCGTGGGCGCCGATGGTCTTCGCGGTGGCGGTGTTGTCGCCGGTGAGCATCACGGGCACGACGCCAAGCGCGCGCAACTCCGCCACCGCTGCTTGCGACGATTCCTTGATGGTGTCGGCCACGGCAAACAGCGCGAGCACGGCCTTGTCCGATGCCAGCAGCGTGACAGTGCGGCCCGCTTCTTCATGGCGCTTCAATTCGGCTTCGAGCGACGGCGTGCCCAGGCCACGTTCCTCGATCAGGCGGTGGTTGCCGAGCACGTAGGCCTGCCCCGCGTGCGTGGCCTGCACACCGCGGCCGGGCAGCGCGGTGAAGTCGCCGACCTCGTCCCGCTGGCCCTTCAAGCCTTCGGCGATGGCCTTCGACACGGGGTGATCGGAGCGGCCCGCGATGCTGGCGGCAATGGCGAACATCGTGGCTTCGTTGCCCGATGCGTCGATCAGCACGGACTCGACCAGCTTCGGCTTGCCTTCGGTGATCGTGCCGGTCTTGTCGAGCGCCACAGCCCTGAGCTTGCGCGCTTCTTCGAGATACGTGCCGCCCTTGATGAGGATGCCGCGCCGCGCGGCCGATGCGAGCGCACTCACCACCGTGACGGGCGTGGAGATGACCAGTGCGCACGGGCATGCGATGACCAGCAACACCAGCGCCTTGTAGATGGCCTGCAACCAGGTCCAGTCCATGAACAGCGGCGTGAGCGTCGCGACGGCCAGCGCCAGCACGAAGACGGTGGGCGTGTAGATGGCGGCAAACCTGTCGACGAAGCGTTGCGTCGGCGCGCGGGAGCCCTGCGCCTCTTCGACCGCGTGGATGATGCGTGCGAGCGTGGTGTTGGCCGCCACGGCCGTCACGCGGAATTCCAGCGCGGCGGTCTGGTTGATGGTGCCTGCGAACACGGGATCGCCGATGGTCTTGTCGACCGGAATGCTCTCGCCCGTGACTGGTGCCTGGTCGATGGCGCTGAAGCCGGCGGTGACAACGCCGTCGAGCGGCACGCGCTCGCCGGGGCGGATGCGCGCGATGGTGTTGAGCACCACGGTGTCGGCCATCACGGTCTTCCAACTGCCGTCGGCCTGCTTCACCTCGGCCTGCTCGGGCGCGAGCGCCAGCAGGCTCTGGATGGCGTTGCGCGCGCGGTCCACGGCGCGGGCTTCGATGAGCTCGGCAATCGCATAGAGCGCCATCACCATCGCGGCTTCGGGCCACTGGCCGATGATGAAAGCGCCCGTCACGGCCACGGCCATCAGGGCGTTGATGTTGAGGCGCCCGCGCACCAATGCGCCGAAGCCCTTCTTGTAGGTGTCGAATCCGGCAAGGCCGATGGCACCCAGCGCGAGCACCATCTCGGCGGCCATGAAGCCCTTGCCCTCGAGCCCCATGAAGGAGATCGACTCGGCCGCGATGGCCAGCACCAATGCGGCGACGAGGCGCGCGAGGCCCATGCTCATGCCCGCAATGCGCGCCGGCGCGACGGGTTTCGCGCCTGTCGCTTCGACTACAGGCTCGGGCTTGAAGCCGGCCTTGCGGATTGCATCGAGCGCCAGGGGCAAGGCGGCGGCATCAGCCGTGATCGCCATCGTGCGTTCGCCAAGGCGAAAGCGCAGGCCCTGCACACCGGCTACCGGCTCCAGCGCGCGGCGGATCTCGGACTCTTCGACGGCGCAATCCATCGTGGGAATGCGAAAGAGCAAGGCGCCCTTCGGAATATCGGCCGTATCGGCGGCTGGCGACGAGCCGCAGACCGGATTGCCGCAGCAGGAGGTTTCGGCCGGAGCATGCGCATGCGTGTGTCCGTGCGCATGGCTGTGACCATGGTCGTGATCGTGCGGGTGAAGGGCCGGAGTGACCGGGTTCAGAGTGGTCTGATTCGTCATGGAATCGATTGGAAACCCTGAAGCAGGTGTAGAGTCAACCGCTCATTTCCACTCGTACATTTGCCGCATCATGAAAATCGGTGAACTGGCCAAGGTCGCGAACACGCCGGTCGAAACCATCCGGTACTACGAGCGCGAGCGACTGCTGCCCGAGCCCGCGCGCACCGACGGCAATTACCGCATCTACGACGAAGACCACGCCCAGCGCCTGGGTTTCATCCGCCGTTGCCGCTCGCTGGACATGACCCTCGACGAGATCCGCAGCCTGCTGAAATTTCGCGATGCACCACAGGAAGACTGCGGCGAGGTCAACCAGCTGCTGGACGACCACATCGGCCACGTGGCCGCGCGCATCACCGAGCTCAAGACATTGGAAAAGCAGTTGAAGGCGCTGCGCCAACAGTGCTGTGGCCCCGAATCGGCAAGCGCCTGCGGCATCCTGCAGGAACTGGACACCGCCGCGCTCGCACCCGAGGCCTTCAGCCAGCACGCAGGCCACGTGCATGGGGCGCTGCACGCGCCCGCCAAGCGCGCCGGCTAGTCAGGCCGGCCGGCCGGGCTCGCTATTTGCCGATGAGCTGCGTGAGCTTGTCCGCCTCGAAGCTCTCGTCGCGCGCCGCGTCGCCGGGCACGCAGTCCTTGGTGCCGGGCTGCGCCGACAGCTTCTCGATGGCCTGCCACAACAGCGCGATCTGGTGCTCCTGCCCCGACGCGCTGTCGACCAGCCCGCGCAGCGCCTGGCTCAGCGGGTCATCGTCCAGCGTGATGCCGTAGGCGGAGAACTTCTGCGGCTCGGCCACATCGGCGCTCTCGTCGGTCTTCGACGGGATGATGCGTGCGGGAATGCCCACCGCCGTCGCCCCTGCCGGCACCGGCTTGATGACCACCGCATTGCTGCCGATCTTCGCGCCGTCGCCAACGACGAACCCGCCAAGCACCTTGGCCCCCGCGCTCACCACCACATTGCGTCCCAGCGTCGGATGCCGCTTGGTGCCCTTGTAGAGCGAGGTGCCGCCCAGCGTCACGCCCTGATAGATGGTGCAGCCGTCGCCAATCTCGGCCGTTTCGCCGACCACCACGCCCATGGCATGGTCGAAGAACACCCGCTCGCCGATCTTGGCCGCCGGGTGAATCTCGATGCCGGTCATCCAGCGCGCCCAGTGCGCGATGAAGCGGGCGGGCCACTTGAAGCCATGCGTCCAACAGGCATGCGCCCAGCGATGCAGCACCACGGCATGGAAGCCGGGGTAGACCGTGATCACTTCCCAGGCGCTGCGGGCGGCCGGGTCGCGTTCGAGGATGCACCGGATGTCGGCGCGCAGTCGAGAGAACATCGCTGCCTTTTGTCGTTATATCGATATGGGGCGGGCAGTCTATAACCCGCCGTCATCGCTTACAGGCGATAAGGTTTTAAAAGGCTACGAGCCTCGCGGCGGGCGAGTTGCGTCGCTCATGGCCTTGGCGATGCCGCGCAGGATGTGGATCTCTTCCGGCGTGGGCTGGGCGCGGTTGAAGAGCTGCTGCAGCCTCGGCATGAGCTTCTTGGGCGCCTCGGGGTCGAGAAAGCCGATCTCCACGAGGGAGCGCTCCCAATGGTCGAGCATGCCGGCCACCGCCTGCGCATCGGCCGCCTGCACCGGGTTGATGGCCTCGCGCACCTCGTAGCCGCCGAGCGCCAGCCGCCATTCATAAGCAACCACCTGGATTGCCGCGCCCAGGTTCAGCGAGCCGAACTTCGGGTCGGTCGGGATGCTCAGCGCCACGTTGCAGCGGTAGACGTCTTCGTTCCGCATGCCGAAACGCTCGGAGCCGAACAGGAAAGCCACGTGCTGGTCGCCCTGCTTCGCCAGCGGCTCCAGGTGCTCCCGGGGCGTGCGGGTGGGCGGGCCGAAGTCGCGCGGGATCATGGCCGTGGCGCACAGGTGGGTCACGCCGTCCAGGGCTTCGTCCAGCGTTTCGACGATGCGGGCGTTGGTCAGCACGTCGAGCGCGCCGCTCGCGCGCTGGATGGTTTCCTCGCGCCGCAGCACGTTGGCCCAGCGGGGCGCCACCAGCACGAGGTCGTCGAAACCCATGGTTTTCATGGCGCGGGCGGCGGCGCCCACATTGCCGGCGTGGCTGGTCTGGATCAGGATGAAACGGGTGCGCATGGCGGGTTTGGAGACACTAACGGGCGGAGCCGGTAAAATGCCCGATTCTCGCCGCCCGCATCGCCGGGTCGCCTCCGGGGGACCAACCCCACCGTTCTTCTCACAATCCAGAATGTCGTCCCCCAACCTGCATCCCATGCTCAACGTGGCCGTCAAGGCCGCACGCGCCGCCGGCGCGATCATCAACCGCGCCGCCCTCGACGTCGAGGCCGTGCGCATCTCCCAGAAGCAGGTCAACGACTTCGTCACCGAAGTCGATCACGCCAGCGAAAAAGCGATCATCGAGACGCTGCTTGGCGCATACCCGGGGCACGGCATCCTGGCCGAAGAATCGGGCACCGAATACGGCGCCAAAGACTCCGACTACGTCTGGATCATCGATCCGCTCGACGGCACCACCAATTTCATCCACGGCTTCCCTGTGTACTGCGTGTCCATCGCACTGTCGGTGCGCGGCAAGATCGAGCAGGCCGTGGTCTACGACCCCACCCGCAACGACCTGTTCACCGCCACCAAGGGCCGCGGCGCCTACATGAACGAGCGCCGCATCCGCGTCTCGAAGCGCACCCGCCTCAACGAGTGCCTGATTTCCACCGGCTTCCCGTTCCGCACCGGCGACAACTTCAAGCAGTACCTGGCCATCATGGCGGACATGATGCCCCGCGCGGCCGGCCTGCGCCGCCCCGGCGCCGCTGCGCTCGACCTGGCCTACGTGGCCGCCGGCTTCACCGACGCGTTCTTCGAAACCGGCCTGAACCCCTGGGACGTGGCCGCGGGCTCGCTGCTGGTCACCGAGGCCGGCGGCCTCATCGGCAACTTCACGGGCGAGCCCGAATTCCTCGAACAGCGCGAATGCCTGGCCGGCGCCCCGCGCATCTATGGCCAGCTGGTGCCGCTGCTCGCCAAGTACTCCAAGTTCGCCAACGTCGACGACAAGCTGCGCGCCAGCGACCGCGTGCGCGCCGTGTCCGCCTCGACCAAGTCGAACGCGGACGATGCCTCGGCTGACCTCTACGCCCGCAGCACCGTGGTCGACTTTGCCGACGAAGCTGCCGAAGGCGCCACCCCGGCCGCTGCCGAAGCGAAGCCCGCTCCCCGCAAGCTCACGCGCGTGCGCCGTGACGCGCCCGCCAACGGTGCCTCTCCCCAGTCTTCCCAGCCTTCCCAGCCCCGCGAGGGCGACGCTTCCGCCAAGTGACGATGCTGGGGCCCAACGCCGCGCCCCGCGTTCGTGCCGCTCTGCGCATTGCGCTGAGCCACTACGTCGCGAGCGGGCTCACCGTTGCGCTGGGCCTGCTGTTCATCTCGGGCGGCATCCACTTCTGGCTCGGCACCATCGCGGCCTCGGCCGCCGCCACCGGCGTGATCGTCACCGCGCCGCCCGACCTGCCCGGCCCGCGCCGCGGCAAGTTCTTCCAGATGCTGCCGGCGCCGCTCATCGGCCTGCCGCTGTTCTTTGCCGTGCAGATGCTGCACACCGCGCCAATCCGCCTCGGGCTGCTGCTGGTGCCCGCCACCTTCATGGCCTTCCTGGCCATGGCCTGGGGCAAGCGGGGCATCCCGATCGCGATCGCGGTGATGTTCTCGATGGTGTTCTCCATGGCCACGCCGGCGCCCACCGGCATGGCCGACGCGCTGGAGCGCACCTGGCACTTCGGCCTGGGCGCAGGCCTGTACGTGATCTGGGCCACGCTCGCCAACCTGGCGCTCAACGGGCGCTTTCGCACCCAGTCGGTGGCCGACGTGCTGTATTCGCTGGCCGCGCTCATGCGCACCGAGGCCAGCCAGTTCCTGCCGCAGGACGAAACCCGCGACGTGCGCGACACCCCCGCGCCGGTGCTGGGCCAGCTGCTGCGTGAACAGGCCGCGCTGGCCGACCAGCTGCAGGCCACGCGCGACATCGTGCTCGAATCGCCGCGCACCCCGCGCCGCCAGCGCCTGGCCGCCATGCTGGTGATCGTGCTCGAAATGCGCGACCAGCTGCTGGCCAGCGAGCTCGACCTGGACACCCTGCGTGCCCACCCCGCACACGCCGAGGCGCTGATCGAAATGCGCTGCGTGCTCGAAGAACTCGCCGACGAAACCATCGCGCTGGCCGACGCCCTCATGATGGGCCGCCACCCCGAAGCCGTGGCCGACCGGCGCCCGCGCCTCGCGGCCATCCACGTTTCGGCCGACGACAGCGCAAACATGCACGGTGGAGGCGGCGGCCACATCGGCCCCACGGCTGCCATGCTCGCGCGCGGGCTGGCCAGCCGCATCGGCCACATCAACGACGAGGTGCTGCGCCTGTCGGCCATGGCGCGCGGCGATGCCGAGCCCAACCTTGCCGTGGTGCGCGCCAACTGGCAGCTGTTCGTGAGCCCGACCGACTGGTCGCTGCGCCCCTTCCTCACGCTGTGGCGCTGGGACCAGCCGCCGCTGCGCCACGCCATCCGCGCCGCGCTGGCCATTGCCGCGGGCTACGCCATCGCCGTGTCGATGCCCTGGGGCTCTCACGACTACTGGATCCTGCTGACCATCGTGGTCGTGCTGCGCGGCAGCCTCTCGCAGACGCTGGAGCGCCGCAACGCGCGCGTGGCCGGCACGCTGCTGGGCTGCGTGCTCGCGGTGGGGTTGCTGTCGGCGCACCCGTCGGCGCTGATGCTGCTCGTGATCGTGACCGTGGCGCAGGCCATTGCGCACAGCTTCGCGGTGCGGCGCTACCTCATCACCGCCGTGGCGGCCACCGTGCTCGGCCTGGTGCAGGCCCACATGCTGAACGTGGGCGTGGCGCCCATCTTCGCGCTGTTCGAGCGCATCGCCGACACGCTCATCGGCGCAGCGCTGGCCTGGGGCTTCTGCTACGTGCTGCCCTCGTGGGAGCGCACGCAGATTCCGGCGCTGGTGTCGCGCGTGCTCACCGCGCAGGCCCGGCATGCGCGCCTGGCGCTCGGCCTGGGCCAGCTGCAGGCCATCGACAGCAGCCCCGAGCTCGAATGGCGTCTCGCGCGCCGCGAGGCCTACGACAGCCTCTCGGCGCTGGTGCAGGCCACGCAGCGCTCGCTTTCAGAGCCGCGCGCAGTACAACCGCCGTTGGAGCCGCTCGAACACCTGCAGGCCCACAGCTACCAGTTGCTCGCGCAACTGAGCGCGGTGAAGTCGATGCTCGTGCTGCGGCGCGACCGCCTCACGCCGGCAGAGGTCGAGGGCCCCATCAGCCGCACCGCGCAGCGCATCGAGGCGGCCATCGGAACCACTCCCACCACCGGCCCCTCTCACCCCGAGAGCGCCGGCTCGACCACCGTCGGTGGCCCGATCCCCCTGCCCGACCCGTTCGACAACGACATCAGCCCCTGGCTGCTGCGCCGGCTCGACCTGGCCACGGCCCTGGCCACGCAGCTGCGCGACGACGCGGCGCGAATTCTTCAACCCCTGAACGAGACAACAGCAGCCACGACGACCACCGCCTGATGACCAAAGAGATACTTGCCCACCCCTGGTTCGGCACATGGATTGCCATCCTCGTCGCCATCCCGCTCGCTCTTCTGGTTCACCGCATCGGCGGCCTTGTCCTGAAGCGCATCACCCGCCCCGTACCCACGGTGCACGCGATGGTGATCAACTGCAACGCGCCGGCACGGCTCGTGCTGCCGCTGGTGGCGCTGCTGCTCATCTTCCAGGCGGCGCCTGACGACCTTCGCTTCATCGGCAACGTTCGCCACCTCAACGGACTGCTGCTCATCGCCGCCGCCACCTGGCTCACGGTGAAGGCCATCAGCGGTTTCGCCGACGGCGTGCTGGCGCAGAACCCCTCCGACATCGCCGACAACCTGCAGGCTCGTCGCGTGCTCACGCAGACCCGCGTGCTCGCGCGCACCGCCATGACAGTGGTCGTGGTGGCCGGCGGCGCGATGATGCTCATGACCTTTCCCGGCGCACGCCAGGTGGGTGCGAGCCTGCTGGCCTCGGCCGGCGTGATCGGCATCGTGGCCGGTCTTGCGGCCAAGCCGGTGTTCAGCAACCTCATCGCCGGCCTGCAGATTGCGCTGGCGCAGCCGATCCGCATCGACGACGTGCTGGTGGTCGAAGGCGAATGGGGCCGCGTCGAAGAAATCACCGGCACCTTCGTCGTCATCCGCATCTGGGACGACCGGCGCCTGATCCTGCCGCTGACCTACTTCATCGAGAAGCCGTTCCAGAACTGGACACGTCACTCGGCCCAGCTGCTCGGCTCGGTCTTCATCTACGTCGACTACGGCATGCCGCTCGCGCCGCTGCGCGAAGAGGCAGAGCGCATCGTGAAGGCCGCGCCCGAGTGGGACGGCCGCTTCTTCAACCTGCGCGTGACCGACGCCACCGAGCGCACCATGCAGGTCCGCGTGCTCTGCACCGCCGCCACCTCGGGGCTGGCCTTCGACCTGCGCTGCAGCGTGCGCGAGGGGCTGATCGATTTCATGCAGCGCGAGTACCCGCAGTTCCTGCCGAAGACGCGCATCGCGAGCGAAGGCAACCAGGAGCGCGAACACCAGCAGGCTGTGGCCTGATCCAGCCTTGAAGCCAGAGCCGCCAGCCCCCGAACGGAACTCCCCGCTCACGCGGGCCCTGCTGTACGGCTTTGCGCTGCTGTGCCTGGTGCTCGGCCTCATCGGCGTCGTCGTGCCCGGCATGCCGACGACGGTGTTCATCCTGATGGCCGCCTGGGCCGCCGCCCGCAGCTCGCCGCGGCTGCACGCCTGGCTGCTGAATCACCGCCTGTTCGGCCCGTTGCTGCACAACTGGGCCAACGGCCGTACCGTGAGCCGCCGCGCCAAGTGGAGCGCGACGGCAACGATGGCGGTGTGCGCGGTGATCGTTTCTTTCACCGCACACCGCACCTGGCTCGCCGTACTGGCCATCGCGTGCATGGCGACGGTGCTGGCGTGGCTGTGGTCGCGGCCGCTTCCGCCACCGTAAACGCTGCGATCAGGGATCAGCGCCTGCGGCGCATCGCAGGAAGCGCGAGGTTCGTGAACGCGCGCAGCAGCCACTCCACCGGCCCGTAGACGAAGCGGCTCATCCACCAGCGGCTCAGCACCAGCTGCGCCGCGAAGATCGCGAAAGCAATTGCCGTGGCCGCGAGCGGGCCGACCGTGCCGATCCAGCGCAGCCCGTACGCCAGGAAGAGCCATGCGCACACCAGCGACTGCATCAGGTAGTTGGTCAGCGCCATGCGCCCCGCCGGCGCCAGCAGGCCTTCGAGCACGTGACCGCGCGGCGTCTGCATCAGCAGCACTAGGCCTGAGGCATAGGCGGCGGCAAGAAAAGGCGCCGTCAGCAGCGTGGCCGCGAGGCCGTAGAGCTCGCGGACGGCGTTGTCCAGCCGTATCGACGGAAAGGCATACACCAGGGCCCCTGGCAGCCCGATGGCCAGCCCCCAGAACAGCAGTCGCCGGAACAGCGCGCGATGCGCATCGGCATTTGCGAAGAGTCCGCGCCGCCCGGCGATGAAGCCCGCGAAGAACATCGCCAGCGCCGTCGGCGCCTGCACCAGCCCCGTGACCCACCAGATCTGCGACAGCTCGCGCAGGTGCTGGACGATCACCGTGGCGGGCGTTCCGCGATAGGCCCCCAGTGCCGCAGCCGCCTCGCCGTAGGCATTGCGCATCGTGTCCTGCGGAATGCCGGCCAGCGCCCACAGATAGCCGATGCCGGCCCAGAGCAGCGCCGTCGCCAGCACCAGCCCGACCGCGCAGCGCGCGAGGAACACATCGCTGCGCCGCCGCAGCATCAGCAGCACCGCGCCCAGCACCGCATAGGTGGTGAGGATGTCGCCGTGATACAGCACCACCGCATGCAACAGGCCGATGACCCACAGCGCCCCCAGGCGCCGCAGCAGGCGCGGCGCGAAGGGCTTGCCGTCGCGTTCGGCCGCGCGCATCTGCAAGGTGAAGCTGTAGCCGAAGAGGAAGGAGAACAGCAGGTAGAACTTGGTCTCGAACACCAGCGTCCTGACGAGCAGGGCCGCGCGCTCCAGTGCCGATTGCGCCATCGGATCGGGCACGCCGACGCCGTAGTAGGTCGAGGAAAAGCTCGCGATGTTCACGACCAGGATGCCCAGCAGCGCGAAGCCGCGCAGGGCGTCGACCAGCGACTGGCGTTCGGGGTCGACTTTTCTCATGAGTCCACCATTAGACCAAGCGGCCGATCTGCGATTCAAAAGCCCCTTGATCTCGAACGCCCCACTCGGCTTGAGCACTGCGGCGCACCGTGGCACGATCCGCCGGATGACCAGCAGACCCACCGCTGCGCAGCAACTGCGCGACCTCGCACGGCTGCGCCGCGTTCGCGACCGGATCGACCGCGAATACGCGCAGCCACTGGACCTTGAAACGCTTGCCCGCGACGCGGGCATGTCGGCCGGGCACCTCAGCCGCCAATTCCGCATCGCCTACGGCGAGCCGCCGTATGCCTACCTGATGACGCGGCGCATCGAACGCGCAATGGCGCTGCTGCGGCGCGGCGACCTGAGCGTGACCGAGGTCTGCTTCGCGGTCGGCTGCGGATCGCTGGGCACCTTCACCACCCGCTTCACCGAACTCGTCGGCATGCCGCCCGGCAGCTACCGGCGCCAGGAAGCGAGCGCGACCGAGGGAATGCCTTCGTGCGTGGCCAAGCAGGTGACACGACCGATCAGGAATCGAGAAGCGCCGGCCCTCGAGCCGCAGCTAGCATCGCCACCCCTGCCTACCTAGCACTATCGCCATGAACATCACCATCCACTCGACCTTCCTCCCGCACGACGACCCGGAAACCTCGCTGGCCTTCTACCGCGACACCCTCGGCTTCGAGGTTCGCAACGACGTCGGATACGGCGGCATGCGCTGGATCACGATCGGCCCCGCAGGCCAGCCCGGCATTTCGATCGTGCTGTATCCGCCGGCCGCCACGCCCGGCCTCACCGACGACGAGCGCCGCACCATCGCAGAGATGATGGCCAAGGGCACCTACGCCACGATCCTGTTTGCCACCAAGGATCTCGACGGCGCCTTCGCGCGGCTGCAGGCCGCCAAGGTCGAGATCGTCGAAGAGCCGACCGAACAGCCCTACGGCGTTCGCGACTGCGCCGTGCGCGACCCGGCGGGCAACATGATCCGCATCCAGCAACTGCGCTGACCCATCACCCAAAAGACGGAGACACGATGAGCAAGGCCCCAAAGAAGGACTCGAAGAACACACAGAAGAACGCACCGCACGCCGCCGACCACCACGACCTGATCCGCGTGCAGGGCGCCCGCGTGAACAACCTCAAGGACATCAGCGTCGAGCTGCCCAAACGGCGGCTGACGGTGTTCACCGGCGTCTCCGGCTCGGGCAAGAGTTCGCTGGTGTTCGGCACCATCGCCGCGGAGTCGCAGCGGCTCATCAACGAAACCTACAGCGCCTTCGTGCAGGGCTTCATGCCAACGCTGGCGCGGCCCGAGGTCGACGTGCTCGACGGCCTGACGACCGCGATCATCGTGGACCAGGAGCGCATGGGCGGCGACCCACGTTCCACCGTTGGCACCGCGACCGACGCCAACGCGATGCTGCGCATTCTCTTCAGCCACCTCGGCAAGCCGCACATCGGCTCGCCAAGCGCCTTTGCCTTCAACGTGCCATCGGTCAAGGCGACCGGCGTCATCACCGTCGAACGCGGTGCCAGCAAGACCGTGAAGCAAAGCTTCAACCGCACCGGCGGCATGTGCCCGCGCTGCGAAGGCCGGGGCGCCGTTACCGACTTCGACCTGACGGCGTTCTACGACGACAGCAAGTCGCTCAACGAGGGCGCGCTCACCATTCCCGGCTTCAGCATGGAGGGCTGGTACGGCCGCATCTTCAACGGCTGCGGCTTCTTCGACCCCGACAAGCCGATCCGCAAATTCACGAAGAAAGAGCTCGACGCCCTGCTCCACAAGGAGCCGACCAAGATCAAGGTCGACGGCATCAACCTCACCTACCAAGGGCTGATTCCGCAGGTGCAGAAGTCATTCCTGGCCAAGGACGTCGACGCCATGCAGCCGCACATCCGCGCCTTCGTGGAGCGCGCGGTAACGTTCAGCACCTGCCCCGAGTGCGAAGGCACCCGGCTCAGCGAGGCGGCCCGGTCTTCGAAGATCAAGAAGATCAGCATCGCCGATGCCTGCACCATGCAGATCAGCGACCTGGCCGAATGGGTGCGCGGCCTCGACGAGCCATCGGTGGCGCCGCTGCTCGCCAAGCTGGCACACACGCTCGACTCGTTCGTGGAAATCGGGCTCGGCTACCTGAGCCTCGACCGGCCCTCGGGCACGCTCTCGGGCGGCGAGGCGCAGCGCACGAAGATGATTCGCCACCTCGGCTCCTCGCTCACCGACGTGACCTACGTCTTCGACGAGCCGACCATCGGGCTGCACCCCCACGACATCCAGCGCATGAACAGCCTGCTGCTGCGGCTACGGGACAAGGGCAACACCGTGCTCGTGGTGGAGCACAAGCCGGAGGCCATCGCCATCGCCGACCACGTCGTCGACCTCGGCCCCGGCGCGGGCACTGCCGGCGGCACCGTCTGCTTCGAGGGCACCGTCGAAGCACTGCGGGCCAGCAACACCCTCACCGGCCGGCACCTCGACGACCGGGCCGCCCTCAAGAAAAAGGTGCGCAAGCCCACGGGCAAGCTGCCGATTCGCGGCGCGAAGACGCACAACCTGCGCAACGTGAGCGTCGACGTGCCGCTCGGCGTGCTGGTCGTCGTGACGGGAGTGGCCGGCTCCGGCAAGAGCTCGCTCGTGCACGGATCGATTCCTGCCGGCGCGGACGTGGTGTCGGTAGACCAGGGCGCGATCCGCGGCTCGCGGCGCAGCAACCCGGCCACCTACACCGGACTGCTCGACCCGATCCGCAATGCGTTCGCAAAGGCCAACGGCGTGAAGCCGGCGCTCTTCAGCGCCAACTCCGAGGGCGCCTGCCCCGCCTGCAACGGCGCCGGCGTCATCTACACCGACCTCGCGATGATGGCCGGCGTTGCCACCACCTGCGAGGAGTGCGAGGGCAAGCGCTTCCACGCCTCGGTGCTCGAGCATCACTTCGGCGGGCGCGACATCAGCGAAGTGCTCGCCATGTCGGTGACTGAAGCCAAAGAGTTCTTCGGCGCTGGCGATGCACGCACGCCGGCTGCGCACGCCATCCTCGACCGGCTGGCCGACGTCGGGCTCGGCTACCTCAGCCTGGGCCAGCCGCTCACCACGCTGTCGGGCGGCGAGCGGCAGCGGCTCAAGCTGGCAACTCACATGGCGGAGAAAGGCGGCGTGTACGTGCTCGACGAGCCGACAGCCGGCCTGCACCTTGCCGACGTCGAGCAACTGCTCGGCCTGCTAGACAGGCTGGTGGATGCAGGCAAGTCGGTCATCGTCGTCGAGCACCACCAGGCGGTGATGGCGCACGCCGACTGGATCATCGACCTCGGCCCCGGCGCCGGGCATGACGGCGGCCGGGTCGTGTTCGAGGGCACGCCTGCTGACCTCGTCGCCGCCAGCTCCACCCTCACGGGCGAGCATCTCGCGGCTTACGTCGGCGCCTGAGCGGGGCGCTTCTTGCGCGGCGCAGCAGGCTTAGGCCGCTGCGCGCCCACCGCGCTCGCATAAGCCTTCACGGCCCATTCGCGCAGCACGTGCGGGTCGTCCATCGCATCGACCGGCGCCTGGTAGTAGCTCGCCACCTTGACGTTCGAGGCGCGCGTGGCATACGTGAAAGGCGTCGCCCCGATGCGTTCGAACTCCGGGCGGGTGGTGTCGTCCACTCGCAGGTAGAGCGTGCTCTTCATGACGAAGGCGAACTGCACGCCCTGCATGGCCAGCCCGAAGCCGCCGAAGAAGCGCTTGACCTCGATCACGCCCATCGCATGCAGCGACTCGGCCAGCTCGAGCGCACGCTCACGCGACGGTTCGGACTTTGTTGGTGCGGCTGTAGCTCCTTTTGCACGGCTCATGCGACGGCCTTGCGTCGCGGGTCCGTCACGGGGAAGCCACCATGCACTTCGAGCAGCCGGAGCAGCGCTTCGGAGCTGTGCGCCCTGGCCCAGTCCTTTTCTGAATCGGTGATGCCCACGGCATGAAGAAAGTCGAACTGGCCCGAGGCCAGCTGCGCCGTGGCGGGGTAGTGCTTCGGCTCCGCCAGCACGACGCAGCGCAAGCCGATGGCGCCCTTCTCGCGGATCACATCGCCGATGGGGATGCGGCCGCCGTAGTCGAGCAGCGGTTTGTCTTCACCGAATTGCCCGTGCGCGAGCAGCACGTTGTAGGCCAGCAGCCGGCGCAGCAGCTTGATCGGCCACTGGTCCTTGGGCTGCGAGGGCACTTCGATGACCAGCTCGGAGCCCAGCCATGAATATTCTTCAGGGTTGTAGTCGGCAGGCTCCGTCTCCCAGGGGGTCGATCCGCCCGAAGTAACGTAGAGCCACGAGTTGCGCGTGGGCGTCGGCTCGAACTCGAACACGCCGAGGTGCAGCCAGCGCGGATCGATGTTTTCGGCGCCCAGCGACGTGAAGTCGTCGTGGTCCAACACGAAGATGCCGTTGTGCTTTTCGCCGAACAGCTGCGGGTAAAGGGTCTCCTCGCGGTAGGCCCAGACTTCTTCCAACGAACTCATCGGCTGCTCCTCCTCTGTATGTCCATGCCGGCGAGAGCATAAGCGTGAGACCGGACAGACGCCACCGGCATTAAGGACTAGAGTGCCCCACGCGGATGTCTTTCTGCGCATCACCGAAAGGACTCCCATGACACACACCAGGCCTTGCGATGGCTGACGCCGCCTTCTTTCACGACGCTTCGGGCACGGTGCGCTTTTCGGTGGCGGTGGAAGGCCACGACGTGAACGCGAGCATCGGAAGGGAAACCCTGCGCTATCACTACCGCACCGGCGAAGACGCCGACCCACTGAACACCTACGGCCTTCATGCCCAGGAAATCGACGCGGCCGTGCGGCGCCGGCTGGCACAGGGCTCGATGGAGCCCGTGATGCTGCGGGAAAACGACCTCAAGGCTCCCGCCTAGGGCCTCAACCCTTTCGCTTGAGCACGATCCCGCGGATCGTTGCGAGCAGCAGCCGCGCGCCCTCCCCCAGCTCGCCGCTGCGGCGCACCGTGAACCCGACCGGGCCTTCGGTGCTCGACGTGTCGATGGCCACGCGCTTCAACTCGCCGCGCGCGATGAAGCCTTCCACCGCTCCTTGCGGCGCGAACCATACTGCGTCGCAGCGCTGCAGCAGCCCCACCACGAAGCTCGTGTCGGTCGCCTCCACCAGCCGGTTGGGCAGCGCCAGGCCTTGCGCGATCAGGAAGGCATCGGCCGTGTGCCGTATCAGCGTGCCCGACACCGGCAGCACCAGCGGGTGCGCGGCCAGCGCGTCGAGCGTCGGCTTGCGCCGTGACGCGAGCGGATGGCCGGGGCGCACCACCAACAGCAGGGGCTCGCTGAAGAGCTGTTCGAAGGCCAGGTCAGCCATGGCCGAGGCTTGCGCGAGGCGACCGAGCACGACGTCGATTTCGCCCTGGCGCAGCTGCGTCATGAGCTGCGCATTGGTGCCGCTCACCACGCGCACGCGCAGCGCGGGGTGCGCTTCGTTCAGCAGGGCGACGGCTTCGGGCAGCAGGTTGGCCACCATGTTCGGCAAGGCGCCGACAGCCACGCGCAACTGGTCGGCATCGGGATGGTCCATGGCCAGGCCCATGCCTTCGCGCAGGCCGCGCAGGGCAGAGACGGCATGGCGCACCAGCACCTCGGCGGCCGGCGTGAGCTCCACGCCGCGGCGGCGGCGCAGCAGCAGCTGGCGGCCGACGATCTCTTCCAGCTCGGCAACGGTCTTGGACACCGCCGGCTGCGTGAGCGAGAGCGCCTCGGCCGCGCGCACGAGGTTGCGCTCCTGCGCCACCATCACGAGGCATTGCAGATGGCGCAGCTTCAGGCGCGCAAAGTTCATGGCTGACATGGGGCTTTCCTTGAGCGAGCGGCCGTTTGAATATAACCATCAGGAATACCTGGCAGAAGAGCTTTCAGTTGTGCCGGTGCTCCCAGCCTCCTAGAGTTGCCTCCAACAAGGAGACAAACAGAGACATGACCACCGGTTCACCGAAAGCCTTCGGCGGCACGCGCCGCCTTGCCATTGCCATCACGACCTGCGCGGCACTCGCCCTTGGCACCATCGCCCCCCACGCCACCGCAGCCGACGCGCCCTACCCCACCAAGCCGGTGAAGTTCCTCACCAACTTCCCCGCAGGCGGCCCCATCGACATCCTCGGCCGCGCGCTGGCCGATGCGCTGCAGAAAGACCTGAAGCAGCCCTTCATCGTCGACAACCGGCCCGGTGCCGGCGGCAACATCGGTGCCGACCTGGTCGCCAAGAGCCCGGCAGACGGCTACACCGTGCTGCTGGGCATCGACAGCACCTTCACCATCAATCCGCATCTGTACGCGTCGATGCCCTTCGCGGCCAAAGACCTGAAGCCGCTGATGATCTTCAGCTCTTCTGGCCTGAGCTTCGGCGTGGCCCCGGGCGTCAAGGCGAAGACGCTGCCCGAGTTCATCGCGCAGGCCAAGGCCGAGCCGGCCACCTTCAGCTCGGCCGGCAACGGCAGCCCCGGCCACATTGCCGCCGAGATCTTCGCCAGCGAAACGGGCGCGAAGATCACGCACGTGCCCTACAAGGGCAACTCGCCCGCCGTGCTGGCACTGATGGGTGACGAAGTACAGGCCGGCATCCTCGCCACGCCGGGCCTGCTGCCGCAGGTGCAGTCGGGCAAGCTGCGCGCGCTGGCCGTTACCGGCAAACAACGCTCGCCGCTATTGCCGCAGGTGCCCACCGTGAGCGAACTGGGCCTGAAGGGCCTGGAGTTCGAGGTGCTCTATATCTCGATGGTGCCCGCCGCCACGCCCGAACCGGTCATGCAGACGCTGCGCCAGTCGCTGCAGAAGGCGATGGCCCTGCCCGAGGTCAAGGCCCGGCTGGCCTCGCTCGACATGGTGCCGCTAGGAGAAACCGGCAGCGCAGCCAGTGAGCACCTGGCCGCGAGCCAGGCGCGCTACGGCCGCATCGTCAAGGCAACCGGCATGAAGGTGGACTGATGAGGCCGGTGTTGTCGCGGGGTAAACCCCGGCAATGGTTGATTTGATCAATCGAACGCAGCGTCTTCAGAATCGTCCGCAACCGCGAGCCTCGCGGTCACACTTACTGGTCACCGCCCGACCGAAGACGACGACAAGGACTTGCCCATCATGCTGCCGACCTCCCTTTTCACCCGCCGCGCCGCCGGCCTGCTGGCCATTGCCGGCTTTGCGGCGGCCTTCGCCACCCAGGCAAGCGCCCAGGCCAAGTTCGACACCCCCCTGCACATCGTGGTCGGCTACGCCCCCGGCGGCGCCACCGACCGCGTGGCGCGCATCGTGGGCGACAAGCTCGGCGCAAAGCTGGGCGTGGCGGTGGTGGTAGACAACAAGCCCGGCGCGGGCGGCCGCCTTGCGGCGCAGCAGGTGAAGATCACGCCCGCCAACCAGAACGTGCTGATGCTCGCCAACCCCGCCGTGATGATCGTCGCGCCGCTGGTCTTCAAGGACAACAACTACGACCCCGAGCGCGACTTCGTGCCCGTGTCGTACGTCAACGACTACAACTTTGCGCTTGCCGTCTCGCCCAGCCTGCCCGTGCGCGAGCTGAACCACCTGCTGGCGTGGATGCGCGCCAACCCCACGCAAGCCAACGTGGGCGTGCCGGCCACCGGCAGCCTGCCGCACTTCTTCGGCCTCATGGTCGGCGAAAAGGCCAACGTGCAGACCCAGGTGATCGGCTACCGCGGCTCGGCCCCGCTGCTGAACGACCTGATCGGCGGGCAGGTGCCCATTGCGGTGGACACCGAAGACGTGGTCGTGCCGCAGCATGCCGCGGGCAAGCTGCGCATCCTGGCGCTGTCGGGCGCCAAGCGCTCGCCCTTTGCGCCGAACGTGCCCACCTTCAAGGAAGCCGGCCTCGATCTCTCCGCCACCGGCTGGAACACCTTCTTCGCGCCGAACAGCATGTCGAAGGACAAGGTCGAGCGCCTGTCCAACCTGATCCGCGAAGTCATGCAAGACCCGGACACGCAACGCAAGTTCAAGGACTCCGGCATGACGCCGGTGGTGAGCACGCAGGCACAGACCGCCGCAATGCTCAAAGCCTACCGCGCGCAATGGGCGCCCGTAGTGCAGAAGTCGGGCTACCAGCCCTGAACCCCTTCAAGAAGAACGTCAAAGAGACATGACCACAAGACCCAACATCATCTTCATCGTTGCCGACGACCTCGGCTATGCAGACCTCGGCTGCTACGGCGGCCGCGATGCCGTGTTCGGCCCCGTGTCGCCCGTGCTCGACGGCCTGGCCGCCAACGGCCTGAAGCTCACGCAGGGCTACGCGAACTCGCCCGTGTGCTCGCCCACCCGCTTCGGCATGATCACCGGCCGCTACCAGTACCGCCTGCGCGGCGCCGCCGAAGAGCCCATCAACAGCAAGAGCCGCGGCAGCACCACGCTCGGCCTGCCCACCGACCACCCCACCCTGCCTTCATTGCTGAAAGCCAGCGGCTACCAGACCGCGCTCATCGGCAAATGGCACCTGGGCTACCCGCCCAGCTTCGGCCCGCTGCGCTCGGGGTACGACGAATTCTTCGGGCCCATGTCGGGCGGCGTCGACTACTTCACCCACTGCGATTCCACCGGCCGCCACGACCTGTGGTTTGGCGAAGAAGACAAGCAGGAAGAGGGCTACCTCACCGACATCCTCTCCAAGCGGGCGGTCGAGTATGTGGAGCGCATGTCAGAGCAGGAAGCACCCTTCTTCCTGAGCCTGCACTACACCGCCCCCCACTGGCCGTGGGAAACACGCGACGACGCCGCCAAGGCGCCCACCGTGAAGGACAACCTGTTCGACCTGGCCGGCGGCAACATTCATGTGTACCGCCGCATGATCCATCACATGGACGAAGGCATCGGCTGGATCATGGCCGCGCTGCAAAAGCACGGCATGGCCGACAACACGCTGGTGGTGTTCACCAGCGACAACGGCGGCGAACGCTTCTCCGACAACTGGCCGCTGGTGGGCGGCAAGATGGACCTGACCGAAGGCGGCATCCGCGTGCCATGGATCGCGCACTGGCCCGCGGTGATCGGAAAAGGCGGCGAGAGCACGCAGCTGTGCATGACCATGGACTGGTCAGCCACCATGCTTGACGCGGCTGGGGTTTCATCGCATCCGGACTATCCGCTGGACGGCGTGTCGCTGATGCCCGTGCTGAAGGACGCGAAGCACAGCTTCCGCCGGCCGCTGCACTGGCGCATGAACCATCGCGGGCAGGAAGCGATGCGCGATGGGGACTGGAAGTATTTGAAGGTGGACGGGAACGAGTACCTGTTCAACATTCCTGCGGATGAGCGCGAGCGGGCTAATCTGGGGAAGAAGGAGCCGGAGAGGTTGGCTGCTATGCGGGCGGACTGGGCTGCTTGGAATGCGACGATGCCGGCTATTCCGGAGGATGCGACGGTTAGTTTGGGGTATTCGGTTAAGGATATGCCGCAGAGGTGAGGGGCAATAGCACGAGTCGTGCAGTCGTAGCCCCTGCTAGCAAGCCAGCTGCTTCAGCAAGCATCCGTAGAGTAAGCGTCCGGCCAACGCATCTTGAATCCGCCGGGAGGCCCGACCAGCATGGTGTCCACCAGACTCACAGGTGGACACCATTCAAGACTCCAAA
>NZ_FNOL01000034.1:0-54614 GCF_900106655.1 Variovorax sp. YR634
TCCAGCTCGCGCAGCGGCAGCGCCTCCAGCCCCGTGAGCAGCGCGGCGGTTTCGGTGCGGCCGTGGGTCTCAACCACGCCGATGAGCACGTCGCGGCCGGTGGCGCGCTCGCGCTGCGCGGCGCTCAGCATGGCCCAGGTCTTGCCGACACCGGCACTGGCGCCGAAGTAGATGCGCAGCTTGCCGCGCAGTGCGCGCGCTTCGTCGTTTCGCAATTGGGCCAGCAGGGCATCGGGGTCCGGGCGAATGACATCTTGCATGGACAAGGCCTGCTAGCGTTGCGTGGGGCCCTTGCGCGAAGCAGGACCGCTTGCCTTGGACTCCCTGCGCCTGGCTCCACGCGCATGCCGGCGCGCAGTGCGGGACACGATGAACCACGCGAACCCCAGAGGAATGAACAGCGCCGCCATCGCGCAAAGGACGTGGAACAGGTCAGTCACCATGGTGCAGCTCGCGCGACGCGGGAGTCGTCGCTCCTTACTTCACCTTGTCGAGGGCAATGTTGAGCGACAGCACGTTGACGCGCGACTCGCCCAGCAGGCCGAACAGCGGAGCCTGGGTGTTGCTTGCAATCAGCGCGTTGACCTGCTCGATCGGCACGCCGCGTACGCGCGCCACGCGCGCGGCCTGGTATTGCGCGGCGGCGGGGCTGATGTCGGGGTCGAGCCCGCTGGCCGAAGCCGTGACGAGGTCGACCGGCACCGGCGCGGTGTTGCCCGGATCGGCCGCGCGCAGCGCCTCGACGCGCGCCTTCACCGCATCGGTCAGCGCGGGGTTGAGCGGCCCCTGGTTGGAGCCGCCCGAGGCGGTCGCGTTGTAGGGCTGCGGCGCGGTGGCCGACGGACGACCCCAGAAGTGCTTCGGGTCGCTGAAGTTCTGGCCGATGAGCCTGGAACCCACGGTCGTGCCGTCGAGCACGATCAGGCTGCCCGCCGCCTGCGACGGAAACACCGCCTTCGCGGCGCCGGTGACGGCCATCGGATAGATCAGGCCGGTGAGTGCGCTCAGCAGTGCAAAGACCACGAGCACGGGGCGAACGATATTGCCGTTGTTGTTCATGATTGGGAACTCCTCAGACGAGATGGACGGCTACAAGAAGCCAGTCGATCAACTTGATGCCGATGAAGGGGACGACCAGGCCGCCCAGGCCATAGATGGCAAGGTTGCGGCGCAGCAGCGCGGCGGCGCCAACGGGCCGGTAGCGCACGCCCTTCAATGCCAGCGGAATCAGGAACACGATGACCAGCGCGTTGAAGATCACCGCGCTCAGGATGGCCGACGACGGGCTCGCGAGCCGCATCACGTTGAGCGCGCCCAGCTGCGGATAGGTCGATACGAAGATCGCCGGAATGATGGCGAAGTACTTCGCTACGTCGTTCGCAATCGAGAAGGTGGTGAGCGAGCCGCGCGTCATCAGCAGCGCCTTGCCGGTTTCCACCACTTCGAGCAGCTTGGTCGGGTTAGAGTCGAGGTCGACCATGTTGCCGGCCTCCTTCGCAGCCTGCGTGCCGCTGCCCATGGCCACGGCCACGTCGGCCTGCGCGAGCGCGGGGGCGTCGTTGGTGCCGTCGCCGGTCATGGCCACGAGGCGGCCTTCGGCCTGGTACTGGCGGATGAGCGCGAGCTTGTCTTCGGGTGTGGCTTCGGCCAGGAAGTCGTCGACGCCGGCTTCGGCTGCGATGGCCGCGGCCGTGAGCTTGTTGTCGCCGGTGATCATCACCGTCTTGATGCCCATGCGGCGCAGCTCGGCAAAGCGCTCCTTGATGTCGGTCTTGACGATGTCCTTGAGCTCGACCACACCAAGCACGCGGTTGCCTTCGGCCACGGCCAGCGGCGTGCTGCCGCGACGGGCCGCTTCTTCGGCCGCGCGCAGCACCTCGGGCGCCATGCTGCCGCCTAGCGCCTCGACGTGGCGGCGCACTGCATCGACCGCGCCCTTGCGCAGCTGGATGGCATCAGTGTCGAGGCTGTTGGGCGCAGCGGGCAGGTCGACGCCGCTCATGCGGGTCTGCGCGGTGAAGGGCACGAAATGCGCGCCCTCGACCGACGTCGCTGCGTCGAGGCCGTCGCGGCGGGCCAGCTCCACGATGCTGCGGCCTTCGGGCGTTTCGTCGGCCAGCGATGCGAGCATCGCAGAGCGGGCCAGGCGGGCTTTCGGAATGCCGGGCGCGGGCAGGAACGAAGTGGCCTGGCGGTTGCCGTGCGTGATGGTGCCGGTCTTGTCGAGCAGCAGCACGTCGACGTCGCCGGCGGCTTCCACCGCGCGGCCCGAGGTGGCGATCACGTTGGCCTGCATCATGCGGCTCATGCCGGCCACGCCGATGGCCGACAGCAGGCCGCCGATGGTGGTCGGGATCAGGCACACCAGCAGCGCGACCAGCGCGGTGAGCGACACCACGGTTCCCGCATTGGATGCACCGACGCTGAATATCGAGAACGGCAGCAGCGTGGCGGTGACGATCAGGAACACCAGCGTGAGCGCAACCAGCAGGATGGTGAGCGCGATTTCGTTGGGCGTCTTCTGGCGCTTGGCGGCCTCGACCATGGTGATCATGCGGTCGAGGAACGACTCGCCCGGGTTCACCGAGACGCGCACCACCAGCCAGTCGGACAGCACGCGGGTGCCGCCGGTCACTGCCGAGAAGTCGCCGCCCGATTCGCGCACCACGGGCGCCGATTCGCCGGTGATGGCGCTTTCGTCGACCGAGGCCACGCCTTCGATGACTTCGCCGTCGAGCGGAATGACGTCGCCGGTCTCGACCAGCACGACGTCGCCCTTGCGCAGGTTGGGCGCCTGTTCGGGCAGCCACTGCGCGCCATGGTGCGGCTCATGCAGCTTCTTGGCCCAGGTGTCCTTGCGCAGGCCGCGCAGCGAGGCGGCCTGCGCCTTGCTGCGGCCTTCGGCCAGTGCTTCGGCGAAGTTGGCGAACAGCACGGTGAACCACAGCCAGATGGTCACGGCCAGCACGAAGGCGGGCTTCATGCCGGTGTCGCCCGGGAAGCTCATCGCATGCACCCAGAGCAGCGTCGTCAGGATGCTGCCGATGTAGACGATGAACATCACCGGATTGCGCCACTGCACCCGCGGGCTCAGCTTGGTGACGGAGGCCCAGAGGGCGGGCCGCAGGAGCGCTGCATCGAACAGCGAAAGGGAAGTATTGGTCTTTGTAGTCATGGTCCGGGCCTCACTTCGCCCACAGCATCAGGTGCTCGACGACCGGTCCCAGCGCGAGCGCCGGCACGTAGTTGAGCAAGCCCACCAGCAGCACGGTGCCGATCAGCAGCGTCACGAACAGCGGCCCATGCGTGGGCATGGTGCCGGCCGTGACCGGAAGGCGCTTCTTGGTGGCGAGCGCGCCGGCAATGGCGAGCACCGGCACGATCACGCCGAAGCGGCCGAACCACATGACGACCGCCAGCAGCGCGTTGTAGAACGGCGTGTTGGCCGACAAGCCCGCGAAGGCGCTGCCGTTGTTGTTGCCGGCCGAGGTCAGCGCGTACAGGATCTCCGAGAACCCATGCGCGCCGGGGTTGGCGATGCCGGCCTTGCCCGCATCGGCGATCACGGCAACGGCCGTGCCGGTCAGCACCAGGATCGGCGTCACAAGAATGGCGACCGAGGTGAGCTTCATCTCATAGACCTCGATCTTCTTGCCGAGGTACTCGGGCGTGCGGCCGATCATCAGGCCGGCGATGAACACCGCCAGGATCGCGAAGATCAGCATGCTGTAGAGCCCGGTGCCCACGCCGCCGAACACCACTTCGCCGAGCTGCATCAGCACCATGGGCACCATGCCGCCGAGCGGGGTGAGCGAGTCGTGCATGGCGTTCACCGCGCCGCACGAGGCGGCCGTGGTGATGGCGGCGAAGAGGGCCGAGGCGTCGATGCCGAAGCGCACTTCCTTGCCTTCCATGTTGCCGCCGCTTTGCAGCACGCTCGACACCTGGTCGACGCCCAGCGGCGTCAGCAGCGGGTTGCCGGCCTGCTCGGCGGGGGTGAGCACGACCACGGCGATGACGAAGATCACCGTCATGGCCGCGAGCACGGCCCAGCCCTGGCGGATGTCGCCGACCACGCGGCCGAAGGTGAAGCACAGCGCCGCCGGGATCACGAAGATCGCGAGCATCTGCAGCAGATTCGCAAACGCCGTCGGGTTCTCGTACGGATGCGCCGAGTTGGCATTGAAGAAGCCGCCGCCGTTGGTGCCGAGCATCTTGATGGCTTCCTGCGAAGCGACCGGGCCCATGGCGAGCGTCTGCGTCTTGGTGGTGGCGTCTTCCATCACCGGCTGGCCCTTGTCGTCCTTCAGCGGCTGGCCGTTGGCGTCGTTCTTCGGCTGCTGGAAGGCGGTGGTCTCGAGCGTGTCCACCGTCTTGTAGGCGTCGAAGTTCTGGATCACGCCCTGGCCCGCGAGGAGCATCGCGAGCACGAAGGAGATCGGCAGCAGAAGCCAGGTCGTGATGCGCGTGACATCGACCCAGAAGTTGCCCACGAAGCCCTTGCCGTCGGTGCGGCGCGCCGCAAAGCCGCGCACCAGCACGAAGGCCACTGCAATGCCCGTGGCGGCAGAGAAGAAGTTCTGCACCGTAAGGCCGAGCATCTGCGTGAGATAGCTCATGGTCGATTCACCGGCATAGCCCTGCCAGTTGGTGTTGGAGACGAAGCTCACCGCGGTGTTGAAGGCCGAGTCGGGCGACACGGCCGTCATGCCCGCCGGGTTGAACGGCAGCCAGCCCTGCAGTCGCTGCAGGCCATAGACAGCCAGCGCACCGACCGCGTTGAACGCGAGCAGCGCAAAGGCGTAGCTGCGCCAGTGCATGGAGCTGTCGGGCGAGACCCCGGCAAGCTTGTAGAGAGGTGCTTCGACGCGTTGAGTCCAACGCGGCATATGGCCATTGCACATCGCCGCCAGGAAACGTCCGAGCGGCCATGCAAGCAACAGCAGCACGACGAGATAGAAGGCCAGAAGCCCCCAGGCCGAGCTACTCATGATCAGAACTCCTCGGCGCAGATGAGCGCAAAGACGAGGTAGGCGAACAGGATCACGGCGATAAGCCCGGCGAACCCGTAGAGGACTTCAAGTCCGATCATGGCCGTTCTCCCTTGGGCGTATCGAGCTTGTGCAGCCCGACTACCAGTTCGGCCACTACGACCCACATGACCGCAATGGCGGCAATCCACACGATGTCCATTCATCACTCCTGCAAACGAAACAAGTCAGTGAGTCTCTGCAGGCGCGCGTAAAAACAGGGATAAATCTTGGGAGCGGGCTGTAAAAAGAATATAAAAATCCGGAGAGCGCGGTATGCGAAGGAACGACGCATCGCTTTGAAACATGCGAAAGCACGTGCCCCTTGACGAAAAGCCGGTGCTAGACTGCGCCGCTCCACCCGGAACGCCCTGGTGCCGAGCCTGAAGGCAAGACAGATTGCCTAAGGGGCTGCCGGTGGGCCAAGGCTGCGGTTCGCCGCAGTGACAGCGCTCGAGAGACCCCACAAAGGACCCCGATGAACGCGATCAAAGAAGCACGCCAGATCATCACGGCCGACCCGAACGGCGAGGAGTCCCTGACTCTGGCCCGACTGGTGCTGGCCCTGGAATCCGAGGGCGACTTCCCTCTTGCCAGCCTCTACACGCTGAGCCTCGGCACCTTCAGTCTTGCGATGGAAATCCTGAAGGAGTGGCGGCTCGACCGCTACTACGCGAGAAAGGGAAAGCTGCTGGATGTGTCCTATCAGGCGCAGGTCCTGGCAGCACACTGAAACTCCACCGGAGGCCGCACCTTGGAACGCACCATGGTCCCGGCAAGCCAGCTCCGGGTCATCATCGACGAGGTTGAACCTCACGCGTTTTCCTGGACGCTCATGGAGCGCAAGGAGACGGACATCATCGATGTGCAGGTGGCGCGCTCTCCGAAGAACTTTCCCGAATTCGATCTTGCATTGGAAGACGGCTTTCTCGCGCTGAAGGAGTTGGCGCGCGAGCACAAGCGCTGATTGACGGCGCTGCCCGGTGCGTCGCACCGGGCAGCGCCCGGATCCATTACTTGGTGGCGGCGACAGACACCTTGTTCGCGGCTTGCTTGATCAACGCTGCAACAGCCTTGGGATTCGAAACGTAGACGGCGTGGCTGCCTGAAACTTCCGTGACGACGGAACCCGCGCGCTTGGACATGTTGCGCTGCGCAGGCGGCGGGATCATCTTGTCGTCCTTGGCCACGAGGTACCAGCTCGGCTTCGACTTCCACGCCGGTTCGCTCACCGCGCCGGCGAGGGCTGCAACACCCCACGGTACCTGCGAATTCGCCATGAACGCGGCCGTTTCGCCCTTCACGTCCGCTGCGAAAGAGGCAGCGAACTTCGTCTTGTCGAGCATCAGGAAGCCGTCGACCGGCGGGAGGATCGGGGGAACCGGTGCGCCAGGCGGCGGGTTCTTGATCAGCGAGTCGACCGACTCGCCCTTGTCGGGAGCGAACGCAGCGATATAGACGAGGCTCGCCACTTTTTCGTCATTGCCTGCCTCGGTGACGACGACACCGCCATACGAGTGGCCGACGAGAACGACCGGCCCCTTCTGGGCGGCGATTGCGCGCTTCGTGACGGCGACGTCGTCCGCCAGCGAGATGGTCGGGTTCTGGACGATGGTGACGTCGTACCCATCCTTCGTGAGGATCTTGTAGACGCCTTCCCAGCCGGAACCGTCGACGAAACCACCGTGCACCAGAACGATGCCGGGCTTTGCCGTCGTGGCGGTGGCAGCGCTGGCCGCACCCGTTGCGATGACTGCGGCGCCGAAAGCGGCGGTGAAGAGCTTTGCGATCTTGAGCATGGACATTTGCAACTCCTGAATGCGCGCATCAGCGCGCTGCTGATTGAACAAGTGCGTTACGGGCGATGCCACCGAAAGCCGCACACGAACTCTCGTGGTGCCGTAAATTTATGACTCAATAGTTTAGGTGTCAAGTATTTAGTGGTGAAGCTGTTTTCCGCTCTTGAGGGTTGACGGCAGCCGCGTTGGCGGGGATGAAAGTGACGCACGAAATTACGGCCGTCGGCACCTTGCGGGCGCGAACGGCCGTAATCTCGTGCAGCGCGAGTCTTGGCTTATGCCTCGTAGTGGCTGAGGAACAGGTCTACCGCCGCATTGGCGATCTGCCGCTGCGCACGCGGCGCCAGCTTGGGCTGGCCCAGCGCGACCTGCGGCCAGAAGGCTACGCCCTTGACTAGGCTCTCCAGTTGCTGCGCGGCCAGTGAAGCGTCGCCTGCCTTCAGGCGGCCGTCCTTCTGTGCGGCGCGAATCCAGCCGAGCACCCCGCCTTCCTTCTGGCCCAGGCGATTCATCATCTCCTGCACGCGTTCGGGCGAATGGATGGCAGCCGCGATGGCCACGCGTGCGAGGTCGAGAAAGTTGTCGTCGGCCAGCAGGGACATTTTCTGCATCAGCAGCGCGAGCAACTGCTCGCGCACCGGCGCATCGGCGCGATAGGGCAGCTCTTCCTGGCTCGCGGCGCTTTCCCACAGCACGCGCAGGATCTCAGCGAAGAGTTCGTCCTTGCTCGGAAAGTGGTTGTACAGCGTGCGCTTCGAAACCTCGGCGCGGGCGGCGATCTTGTCGACGCTCGTAGCCTCGAAGCCGCTGGCGCGGAACTCGGCGATGGCGGCCTGGACGATCGCCTCGCGCTTGCGGTCGGTAAGACGTATAGCCTGGGTCATAGGTAGATTTTACACCGCTGAGTTTACTTTTTTGAATTTCGCTGTACACTCCGAAAAATTACACCGCGTGGTGTACTTTTTATCTTCCCTCTTGATCGGAGTGCTCCGCATGACCAACCAGTCCCTCTGCCTTCGCCGCAGCGAGCCCGTCGTTCGCGCCTCGTCGCCGCGACAGCTTGACGGCAAGTTCCGCAACGTCGTGCCGCGCGAGGAACCCGGTTTCGCCAAGACGCTCGCCATCGCCTGGCGCATATTGACGCAGAAGCCCGACACCACGGTGCCGCGCGCGCCGATTCCGGTGCAGCCCCTCAGCGCGGCAGCACTGGCCGCCGCACCCGACGCGAGCCTGTTCCGTCTCGGGCACTCCACCCTGCTCCTGAAGCTCGCCGGCGAGTTCTGGCTTACCGACCCGGTGTTCTCCGAACGCGCATCACCGTTCCAGTGGATGGGGCCGAAGCGCTTTCATGCGCCGCCCATTGCCATCGATGATCTGCCGCCCATCAAGGGCGTGATCCTGTCGCACGACCACTACGACCATCTGGACCACGCAGCCATCATGAAGCTGGCGCCCAAGGTGGATGTGTTCATCACGCCCATCGGCGTGGGCGACCGCCTGATCGCCTGGGGAGTGGACGCGGCCAAGGTGCAGCAACTCGACTGGTGGCAGCAGACGGCTGTGGCGGGCGTGCGGCTGGTGGCGGTGCCGGCGCAGCATTTTTCCGGGCGCAGCCTTACCGACAGCGATCGCACCCTGTGGGTGTCGTGGGTGATCATGGCCGGCGACCTGCGCCTGTTCTTCAGCGGCGACACCGGCTACCACGCCGACTTCAAGACCATCGGCGAGCGCTTCGGCCCCTTCGATGTGACGATGCTCGAAACCGGCGCCTACGACGCACAGTGGCCCGAGGTGCACATGCAGCCCGAAGAAACGCTGCAGGCCCATCTCGATCTCAAGGGCCGCTGGCTGATGCCCGTGCACAACGGCACCTTCGACCTGGCGATGCACGCCTGGCACGAGCCCTTCGACCGCATCCAGGCACTGGCTGAAGCAGCCGGCATCGAGTTGGCCACACCGGCCATGGGCGAACAACTGTCGCTGGCCCAGCCGCACACGGTGCGGCGCTGGTGGCGCGAGCTCTAGCAGCAAACTCCGCATCGAAGACACCCGCACAAATAGAGAATGATTCTCATCCGTACGCATGAGATAAACTTCGCGTGAATTCTCTTTGAGTACTGCGCGCTTGCACGCGGCGCGGGCTCGCACGCTCCATGCACAAGCTTCTTCTGGCAACGCCACTCGCGCTCGCGGGCGCCGTTTCTCACTCTCACGCACAAACGCCCGATCCCGCCTCCGATGCGTCCGGGCAGCTCAGCACAGTCACGGTGCAATCCAGCGCGACCAACGGATTCGTCGCGAACACCGTGGAGGCCGGCACATTCCGGGGCGCCAACATCCTGGAGGTTCCCGCGACGGTCAACACGGTCACGAGCGATGTGTTCGAGCTCCAGGGCGCGACAGGTATCTACGACGTGCTGCGCAACACCGCCGGCGTGACGCGCCAGCAGAACGGCGGCGACACCTTCGACCAGCTCGTGATCCGCGGCATCGCGGTCGAGAACCGGACGAACTACCGGCTCAACGGCTCGCTCGCAATTCCCAACGTCTCCGAGATTCCCATGGAGAACAAGGAGCGTGTCGAGGTGCTGAAGGGGGCCTCGGCGCTCTACTACGGCTTCACCACGCCGGCCGGCATCATCAACCTGGTGACCAAGCGCGCCGGCAGCACGCCGGTGACTTCCGTCGGCCTCACCGTCGACGACAAGGGCTCCTTGCAGGCCTCCACCGACATCGGGCGCCAGTTCGGCGACCAGAACCAGTTCGGGGTGCGAATCAACGCGGCCGGCGGCCGCGTCGGCTCCAACATCGACGGCATAGACGGCAATCGCCGGTTCGTGTCGGCCGCTTTCGACTGGCGCGTCAACAGCCGCCTCACCCTCAAGGCCGACGTAGAAAACTACCGCAAGCGCATCACCGAGCAGGCCGGCATCACGAGGCCGGCGGCCGTCAACGGCGTGATCACCCTGCCAGCCCTGCCCGACCCGAACAGGCTGCTGGGCCCGGCCTGGGCGGTCTTCGACGCCGAAGTCACCAACACCCAGTTGCGCGCCGACTATTCGCTCAGCGACAACTGGGCGCTGACGGTGGAAGCCGGTCACTCCGAAGCCGAGCGCGACCGCAGGCTCGCCAGCTTCAGCAACTACAACGTGCTGACCGGCGCAGGCCGCATCACCGGCAACGACCAGAGCCTGAAGCAGACCTCCGACCTGTTCCGCACGGAGCTGTTCGGCACGTTCTCGACCGGCAGCTTGCAGCACGAACTCACCATCGGCGCCGCGCAGAGCAAGAAAACTCAGGATCCGATCTACCAGCGCAACTACGGCGGCGCGAGTACCGCGCAGAACCTGTACAACCCGGTCGTCATCGGCTACCTGCCGCTGACCGCGCTCCCGACCCGGCCCACCACCGGGGCACAGGACAGCAAGGAACTGGGTCTTTACGCACTCGACCGCATCACCCTCTCGCCGCAATGGCAACTGGTGGTCGGTGCGCGCCATACGCACTTCGAGAGCACGCAGGGCGCGAGCGCCACGATCCCCCTGATCGCCTTCGACGTGCGCAAGACCACGCCGCTCGCGGCGCTCAGCTACAAGTTCACGCCCGACCTGGTGGGCTACGTGTCGTACGCACAAGGCGTCGAGGAAGGCGAAATCGCACCCGCCGGCACCACCAACCAGAACGCCCACATGCCGCCCGGCGTGAGCAAGCAGAAAGAAATCGGCCTGCGCTGGCTCACCAGCGGCGGCATGCTGCTGTCCGGCGCCCTGTTCGACATCGAACGCCCGGGCGCCTACACCAACAGCGCCAACACCTTCGTGGCCGACGGCCGGCAGCGCTACCGCGGTCTCGAACTCTCGGCACAGGGCCGCCTGACCCGCGCACTCGCGTGGCAACTCTCGGCCCAATCGCTCGACGCCGAGTTCCGCGACATCAACGCGCAGTACAACGGGAAGATGCCCGAGAACACCGCCAAGCAGACGGCCAGCGCCTTCCTCTCGTACGACATCGCGGCAGTGCCGGGCCTGTCGGTCAATGGCGGGGCCTACTACACGGGACGGCGCCCGGTGGACGACCTGAACCAGGCGTTCATCGGCGGAAACACCATCTTCGGCCTGGGCGCCCGCTACGTCACGCAGCTGTTCGGCAAGCGCACCCTGTGGCAGATCAACATCGACAACGTCGCCGACAAGCGCTACTGGGCGGCGGCCGGCACGCGGCTGGCCGTTGGAACGCCGCGCTCGGTCAAGGCAACGCTGAAGATCGATCTCTGACGCCAACAACAACCCGGCCGCGCCCACGGCGGCCCCAACCCCACTTCCCGACATGGCCCTCCTGAGGCGCGCCTGGTTCCAGATCCACTGGTTCATCGGCATCACGGCCGGGTCCGTGCTCGTGCTGATCGGGCTGACCGGCGCCGCGCTCTCCTTTCGCGCCGAGATCATCGACGCGATCAATCCCGAACTGCGCCATGCGCCCAATCCGGGCGGCGCGACGGCGCTGTTGCCCGCGGCACTGGCACAGCAGCTGCAGGCGGCACATCCGAAGCGCCGGATCGTCACGCTCACCGTGTTTGCCGAACCCGGGCGGCCGGCGCGCGTCAATTTCGCCCCACCGGAAGGCCAGCGCCAGGGCGAAGTGCGGCTGGTCGATCCATGGACGGCCGAGCTGCTGCCCGAGCCGAAAGGCGACGCCTTCTTCGAGTTCGTCGAAAGCCTGCACCGATGGCTCCTGCTGCCCCGCGACACAGGCAAGCCCGTCACCGGCACCCTGGCCACGGGCCTGTTGATCCTGGCGTTGTCGGGCCTCTATCTGCGCTGGCCGCGCCGGCCGCTTGCCTGGCGGGCCTGGCTGAAGCTGGACTTCGCGCTCACCGGTCGCGCATTCCTCTGGAACCTGCATGCGGTGGTCGGCACCATTGCACTGCTGGCGTACCTGGCCTCCAGCCTGACGGGCCTCTACTGGGGCTTCGATGGTGTGCGAACGCTGGTCGACAACGCAGCAGGCGAAGGTCGCATGGTCCGCACGCAGCGCATGCAGGCCGGCGGCGCGGCTGCCAAGGCAACTGCGGCGCCCAAGCCCGACCTGCAACGAGTGTGGCAATCCTTCCTGCAGGAAACCAACGGCGACTGGAGCCTGGTCACGCTGCGCATGCCCACGCGCAACGCAACGCAGATCGAAGCGACCTACCTGCGTGCCAAGCCGGAGCACGAGCGCGCACGCAACCGCCTCTATCTCGACGCCGTCACCGGCGAAGCCACGCAACATGAACGCTACGCCGACAAGCCATTGGCGGGCCGGCTGGTCAACAGCATCTATCCGCTGCACATGGGAACCTACTGGGGCCTGCCGGGCCGCATCGTGATGACGCTCAGCAGCCTGGGGCTGTCGCTGTTCGCAATCACGGGATGGATGCTCTATCTCGGGCGCCGACGCACGAAGCGCGCGGTGCGCGACGAACGCGCACGCCTCAGCCCGGCCCTGCCACCGGACAGCCACGGCGCCGAGCCCGTGCTGCTCACCTTCGCGACCCAGACCGGCCATGCAGAGCGCATCGCGTTGCAGACGGCGGCGGTGCTGCAATCGGCTGGCGTCGCGGTGGTGCTGCAGCCACTGGTGCGCCTGAGCGTGGATGCGCTGCAGCGCTACCGCAAGGTGCTGCTGGTGGCCAGCACCTTCGGCGACGGCGATCCGCCAGACAGCCTGCGCGCCTTTGCACGCCAGTTCGCGCGACAGACTGGGTCGGGCTTGCAAAACGTGCACTACGGTTTGCTCGCATTGGGTGACAGGCACTACGCCAACTTCTGCGGCTTCGGCAGGGCGCTCGACCACGATCTGCGCGGCCATGGCGCGCAGGCGCTGTTCCCGATGATCGAGGTGAGCAACGGCGATGCCGGCGCCCTCGCGCGCTGGCAGCAGTCGCTGGCCGACACGTTCGCCGTGCAGGTCGACACGTGGCAAAGACACCAGCCGAAGGTGGCACCCTTCGAGCCGTGGCGCCTCGTGCGCCGCACCCTGCTCAACGCAGGCAGTCAAGGCGCGCCCCTCTTCGAGATCGAACTGGCCCGCCCCGATTCGGAAGCCTGGAAGCCAAGCACACTCGTCGAACTGCTGCCGCGCCAGGCCGGCCCCGCAGTCGAGCGGTTTCTGCGCGACGCCGGGCTCGACGGACGAACGCTCGTCCGCTTCGATGGCCATGAGCGCACGCTCGAAGATGCCCTGTCTCGCAGCACGCTTACGACAGCGACATCCGCCGCAACCGCGCAGGCGCTGGCCGACACACTGGTGCCGCTGGCGCCGCGCAGCTACTCGGTGGCATCGATCGCGACGGACGGTTGCGTGCAATTGCTGGTGCGCCAGGTCCGCCACGATGACGGGCTGGGCATCGCATCGGGCTGGCTGACCGCCTCGGCTCCCGCTGACGCCGCCATCGAGCTGCGCCTGCTGCCCAATCCCGGTTTTGCGCTGGTCGACGACGAGGCGCCGTGCATCTTCATCGGCAACGGTTCCGGCTTCGCGGGCCTGCGCGCGCATCTTCGCGAACGCGCGCGGCGAGGACACGGGCGCAACTGGCTGGTCTACGGCGAACGGAACGCCGCGCACGATTCCTTCTGCGCCACGGACATCGCGCAATGGCAGGCCGCCGGAGCGCTGGAGCGCGTCGACCTGGTGTTCTCCCGCGACCAGGCCCAACGCCGGTACGTGCAAGACCAGTTGCGCGAAGCTGCCGACGCGCTGCGGCAATGGGTCGCCGAGCGTGCCGTGATCTATGTCTGCGGCAGCCTCGAAGGCATGGCGCCGGGCGTCGATTCGGCGCTGCGCGAGGCTCTGGGTGAGCAGGTCTTCGACGATCTGGTCGCGCAGGGCCGCTATCGCCGCGATGTCTATTGAGTCACGGCGGGACGCCGTATCCGGCGAAAGCCCGGCTCATGCGAAGCATCCCGAAGAGATTGGTCTCGAGTTGCTCGCGCTACTGCTTGCGGGTTGTCTTCCGTGGCTCGATGTCCATCCCTGAGATGCCGTTGACGAACAGCTGAGTCGCGATCGGCACCATCTGCTCGTAGGTAAAGCGCCCTTCAGGCCTGAACCAGGTGAACATCCAGTTGAGCATGCCGAACAGGAACATCGTCAGCAGCTTGTGAAGCTGCGCATCGTGCAGGTCCGGGCGCGACGCGGCAATGGCGTCGGCAAACACCTGCACCACCGTGCGCTCCTTGTCGAGCACGCGGGCTTGCGCCTCAGGGTCCAGGAAGCGCACGTCCTCGGTGAGCACGCGGTGCTCGTTCTGCGCCTCCGCGTACTCGAGCATGAACGCCTCGATCAGCTCGGGCAGCCGCTGCTCGGCAGCGAGGTCCAGCGCCTCCACCCCCGTCACGATGTCGACCAGGCGCGAGACATGGCCGTGCGCGATATAGAACAACACCTCGGCCTTGTCCTTGAAGTGGTGGTACAGGCCGGGCTTGGACAGATGGCTGGCTTCAGCGATCTCGTTCATCGACGTTGCTGCATAGCCCTTGCGGGCGAACAGCTCGGCGGCGCTCCTGGCGATCAGGCTGCGCTGGTCGCCCGGGCGGGAAGAGGGGGAGTCAACGGTCATGGGTCGGGATGGATGAGCCCTGCGCCAGGCGGCGGCAGCGCGATCGCCGATCTTAGGGGTTAGTCCCGAGCTTTCGCCGCTTGCCTGTATTCGCGCTCCTGCGTTAGTCTCGCCCAGCTCAATACCGACCGGTCGGTCGGTACCTTGACGATCACCCCGACCCAACGAGATGCACCGGATATCCGGTGCACAAAACAAACATTGGAGACGACCATGCGCGACGAAAAACGTGTCCCCCGAGCCCTGCTGCCCAAGGGCTTGCTGCTGGCTGCGGGCCTGGCCCTGCAGGCCTGCGGAGGCGGCGGCGGGGGAGGAGGCGGTGGCTTTCTGCCGATCGTTCCTGCACCCGCGCCTGCACCGGCTCCTCCTGCACCGCCGCCGCCTGCGGGTCCCACCGCCGAGCAGCTCAAGGCCACCTGCAACGCGCTCACCGGGCAGGTCATCGAGGGCGTGACCGTCACGGGCACTGCGCGCTTCGAGGCCAAGGCGCCGATCTATTCGTCGGGCTTTTGCCAGGTGCTCGGCACGCGCGCGCCCTTCCTCGACATCGAGATCGATGTGCCGGACAACTGGACCGGACGCTACTGGCAGCAGGGCGGCGGCGGTTTCGACGGACGCATCCCCTCGGCGGTGACGAAGGACGCGGGCGGTGCCGTGACCGCGGTCGACCCCACGCTCGCCCTGAAGGGCGCGGTGTACGCGGCATCCAACGGAGGAAACCGGGCCAGCGTTCCCGCGCAGGCCGCGCCGGGCGTGTGGGTGAGCGGCACGCCCGATGGCCAGCAGTCGGCCGTCGACTATGCGTACGCCGCGGGGGGCACCACGATGCGCTTCGGCAAGGCCGTCGCCAAGGCCTTCTTCGGCAAGGCGCCGACCCACAGCTACTTCAACGGCTGCTCCAACGGCGGCCGCAACGCCTACATCGCCGCGCAGCGCTGGCCCCAGGAGTTCGACGGCATCGTCGCCGGCTGTGAAACCATGGACATGGGCGGGGCCGTCACCGGCCTGATGAACACGGCCGCCAAGGCGGCCACGCCGGCCGAAATCACCCCTACCCAGTACGCCGCCGCCTACACAGCCGCAGTGACAGCCTGCGACGCCAGCGACGGCGCGACCGATGGCTACCTCGCCAACCCTGGCGCGTGCACCCTCCCCGCCGCATCGCTGCAATGCGGCCAACCCGGCGCGAATGCCGACCCCACCCTGTGCCTGTCGGCTGCGCAGGTGCCCACGCTCGCGGGCCTGCTCAGCGACCTGACGCTGGCCACCGGCGCCACTGCGTACAGCAAGTACAACTGGACCAACTTCGCTCCTGCGTCCCCCATTCCCGGCGTGCCGGCGCTGGGTGTCACGAGCTATGGCGGCCTGGGTGGCGGTTTCGCGTTCCTGGCAACGAACGATCCGCTGTGGTTCGGTGCGCCTCCCCCGGGCACGGCGCCGGCCCCCAACCTGGCCACCTTCGACATCAACCGCGACTACTACGTCTTCAGCAGCGGCCTTCAACGCATCGGCGCCGACCATGACAAGAACGCCATCGCGGCCTACGTGGCATCGGGCCGCAAGCTGCTCTCCTGGCACGACGCAGGGGATCCGCTGCTGTCGGTCAACGATCACGTTCGCAACTTCACCACCATGTCCGGTGTCGCCAAGACGTTCGGACTGGCCGACCCTCGCACCAACGCCCGCATGTTCATCGTTCCCGCTTCGACCCACGGGGCGGGCGGCAACCTGGCCGAGGTCGACTGGCTCAGCGCCATCGTCGACTGGGTGGAGAACAGCAAGGCGCCGGATCAGCTGACCTACAACTTCAGGGTGGGCGCCACGGCCCGCACGATGCCGGTCTGCGAGGCGCCGAAGTATCCGCGCTACAACGGGACGGGCGACGTCAACTCTGCAGCCAGCTTCACCTGCACGCCGTGACGGCCGCAGCTACGGCAACGCGACGTCGGGCCTTGCAAGCCATGGGGGTGGGTGCGGCGGAGCTGGTTGCCGCACCATGGGCGTCGCCGGCTCCACGCGCCGAAGCAGACACCGAGATCCTGATCGGCCAGTCGTGCCAGCTGAGCGGCCCGCTCGCCCCGCTGACGCGCGAACTCCAGGAAGGCGCCAGGTGGTGCTTCGAGCAGGTCAATGCCAAAGGCGGTGTGCACGGGCGGCAGATCAGGCTCGTCGCGCTCGACGACGCCTACGACCCCAAGCGCACGGCAGAAAACGTGCGGCAGCTGATCGAGAAGAATGGCGTTTTCGCGCTCTTCAATCTCGCGGGCACGCCGACCACTCTGGCCGCGCTGCCGGTATTGCGGGAGTACAAGGTGCCGCTGATCGCGCCCTTCACCGGAACCGATGTCCTGCGCAGCAGCCTCGACAAATACGTCTTCAACGTGCGCGCAGGCTATGCGGACGAGATCGAGAAGATCGTGCAGCACCTCAGCGTCCTGGGCATCGATCGCGTGGGCGTGGCCTATCTGAACAACTCGTTCGGCGCGGGAGGACTCGACGCCGTCAAGAGCGCAGCCGCCAAACGTGGCGTGGCGCTTGCGGCGGCAACGCCGCTGGAAATCGATGGCAGCAGGCTGCAAGAGGCGGCGCAAGACCTCGCGCGCTCCAGGCCGCCGGTGATCATCCTGGCCACGGCGGGCAAGGTCACGAGCGACTTCATCGCGGCCTATCAATCGTCCGGGGCGAGCGCGCAGTTCTATGCCTTGTCCGTGGTCAGCTCCCAGCAGCTGATTCAGGCGCTCGGCGATCGCAGCAAGGGCGTCGCCATCGCCCAGGTGATGCCCTATCCGTGGGGCAACGCCACAAAGCTTGCGCGCGAGCTCTCCGACCTTGCAAGCCGCAAGGCAGTGGAGGTCGGCTACAACCACATGGAGGGCTTCGTCTCCGCCAAGGTGCTCGTCGAAGGATTGCAGCAGGCCGGTCCGTCCCCGACGCGCGAGAGCCTCGTGCGAGGCCTCGAAGGGCTTCGCGAACTCGACCTCGGCGGATATGTGGTGCGCTTCTCCGACCGCAACCACAACGGATCGAGCTATGTCGAGCTGACGATCGTCGGTGCCTCGAAACGGGTCTTGCGCTGATCCGCAGAAATCCGGATGGGCACGAAGACGATCTTCAAAGCCCCGCGAAGGGCCTCGCGACTTCGCCGGCGGCCACGAAGCGGCGCTCGCGCATCCACTTGGTCATGACCCACTTCTCGCCCCGGGTCACGGTCGCGCTGGCGTGCAGGGAGCGCGTGTCGACGCGGCCGTTTTCATCGGTGTACTCGAAGTAGCAGGCATTGCCGCGAATCGGCGAAACCGCCAGGCCGAGTTGCGGAAAGACGGTCTGGCCGCCGTCCTGCACGTCGTTGAGATAGGTCACCAGGGTGCTCACGCGCTGGCCGCTTCGCGCGATGGATTCGCGGTTGGCGGCGTTGGTGGGCGCCAGATAGTCGTAGTGAGGCTCGCTGCCCGCGCCGCTCGGGTAGTACAGCACCTGCAGCCCCTCGCCGTTTTCCAGCGGAAGGTTCATCAGCGCCGACAGGCGCCGATCGAGACGGGCGACCAGGTCGTTCTCGCCCAGGCGGAAGAACATGCCCCAGCTGGCGCGCTTGTCGCTCACCACATCGCGGCCGCTGGTTGGATCGACCAGCGTGGAAGGCTTCAGGCGCGGGCGCGCCATTTCGATGATGCCCTTGCATTCGTCGGCATCCACGACGTTGCCGAGCGCGGCAAAGACCGGGTCTTCGCCGCGCGAGTGCACGACGATCTCCCGGTCGACCGCCGGGATGCGCGTACCTGGTGCAAGTCGTGCCACGGGCCTGGATGAAGCCTCGTTCGGCAGTTCGATGGCGTCGGTCGGCATCGCTGCGCCACGCTGGCGCGCATCGACATAAGCCGCGACGATGGCCTGCGCCGCGCGCTCGTTCATGCCTTGCTTGAGCATGGTGGCCACCAACGCGTGCGGCGCTTGGCCGGCATTGAGGTTGTGCGTGAGCCAGCGGCCCAGGTCAGGCGAGAAGCGGATGACGGTGCTCATGAGGCACCACAGGTGCGAGTCAAACCGGCCCCATCCGGGCGACCCAGCCCTTGTCGCCGAGCGTGAAGCCCTGGCGCAGTTGCAACTGCCCGCCCGCGCCATTCGTGATGCGCGTGATCATCGGGAACACGCGCTGTGCGTCGGCGTTCTGCATCCACGGCACCGTGTCGATCTGGTAGGTGTAGCTCACCACCGCCAGCGGATGGCTTGCGTCGGATGCATCGACCTTGACGTCGACGATCTTCTCGCGCTTGAGGTGCGCCACGCAGAAGTCGTTGGCGTGCTCGGTGCCGTGGTTTGCGTACGGATGCGGCTTGTAGAACTTGCGGCCGGCGTCGGTCAGCTCGAATCGCTTGACCGCGCCGTCCGGGTTCTCGCTGCTCTTCGGTACGGAGACGATGGTGCTGTGCACCAGGCCCAATTGCTCCATCACCGGAAACTGGATGGCGTGGCGTGCACCGGAGCCGGCTTCGGCTTCGGTCAGGTCGATCGGCCAGTCGAACATCGAAAGGCAGATGTCGCCACGCTGGGCCAGGTGGTCATCCAGTGCAGCCGCGAGGTTCTCGGCGGTGGGTGCCTTGGCGTCGTGGCTGGCGCTGCACGCGGCCAGCGCGCAGACGATGGCGATGCCCGTCAGGGTCTTGATCGAAGTCCGGGTGTGCCGGCCCGGGCGGATGGAGCGGAGATTCATGGGGTCTCTGGTTGATTTACGGGTAGCAGGCAGTGCATGGCGATCGCGGACCTAGTGCGCATCCAGTTCGTCCGCGACCCAGCCGCGCCGCGTGAGGTGAACGCCAAGGCGCACCTGCATCGTTCCTTCGCGCTGGATGGCGCGCGCCAGCAACGGAAAGACCTGCTGCACTTCGGGCGCTGTTGCCCAGGGATCGGGCGCGATGCGGTAGGTGAAGAGCAGCGAGGTCGCGGTGCGGCCGTCGCGCGTTTGCGGCGGGTCCCAGCCGATCAGGCGATCCAGGCTCAGGGTGGCCGCGCAGAAGTCGGCCGGGTGCGTGACCGTCTGCGTCGTGGTGCGGATCACCACGGGCACCTGGAGGTAGTACTTGCGCCCCGCATCGGTCAGCGCGTATTCGCGGGCCGGCACGGTGATGGCGACATCCTTGCCGGTCACCAGGCCCAGCTTTTCGAGCACCGGCATCTGCTGCGCATCGGGCTCGTGCGATCCGGCCGGCACCGTGATCGGCCAGGCGTATTTGGCCAGGCAGACGTGCCCGCGCTGCGCGAGATAGTCGTTGACCGTCGCCGTGAAGTTGTCGCGATCCGGAAAGCGCGCCTGTTCGTTGTCGCAGCCGGCGAGCAGGGCCAGCGAGGCCAGCAACACCAGCAGGGACGCGACGCCGCCGACGCGTCGGGCAAGGACCGAGGTTGTGTTCATCTTCACTTCACGCACCTGCCCGTGGTCGGTGCAGCGGAGGGAGGCTGGTAACCGTCACTGAACGTGCCCAGGAAGCAGACCAGGTCGGCGATCTGTTGCGGTGTCATGACCGGCGGGGAGCCGGGCGCGCGCGGCCGCGTGCCGCTGGCAAGCGTCTTCTCGCCGCCCTCGCCGGTGCCCAGCGGCACTTCCTCGTCGATGCTGCCTTGCTGCGAGCGCGGCAGGTCGTTGTACTTGTTGACCGTTGCGCCCGGCACATGGGTGGGTTGCAACGCCCAGCCCGGGTTGGCCTGCGGCGCACCGGAGCCGTCGTTGTTGGCGGGGTACCAATACTCCGGGTTGGTGTCCCGCGTGTTGTAGAAGTTGACGACCTGCTCCAGCGAGTGGAGCACGCCGTTATGGAAGAAGGCACCCCGCGTCGCCACGTTGCGCAACCCGGGAACCTTGAACATGCCGCAGTACGGGTTGGGCGTGTCCGGCGTGGCGGGCATGTGGTCGGTGCGGTAGGGGCCGCACAGTCCCATGTCGAAGTATCTCGGGTCGTCGTTGGCCGGAATCGGATCCGGATTGTTCGGGATCGACCTGTCATTGCGCGGCGCACCCAGGGCCTGGTAGGTGAAGTCCGTCATCAGGCCGGTGTTGCCATTGAAGTTGGCGCCCGTGTAGTGGCAGCCCGAGCAATTGGTGACGCCGGTGCTGTGAAACAGAACCTCGCCGCGCCGCTCGGCCGGCGTCAGCGTGCCGCCGAGCTTGTTGAAGACATGGAGGTCGTACTTGCTGCTGTACGGGTGAAAGCTGATGTCTTCAGTCTCCAGCGCCTGGATCGCGCGGCCGAGGGCGTCGAAGGCGGTGTCGGTGTTGTCGAACACATCGGTGCCGAAAGCCTGTTTGAACAAGCCGGCATAGGTGCTGCTCTGGACCACCTTCATGACCGCCTCCTTGGAGGCGTTGTTCATCTCGAGCGGGTTGAGCAGCGGCATTCCGGCCTGTGTCGCCAGCGTCGCCGCACGGCCATCCGCCATGAAGCCGCCGCCGGGCGAACTGGTGGTCACGCCGTCGGGGTTCGGCGCGTTGTCGTCGTAGGCCGGCGTCGATTCCCTGTAGCGCAGCGAGGGCACGGCGCGCGCGCCGGTCTGCTTGATGTCGGAGCCCAGCTGCACCGAGATGCTGTTCGGTGGACCGTAGGCGTATTGCGGGTCATGGCAGCTCGCGCACGACATGTTCTTGCCGCTCGACAGGTTCTTGTCGAAGAAAGCCAACTGCCCGACCTGTGCGCCCAGGCTCAGGGGCGGCTTGTGCGGGCCAGTGGTGCTGCCTGCCGTCGTTGCCGCGCTCTTGCCATCGCAAGCCACCAAAGCCAATAGCGCTACCGAGAGCGCCATGACGAGCGGGACTGTCTTGTCCATTGCCAGATTCATCATTCACCGTTGCATCTCGCAAGAGCTGCCATGTCGCCTTGCATGAGTTCGCCTTGCGCGAGCTCGAATGCCATAAAAAGCTGTTCCAGGCGGCCCCGCGAAGGATTCCGCCTGGAACGCCGCCTCTTGGCGGGCGGCTTTCTGCTTACTTGGTCGCCCAGACGTTGTTCTGGCTCGCGTCAGGTCCCACCTGCGGAGTGATCTGGCCTTCCAGCTTGCCCGTGAGGGCGTCCTGTACACCCACGATGTCGTTCGCGTACAGCTTCTGGGTGTAGTTGGTCGGGATCACATAGGCATGGTTGATCGGCCGCACGGAGTCGAAGTGCGTGTCCGCGCTGTTCTGGTATTCCGGCAGCGCAAGGATGTTGGCCGTGATGAACGCTTCCGTGTATTTGGTGCGGTTCAGGTAAGACGCATCCACGGCCGGGTCGGCGATCTGGAACATATCCTGCAGCGTGCGCAGGAACGCGAAGTGGCTGTAAGCATCGCTGTCCGCAACCTGCTTCTTCGCCGTGCCCACGTCCTGCTGGTTGGACATGATGCCGAAGATCGAATTGCCGTGACCGAAGTTGCCTCCGGCGTAGTTGGCCGGCGGGGTGGTGGCCGTCGCCTTGCCGCTCGCGTCCACGGTCACCGGCGCCGCGCCGGAAGTCGGGCCGCCCGCGTTCCAGCCGCAGCAGGAGCCGTTGCTGCCGCCTTCGCCTTCGTCGTACATCACGACGATCGCGACGCGCTTGTGCGGGTTCTTCCACAGCGCCGAGCTGCGGATCTTGTTGACTACCATGCCCAGGTAGATGTCGGCGCGCACGGTGCCGGCGGCCTGGCCGTCGTTGTTGGTGTTCGCGCAGCTCGTGTCGGAGCCGACACCGTGCATGTCGTCGCACTGGTCCGGAACGATGAAGTTGATGTTGCCCACATCGCCCGTGTCCAGGTCCTTGCCGAACTGGTCGTAGATCCAGCCGCCAGGAACCGGGAAGATCGATGACTTGAGCCAGTCCGCTTCCTGGTACTGCGTGCCGAAGATGGTGCGGTTGTTGGCCACGAAATCGGGCAGGCTGCGGGCGCCCTGGAAGGCGATCGACGGGCCGTGCTTGACCTTGTAGAGGCCGCCCTGCGCGGCGAAGTTAGGGGAACCGACGAGAGTGGGCGGAGCGGAGCCGTCGAGGCTGGTGGCGCCCTTGAGCTTGCTCGAGTCGTACGTGGCGGTCACGGCGTTATCGAGGATGCTGTCGGCGCGCACGTCCTGCCCGGGGTTCATAGACTCGCTGTAGGTGCGGATGGTCAGGCCCGCCTTGGACATCGCCGTGAACAGGTTGCTGCCCGGGATGTTGTGCACGGTGCCGCCGGTCGGGTTGTCACCGCAAGTCGGATCGGCTGCGGAGTAATGGGAGCGGCTCTGGCTGTTCGCCGGCGGGAGCTTGCCCTGAGCGGGCATGGTCTGGCCGTCGGAGGCCGCACCACCGGCAAATGCGACGTCCTTGATTTCGTAGGGGCTGCCGGGAACGGCGCCGCAACCGAACCAGTTGTCGTCGGTGATGCCGAAGTCGTCGCCGCCGCCCAGCGCGGTGTAGTTCGGCTCGGACGGGTTGCCGGTCGAGTAGTACGTCTTCAGCTGGTTGTAGTTGTTCAGGATGTAGTTGATGTTGGCCGCACGCGGGTTGCCGACGATCACGTCGGTCGACTTGTTTTCCTCGACGATGACGAAGATGTTGTCGTAAGCCGGCACGCCTTCCACGTTGAAGGCCGCCTGCTGCGCCTGCGCGAAGGTGATGGGCGCCTGCTTCTGCGTCGGCACCGTGGGGGTGGCCTTGGTGCCATCGCTGTTGGTGAGCGTCACGCTCGACAGGCCTGCGAGACGAGGGTCGCCGCCCACGACGGCCAGGTTGTCGGGGAACAGGTCCTTGCGGTCGAGCTTGGTCGTCGCGTAGGTGTAGCGGTTGGTCAGCTGGTTGTCTTCATATAGCGCCGCATACTGGGTCGCGCCGGCCAGGGTGTTGACGTCTGCCAGTGGATCGGTGAACGCGGCCGTGCCGAGATTGAAGGCCGGGCCGTTGAGGCGTGCGACGAGGTTGGCCTTTTCGGCCGCGTAGTTGCTGCCGTTGGCTTCCACCAGGCGTTGCGCTTCGCTCGACAGCGGGCTGATGACGATCTTGCCCGCGCCCTGGTCGGCGATCTGGGCGGTCGAAGCGCGCAGGATCAGGTGGCTGGCCACGGTAGCGCCGGTCGCGGTATTGATCGCGGCGGTGCCGATATCGGCCACCAGCGGTCCGGTCTGGGTGGTCGTCAGCGTGAACTTGCCGCTGGCATCGGTGACGGTCGAGACTTCGCCGCTGTCGAGCACGCCATTGCCGTTGGCATCGACGAAGACCGTGGCCTTCTGGTAGTAGCCAGGCTTCAGGGTCGGGTTGCCCGTGGTGCTGCCCGGCACGTAGCCGCTGGCGGTCACCACGCCGCTGAAGGTCGTGCCGGGAGTGCTGGCGGGCGGAGTGGTGATCGGGAAGAAGCCGCCGCCCCCGTCGTTTCCTCCCCCGCAAGCGGCGAGCACGCAAGCTGCAACCGTCGTCAATGACGTGAGCAAAGCCTTTTTATTGAGAATTGGCATGTATATCCTGGGGCAGTGAGTTATGGATGGTTTTTACCGACCGGCAAGGGACAGCTGGGCATCGTCTTTTTCAGCAAGAAGCGCCAGATCGAGGAGGAATGTAGAAATAACGGGTGACATTCATGTGTCAAAAGAGCGATGAATATCCAATTCATGGAGCACGTGCCGACCCGTAATTTCTCTGCTTCCGTAATTAACTGACCGCAAGCTGACCGGAGAATTAGAAGACGATTAGCAACTAATTAGAAAAGAATTAGGAATGCAGCTTGCGGATAGACCTTCAGCCTTGCCATCCAGCGAATGGAGATCGATTCGCGCAGGGCTTCGCCTCCGGAATTTCCTGTTTGGAAATTGGAGATGGAGTTCTGCCGGGGAAGTCCTGGACGGAAATTTCTGCGTCAAGTGCGCCGTTTTTCGGCAGCAATAGATTCACGGAATCAATGAATCCTCCGAGGCACGGCCCTACCCCGACCCGATTGCGAACGCGGAATCAGAGACCCTCAGGCCTGGTGCGAGTTGGCGGGCCATGCAATTGACCACCGCCGAATTTGTGGAATTCAGCGCCCGTGGCGCGGAATCCAATACGCCAGCGTCCCCGCCGCAGCGAAGGCGATCAGTCCTGTGACGGCGATTCCCGCGGCAAGGGACAGGCCGCCCGCCAGCAGAGACAGCAACGCCGGGCCGCACGAGGAGCCGATGTCGGACATCAGGCGCCATATGCCGAGGAAGTGCGCGCGCCCGTGACGCGGCGAGTGGTCGGCGCCGAGGGTCATGATCATTCCCGAGCCGATGCCATTGCCGAAGCCGATCGCCAGTGCAGCGATCAACAGCGTGAGAACGCCGGACGTCAGGGGCATCAGCAGCATTGCGAGCCCCATGATCAGCATCGACGGCACCGCGACCCAGCGCCTGCCCTTCCTGTCCATCACCTTGCCGGCCGGGTAGAACACCAGCATGTCGACACCACCGGCCAGGCCGTAGATCAGCGAGGCCACCGAGGGCGCAAGCATCAGGTGGTCGGCCCACAGCGGGATCACGGCCTGGCGCGACGCGCGCACCGCGCTGACCAGCACCACGCCGACACCGAGCGTGAGGAACACATGACGGTGATCCCGCAGCGTCGAGACAACGGACGTCGAAGCCGGCGCCGCCTGCCCGGCCGGGAGCGGCGGCGCCTCGAGGTCGGGGATGCGCGCGCCGATGGCCGCAGCCGCCATCACCGCCACGATGCCGACCACATAGGCCGCCGACAGGCCGAACACGTGCACCGCCCCGGCCGCGAGAAAAGGCCCGGCGAACATGCCGATGCGCATGACGCCGCCCAGCGTCGACAGCGCCCGCGCGCGGTATTCGATGGGCACCGCCTCGGTCATGTAGCTCTGGCGCGCGAGGTTGTAGACCGCCTGCGACATGCCCACCATGAAACACCCCGTGGCGAACAGGCCGAGATGCGAAGTCAGCACGCACAGGAGCATGCCAAGACCACTCCACACACCCGCCGCAACGATGGCCCAGCGCTCGCCCCAGCGCATGGTGATCATCGATGCCGGGATGTTGTTGAGCAGCGAGCCGATGCCGATCATCGCGATCACCAGCGCGGCCATGGGCACGGAAGCACCGAGGCCACGCGCCGTCAGCGGCACGATCGGCAGGATGGCGCCCTCACCCAGCCCGAACAACAGCGAAGGGGCGAAGGCCGGTACGGCGATGCGCCACAGGGAGAACGAAGGCGTGCGGGAAGAGGTCGAGGCGGCGGGCGGGATTGACATGCGCAGAAGGGTTCGGATTTGTTGCCGCCACCCGCCGGGCGGACAAAGGCGCGGCAATTGTCTCGCCGATGCCGAATGTCTGCAGGGCCTCTCCTTTCCTTTTCCTTTCCTCACCCCGTCCTGCGCTGCATCTCCCGCGCGGTCTTGCCGACCACGTCCCTCAGCGACTGCACCATCGGATGCCCTTCCAGCTCCTTCAGCGTGAAGAAGCTCACCGGCGGCAGGTTCCAGTTCAACCTGTAGGGCAGCGCCGCCCAGTGCCCTGCGCGCTCCATGTCGGCCACCACGTCCCGCGCCAGGATGGCGATGGCGTTCGGCTCGGTCCGCAGCACCATCTCCATGCTGCGGATCGACGTGGTCTCCAGCATCGGCACCGGGGGCTGCACGCCGGCACCCACGAAGATCGCGTTGTAGGTCCTGCGCATGGGCGTGTTCGGCGGCGGCAGGATCCAGTCGAGCTGCGCCAGTCGCGCCCAGTCAAGAGGCCCACGCGACAGGCGCTTGACGCTCTTCGCGGCCACCACCAGGCAGGGCTCCTGCTGGTAGACCGCCTCCTGCACCAGCCCAGTTGCATCACCGTCATAAGAACGGCCGATCGCGCAATCGAGCTCGCGCGCAACAAGGCCGGCGACGAGTTCGTCCGTCGTGCCCTCGCGCGTCATCACCGCCATGCGCGGGGTGCGGTCCAGCAAGTGAGTGAGTGCCGTGGACAGCAGCTGTTGCGGCACCTGCTGCGTGAGGCCCAGCCGCAGGCGTCCGCTGCGCCCCGCCTCCAGTGAGGTGAGCACGCGCGTGGTGGCCTCCAGCTCCGCGAGCCAGCGCTGCGCGTAGTGCAGCACGGCCTCTCCGGCCGGCGTGGGCACGAGGCCGCGGCTGGTGCGCTCGAAGAGCTTGCTGCCGAAGATGTCTTCCGCCTCGCGCAGTGCCTTGGTGATGGCCGGCTGGCTCACCCGCATTTCGGCGGCCACGCGGCCCAGCGTGCGGTGGCGATCGATGGCCTGCAGCAGCGACAACTGCCGCAGCTTCAGGCGGGAGAGCAGTGTGTGCTGCAGGTCGGCGGCGGGGTCGCGGGCGGTCGGCATGGCCATAACTCCCAGGTTATCGAGTCATCAGAATTTAATGCACTTCGGTGAATTACGGCGCCTAGACTTTCTTCATGCCCATCGCCACCGCATCGATGCCCACGGCCCTCACGAACGAGCTGCTGGACGCGCTCGCCGAGGCGCGAAGTGCCGATGCAGCCCTGCGCCAGGTGGACCACATGCGCAGCCTGATCGCAGGCGAAAGCATCTTCAGCATCCAGCAGAACGTGACGACCGCGCACGACCCGGCCGGCGAGATCCGGCTGCGCCGCTTCTATTCGTCCCAGGCCGAGCGCCATCCGGTGGGCGGCACCAAGCGCAAGACGCTCACGCCGTGGACGCAGTGCCTCTTCGTGCAGGGCCGGGTGTTTGTGGCGGAGGGTGCAGAGGCCGTGGCACCGCATTTCGACGACTTCGAGCAGATGCGCCCGTATGGCCTGCAGAGCGTGATCAACGTTCCCCTGCTCCGGGGCACCGTCTGCTACGCCACGTTCAATGTCTTCGGCACACGCCCCGAATGGCAGCCGCACGAAGTGCTGGGCATCCGCCTCCTGGCGCTGGCTGCGGCGCGCTGGGTGCCGGCCGCGCCCGGGCTCGCGTACCGCTTCACCGATATGTCCTTCACTTCGCCGATGGAGAGCTGACCATGCCAACAAGAATTCCTGTCGTGATCGTCGGAGGCGGCCCGGTGGGGCTGTCGATGGCCATTCTCCTGCAGCGCTTCGGCATCGAATTCGTGCTGCTCGAACGCAGCCCGACAACAACCGACCACCCCAAGGCGCGCGGCACGTACACCCGCACGATGGAGATCTTCCGGCAGTGGGGCATCGACGGGCTGATGAAGCGGCATGCGCTGCCTGACGGCGCGGACTTCTTCGCGTTCTGCGAGTCCATGACCGGCCACGAATGGGGCCGCACCAACCCCGAGCCCAACGTGGGCCACTCGCCGTGCTGGAAGATCATCCAGTCGCAGGACACGGTCGAGGTGGAACTGCTGGACCATGCGCGCAAGAGCGAGGTCGGCCAGTTCCTGTTCGGCCATGAGTTCGTGCAGTACGAAGAAGGCGCCGACGGCATCGCCGTGAGCGGCCGCAAGCTGGACACGGGCGAGATGCTCACCTGGCAGGCCCAGTACCTGATCGCCGCGGACGGCGCCGCCAGCTCGGTGCGCCGGCAGGCCGACATCGAGATGCGCGGGCCGGCCACGCTCGCCGTGATGGCCAACGAGTTCTGGCAGGCCGACCTCTCCCATGTGCGCGATGCCAAGACGTGCGCGGGCTGGCGTGTCTACGCGAAGGAGTCGCCCTACCCCATCACCACCGTGCTCAACACGAACGGCAAGGACCGCTGGCTCAATCTGTTGCCCGTGGGCCGTGAGGTGGACGAGCGCACCGGCGAGCGCAGCGATGAAGAAGTCGTGCGCCTCGCCCGCACGGTTTCCGGCGTCTCCAACCTCGATGTGAAGGTCATCAACCGATCGGTGTGGCGCATGAGCCGCCAGGTGGCCGCGAGCTTTCGCAAGGGCCGCGTGCTGCTGGTGGGCGACTCGGCGCACCGCTTTCCGCCCAACGGCGGCTACGGCATGAATTCCGGCATCCAGGACGCGCACAACCTCGCCTGGAAACTGGCCTTCGTGCTGACGGGTCGCGCCGGCCCGCGCCTGCTGGACAGCTACGAGCAGGAGCGCCGCCCCATCGCCGAATCGAATGCCGACTTCAGCCTGCACAACGCGACGCGCTTCACCCGGTGCGACGAGGCTCTGCGCTCGGGCAACAAGGACCGCATCGACTTCTGGATCCGCGACAGCGACAACCACATCCACAGCATCGGGCAGTCGCTGGGCTTCTGCTACGAAGACGGCGCGGTCGTTCCCGACGGCACGGGCAGGCACGTGATGCGCCCGCGCTGGTACGAACCCACCGACCGGCCGGGTGCGCGCTTTCCGCATCTGTGGCTGGACCTGGCGCGGCGCCACACCACGCTCGACTGGTTCGACCGGGAGTTCGTGCTGGTCGCAGGGCCCAAGGCAGACGGGTGGATGGAGGCGGCGCGCGCCGTGTCCGGCAAGAACGGCCGAGTAGTGCAGGCACACCAGCTGGAAGACAGCCACGAGAAGGACGGGCTGCTGCTCGGCCTGCGCGGCGCGGTGCTCGTGCGGCCGGACGGGCACGTGGCATTCCGCATGCCGTGGACGCCGTCGGACCCCGCCGCCGAGCTCTCCGCCGTTCTCGCCCGACTGCTGGACTGATGCCATGCCCGTCACCGCACTGCACCACTACACGATCCGCTGCACGCCGGACGAACTGTCGCAGCTGGTCGACTTCTACACACGCGTGATGCGGCTGCAGGTCGGAGCCCGGCCGGAGATCCCCGCGCCCGGCGCCTGGCTCTACGCAGAGGGTCAGCCGATCGTTCACCTGTATGCGCACCTTGCGACGCCTGACGCAGCGAGGCAGCCGGTCACGGGCCACGTCGACCACATCTCGTTCCGGTCGCGCGGACTGAAGGAGATGCGCGAGCACCTCGTTGCATTGGGGGTGCCATACGTCGAGGCGCCGATTCCCGGATGGGACATTCACCAGCTGTTCCTGAACGACCCACGCGGGCTGAAGATCGAGATGACTTTCTGGCTGGATCAGGAAGAAGGCGGTGCGGCATGACCGACTTCATTCAGGCCGGCGAAGTGCGTGTCGCCTTCGAACGCGAAGGCCAAGGCCCGGCGCTGGTGCTGATGCATGGCGCAGAGGCCACGCGCGGAATGTTCGCCGCGCTGGTGCCGCACCTGTCGAAGCACTTCACCGTGATCTCGTACGACCAGCGCGATTGCGGCGACACCGAAGGGCCCGAGCGCGTGGCGACGCTGGCGGACCTGGCCGGCGACGCACACCAGTTCATCAAGGCACTCGGGCTCAAGCGCGCGCACGTGTTCGGCTCGTCGTTCGGCGGCAGGGTGGCGCAGGCCTTGGCGCTGCTGCATCCACGCTCGATCGATCACCTGGTGCTCGCCAGCACCTGGCCGCTGCCGCGGCCGTATGAAGAACTCTGCCCTGAAGCGCGCCGCCTGGCCGAACTGCGCCACGGGCTGCCCGGCACGGCCGACGAATTGGCGATCTGGTTCTTTCCAGAGGCCTATCTGCAGCAGCGGCCCGAACTGCGGCGCGTGTTCGCGAATGCCCGGCCGGAGTCGGCGCGCTCCCGGCGACGAACGGCCACCGTGGCGACTGCCCTGGATAACGGCGTGGCGGACATCGTGGCACCAACGCTCGTGCTGGCCGGCGAACTCGACCGCGTGGTGCCGGCTGCGGTAACGCTGGCCATGGCCGGCCGCATCCACGGGGCCGATGCCGTGCTGCTGCCGGCCATCGGCCATGTGGCAGCCATGCAGGCGCCGGAGGTTCTCGCCCATCACCTCATCCGCTTCCTGAAGCCCGAAGGAGCCAAGGCATGAACACCACCCTCTTGCAGGCGGCACCCAAGGCGGAGAGCAGCGCCGACTACATCCGGATCGAGGGGCTGTCCAAGCACTTCGGCGCAGGCAGCGAAGGCGTGCTCGCGCTCCAGCAGATCGACTGCAGCATCCAGCAGGGCAGCTTCGTCACCATCGTCGGCCCCAGCGGCTGCGGCAAGAGCACGCTGCTGCGCATCCTGGCCGGGCTGCTCGACTACCAGGTCGGCAGCGTGATGCTCGACGGCCAGCCGATCCAGGGCACGCGGCGCGACGTGGGCGTCGTGTTTCAAAGTTCGATCCTGCTGCCCTGGCGCACGGTGCTCGAGAACGTGATGCTGCCGGCCGAGGTGATCGGGCTGGACAAGAAGAAGGCGCGCGAGCGCGCCATGCAACTGCTGCACATGGTTCGCCTCGATGGCTTTGAGCACAAGCTGCCGCGCCAATTGAGCGGAGGCATGCAGCAGCGCGCCTCGATCGCGCGGGCGCTGCTGCACGACCCCAAGATCCTGTTGATGGACGAGCCCTTCGGCGCACTGGACGCGATGACGCGCGAGCGCATGAACCTCGAGCTGCAGCGCATCTGGATGGAGAGCGGCAAGACCGTCGTGCTGATCACGCACTCCATTCCCGAAGCCGTGTTCCTGGGCGACAAGGTGTTCGTGATGTCGCCTCGCCCGGGCACGCTGGAGCGCGTGCTGCCCATCGACCTGCCGCGGCCGCGAACGATGGAAGCGATGTCGCATCCGGCCTTCGCGTCGGCTTCCGCCTCGATCCGCGAGCGCTTCTCGCACGCCGCTTCATTCGACTGAAAGGACGCTGCCATGACGACCGCCACGTTGACCTCCGATTCCACCGCGCAGCCCGACGCAGTCGTCGCCCGGCCCGAGAAGGCGCCGCGCCAGCGCCGCGCCAACCCGCTGGCCTCCACGCGCGTGCAGTCCATCCTGCTGCTGATCACGCTGCTCGGCTCGTGGGAAGCGGCCGTGCGGTGGTTCAAGCTGCCCAGGCACCTTGTTCCGCCGGTCAGCGACATCGCAGTCGCGCTCTGGCGTGGCTTCGCCACCGGGCCGATGGCGAAGGACGGCTTCTGGTACCACGGCGGCGTGACCCTCGCCGAGATCCTGCTGGGCTTCTTCATCGGCAGCGGCATCGGCCTGGCGATCGGCATCGTGGTCTCGCAAATGCCGAAGCTGGAAGCGCTGCTGGAGCCCTACGTGGCCGCGCTGCAGAGCGTGCCCAAGGTGGCGGTGGCCCCGATCATCGTGGTCTGGCTCGGCTTCGGGATCAGCTCCAAGGTGGTGATCATCTGCCTGCTCACCTTCTTTCCGGTGCTTGTGACTGGCATCGCGGGCTTCAAGGCGGTGGACCCGGACCGCATCGACCTGCTGCGGTCGCTGTCCGCCACGCGCTGGCAGATCTTCCGCAAGACCAAGTTCCCGAGCGCCCTGCCCTACATCTTCGCCGGCCTGAACATGGCCGCCGCCTTCAGCGTGGTGGGCGCGGTGGTGGGTGAGTTCGTGGGCGCCCAGGCCGGGCTGGGCGTGCTGATCCTGCAGATGGAGGCGCAGGCCGACACCGGCGGCAGCTTTGCGGTATGCGTCGTTCTCTCGGTCATCGGCATCCTGCTGACCGGGCTGCTGCGCCGCGTGCAGCGGCGGGTGCTGCACTGGATGCCTGCCGACACCTCGCAGCGCACCGTGAACGTTTGATCCGCCCTTGTGCGGCGGGCGCCTCAGCCGCACGACTGTTTTCTTCCAACGTGGCCGGCGCCCTGCCGGCAAGGAGTGGACCATGTTGACGCGACGCGATTTCGGCCTGGGGCTGGGTGCCCTCGGGCTCGCCGGCGGGCCGCCGGCACTGGCGCAGAACCTGCGCGTGATGAAGGTGGCGAACACCGCGGCGGTCAACGACCCGCAGCAGTGCTTCGTGACTGCGGGCCAGCATCCGAAGCTGAACTTCTACAAGCGCGGCGGCGTGGACGTGGAGTACGTCAACATGTCGAACATGACGCAGGCGCTGCAAAGCCTGCGCGGCGGCCACGTGGATTTCGGGCCTGCGGTGCCCGGCATCCTGCTGCCGGCGATGGCCAAGGACCCGACGCTGGACCTGGTGAGCGTGTACAAGTGGCTGCCGCGCAATGCCAACGTGATCGTGGTGAAGCCGGGCAGCCCGATCAAGTCGGCGGCAGACCTGGCGGGCAAGCGCATCGGCGTGCGCAGCCAGGGTGACAGCGGCATCGTGGTCACCAGGACCATGCTCGCCGAACTGGGCCTGAAGGACGACAAGTGCGAATACATCGCCATCGGCGACGGCGCGCCGGCCGGCGCGGCGATCGACAACGACCGCGTCGATGCGATGGTGAGCTTCGACACCGCGGCGGCGCGCGTCGAGCTGATCGGCACCAGGCTGCGCTACGTACCGATCACGCCGAAGTTCGCCCAGGTGGGGTCCGGCTGGATCTGCGTGCCGCGCAAGCTGTTGAAGGAAGAGCGCAAGGCGCTGGTGGCGCTGTTCCGCGGTATCGCCAAGTCCACGATCTTTGCGCACAACAACCTCGATGCCGGCATCGACCTGCACTGGGCCGTGTACCCCGAGAGCCGGCCCAAGGGCCGCAGCGAGGAAGAGGTTCGCAAGGAACTGGCGTTCGTCCTGAAGGACCGCAAGAACAGCTGGATGCGCCGGCCGGACGATCCCGACCAGCGCATCGGCGCGTCGTCGCTGGCCGAGTGGAAGGCCAACATCGAGATGACCGCCGAGAGCAGCAAGAACCCCAAGCTGGCGGAAGAGCTGGGCGATCCGAACCGGCTGTTCACCAACGAGTTGATCGACGAGATCAATGCCTTCGACAAGCAGGCGGTGGTGGAGATGGCGAAGGCTTTCAAGCTGTAGCCGCCTTTTGCGTTGCGGCCGACTGCGGGCGCGTCTTGATTCAAGCGGTTGTGGGCCGCGCAAACTCGATCGGCAAATCCTTGAACTGCTTGCGCAGACCCGGCACGGGCGCCCCGCCCACCACGATGCGCGCAAACGCATCGAGCGGACTGAAGAAAGCGGGCCGCAGGCGATTGAGCTTGCTTTCATCCACGATCAGGAAGCTCTGCGACGCGCTGCGGATCGCCGCCTGCTTCACCGGTACTTCGTGAAAATTGGAACAGCTCGCGCCCCGCTCCAGGTCCAGTCCGCCGGCCGAGATGAAGGCCTTGTTCACGCCCAGCCGGTTGAGATATTGCAGCCCCTCGTCGGAAAAGAACGTGGCCGACGACGCGTGGTACAGCCCGCCCAGCAGCATCAACTGCGTGTTCGGCCGGCGGCTGAGGATCGACGCGATGTTCGTGGAGTAACACACCACGCTCAATGGCATGTCGGGCGGCAAGGCCTCCGCGAAATGGACCATGGTGGTGCCGCAGTCGATGAACAGGCTGTCGTGCGCCTGCACCCACGTGGCGGCGCGTTCGCAGGCCACGCGCTTGTGCGCTGCGTGCTGGTCGCTGGCCTCGTCGAGCGAGTACCTGTCGGCGCCCGGCAGCGTGGTCGCAAGCACGTAGCCGCCGAGGGCGGTGAGCGGCGAGTCGGCGGCCGACAGGTCGCGGCGGATCGTCATTTCCGTCACGTCCAGCCGCTGGGCGGCCTGCTTGATCGGCAACGGTCCGCCGGCCTCGACGAGCTCCTGCATCTTTGCAAGGCGCAAGGCCCGGGCCTCGGCGCCGGCGGTCTTTCGCATGTTCTGGTTCCTCTGGTCCACACGCCTGAGTATCGGGCATCAAAAATGTTATTTCAAAAACATCTTGCGCAGATAAATGTTATTGAAATAACATTCACGCCAATGCGCCACCGGCCCTGCACGGCGGTCTGCACAACGATCGGAGACAAAGACATGCCCCTTGCCTGCCTGCCGCTCACGCGGCGCCTGCGCGCCCCGGCGCCCTTCACTCCATGACCTCCACTTCCCTCGTTCGCGCCAGCGGCGCGGTGCGCTCGCGCCCCGTCTCGACCGTCGCGGCCGCTTCGCCCCCGGCTGCCGTTGCCGGCGCCGCGGCGATGGCGCCCGACAAGAAGCCGCACACCATCGCGCGCAACACCGCGCAACCCTTCGACACCGGCTGGTTCGACAACATCCGCGTCAACCTCTCGGCCGCCGAACGCCGCGTGGCCACGCTGCCCGGTCGCCGCTCGGTCAAGAAAGATGCGCAGGCCGGCTGGCTGCTCAAGGCCATCACCTGCATCGACCTGACCACTCTCAACGGCGACGACACGGCCGAGCGCGTGCGCAGGCTGTGCGCCAAGGCCGCGACCCCCGTGCGCCCCGACCTGCTGGCCGCGCTGGGCTTTGCAGATCGCACGCTGCACACCGGCGCGGTCTGCGTCTATCACCGCTTCGTGGCCACGGCCGTGGATGCGCTCGCGGGCACCGGCATTCCGGTGGCGGCGGTGTCCACGGGCTTTCCGGCGGGGCTGATTCCGCACGAGCTCAAGCTCAAGGAGATCGAAGCATCGGTGCGCGACGGCGCGGCCGAGATCGACATCGTCATCACGCGCGAACACGTGCTCACCGGGCAGTGGCAAAAGCTCTACGACGAGATGCGCGACTTTCGCCTGGCAGCGGGCGATGCGCACGTGAAGGCCATCCTGGCCACGGGCGAACTGAAGACGCTGCGCAACGTCGCCAAGGCCTCGATGGTCTGCATGATGGCCGGCGCCGATTTCATCAAGACCTCCACCGGCAAGGAAGGCGTGAACGCCACGCCGCTGGTCACGCTGGTGATGCTGCGCATGATCCGCGAGTACGAAGCCCGCACGGGTTTTCGCGTGGGCTACAAGCCCGCCGGCGGTGTCTCCACCGCCAAGACCGCGCTCGACTACCAGGTGCTCATGAAGGAAGAGCTGGGCCGCGCCTGGCTCGAGCCCGACCTGTTCCGCATCGGCGCCTCCACCCTGCTGGCCGACATCGAGCGCCAGCTGGAACACCACGTCACGGGCCGCTACTCGGCCTTCCACCGCCACCCGATCGGATGACCCGATGAGCAGCAACAGCAGCGTCGCACGCTATTTCGACACCATGGACTACGGCCCCGCGCCAGAGAGCGACACCGACGCCCGCCAATGGCTCTCGCGCCATGCAGAAGGCTTCGGCCACTTCATCGGCGGGCACTTCACCCCCGCATCGGCCGGCCCGCATTTCGACACGGCCGAACCAGCCACCGGCCAGCGGCTCGCCGGCATCGCACAGGGGTCCGCGCAGGACGTGGACGCCGCCGTCGCCGCGGCGCGCGCCGCGCAGCCCGGCTGGCTGGCGCTCGGCGGCCACGGCCGTGCACGGCATCTGTACGCCCTGGCGCGCATGGTGCAGCGCCATGCGCGGCTGCTCGCGGTGGTCGAGGCGCTGGACAACGGCAAGCCGATCCGCGAGAGCCGCGACCTCGACGTGCCGCTGGTGGCGCGCCACTTCTATCACCACGCCGGCTGGGCCCAGCTGCAGGAGCGCGAGTTCGCCGACCAGGTGCCGCTGGGCGTGATCGGCCAGATCATTCCCTGGAACTTCCCGTTGCTGATGCTGGCCTGGAAGATCGCGCCCGCGCTGGCGCTGGGCAACACGGTGGTGCTCAAGCCCGCGGAGTTCACGCCGCTGAGCGCCCTGCTGTTCGCCGAACTCGCGGCGCAGACCGGCCTGCCCGCCGGTGTGCTGAACGTGGTGACCGGCGACGGTGCCACGGGCGCGGCGCTGGTGGCGCACGAAGGCGTCGACAAGATCGCTTTCACCGGCTCGACCGACGTGGGCCGCCTGATCCGCGAAGCCACCGCCGGCTCGGGCAAGTCGCTCACGCTGGAGCTGGGCGGCAAGTCGCCCTTCATCATGTTCGACGACGCCGACATCGATGCCGCCGTGGAAGGCGTGGTCGACGCCATCTGGTTCAACCAGGGCCAGGTGTGCTGCGCCGGCTCGCGGCTGCTGCTGCAGGAAGGCATTGCGGCCGACTTCATCGAACGCCTCAAGCGCCGCATGCAGAGCCTTCGCGTGGGCCTGCCGCTGGACAAGGCGATCGACATCGGCAGCCTGATCGACCCTTCGCAGCTCGAACGCGTGCGTTCGCTGGTGGCCACCGGCGTGCGCGAAGGCGCAGTCTGCTACCAGCCGCCGGGCGCGCTGCCCGCGGGCGGCAGCTTCTTTCCGCCCACGCTGCTGACGGGTGTGCACCCTGCCTCCACCGTTGCGACCGAAGAGATCTTCGGCCCGGTGCTGGTGACCATGACCTTCCGCACGCCCGACGAGGCCGTGGCACTGGCCAACAACACGCGCTACGGTCTCGCGGCCAGCGTGTGGAGCGAGACCATCGGCCTTGCGCTGGGTATCGCGCCGCAGCTGCAGGCCGGCGTGGTGTGGGTCAACGCAACCAATCTGTTCGACGCGGGCGTGGGCTTCGGCGGCTACCGCGAATCGGGCTACGGCCGCGAAGGCGGACGCGAGGGCTGCTACGAATACCTGAAGCCGCGCGCATGGGCCGAGCGCAAGCCGCGTCCGGCAACTGCATTTGCCCAAGCTGCGAACGAGGCAGACAAGGCACCGGTCGCCGCGGGGCTTCCGGCCATCGACCGCACGGCCAAGCTGTTCATCGGCGGCAAGCAGGTGCGCCCGGATGGCGAGCTCTCGCACCCCGTGTTCTCCGCCACCGGCCAGCGGCTCGGCGAGGTGGGCACCGGCAACCGCAAGGACATCCGCAACGCCGTGGCCGCCGCGCGCGCCGCCACGGGCTGGTCGAGCGCCACGCCGCACCGCCGCGCGCAGGCGCTCTACTACCTGGCCGAAAACCTCTCGGCGCGCGCCGGCGAATTCGCCGCGCGCCTCACAAGCCTGACCGGCGCGGCCGCGCGCGCCGCACAGGCCGAAGTCGACGCCGCCGTGAGCCGCCTCTTCGCCTACGGTGCGTGGGCCGACAAGTACGAAGGCACGGTGCACATGCCGCCGCTGCGCGGCGTGGCACTGGCCACCGTCGAGGCCATCGGCGTGGTCGGCGTGGTGTGCCCCGACGAAGCGCCGCTCTTGTCCTTCGTGAGCCTGCTCGCGCCGCTGCTCGCCATGGGCAACCGCACGGTGATCGTGCCGAGCGAGAAGCATCCGCTGATCGCGACCGACTTCTACCAGGTGCTCGAAACCTCCGACCTGCCGGCCGGCGTGGTCAACCTCGTGACCGGCCCTGTCGCCGGCCTTGCGCAGACGCTGGCCGAGCACGACGACGTCGATGCGCTGTGGGTCTTCGGTGCGAAGGAGCTGTCGCGCACCGCGGAGCGGCTGTCGATCGGCAACCTCAAGCGCACGCTGGTCGACCACGGCCTGGCCACCGACTGGCACGACGGCGCGGCGGCCGAAGGCCCGCTGTTCCTGCGGCATGCCACGCAGGTCAAGAACATCTGGATTCCCTATGGCGAATGAGCGCTGTCAGTGCTTCCAAAGCCTCGAAAACCAAGGGAAATCCCTCAATAGCAAACGTTTGCGCAAACGTTTTCTTTCCCTAAGATCGCAGCCAACCGAACCGTTCCATCGCCAGGAGTCCGCATGCTGAAGTCCATCCATCCGCTGCTCAATGCCGACGTGCTGTACGCCCTGCGCGCCATGGGCCATGGCGACGAACTGGTGCTGTGCGATGCCAACTTTCCGGCCGACTCGGTGGCGCGCCAGACCACGCTGGGCCGGCTGCTTCGCATCGACGGCGTGGGCACCACGGAAGCGGCGCGCGCCATCCTGTCGGTGCTGCCGCTCGACGAGGCGGTGGACGATCCGGCGCGCCGCATGGAAATCATGGGCCAGCCGCACGAGATCCCGCCGGTGCAGCAGGAAATGCAGCGCGAGATCGACGCCGCCGAGGGGCGCGCGCGCCCGCTGGGCTCGATCGAACGCTTCGCCTTCTATGAAGCCGCGCGCCGCGCCTACTGCGTGATCGCCACCGGCGAGCGCCGCTTCTACGGCTGCTTCATCTTCAAAAAGGGCGTGCTCGCGCCGCAGGCCTGACCCCATGACCGTCCTCACTTCCAGGCAGCACGGCGTCGCCGTGCTCGGCATCTTCGTTGCCGACCTTGCGTTTCGCGCGTCCAGCCTTCCGGGCGTGGGCCAGACCATCGCCGGCTCTGGCTTCGCAATGGGCCCGGGCGGCAAGGGATCGAACCAGGCCGTGGCAGCCGCACGCGCAGGCGCCGGGGTCACGTTCATCTCCAAGCTGGGGCAGGACGCCTTCGGCAACGACGCGCTCGCCCTGTGGTCGCGCGAGGGCATCACGCCGCGCGCGCCGCAGGTGACGGCGCAGCCGACCGGCGCGGCGTTCATCTACGTTCATGAAGTCACCGGCGACAACGCCATCATCGTGGTGCCAGGCGCCGCGATGCTGATCGACGCCGCCGACGTCGACGCGGCAGCCGATGCGATCCGCGGCGCACGCGTGTTCGTCACCCAGCTCGAGCAGCCGGCCGCCGCCGCGCGCCGCGGGCTGGAGATTGCCCGCGAGGCCGGCACGCTCACCGTGTTCAACCCCGCGCCCGCCCTGCCCTTCGACGACGCGCTCTACGCACTGTGCGACTACATCACACCCAACGAGCACGAAGCCGCAGCCCTGAGCGGCATACCCGTCGAAACCATCGAGGACGCGCGCCGCGCGGGCGACTTCTTCCTCGCCAAGGGCGTGGGCTGCGCGCTCATCACGCTCGGCGACAAGGGCGCCCTGCTGCACAGCGCAAGCGGCTCCGAGCACATTCCGGTGTTCCGCGCCGGCGCGGTGAAGGAAACCACCGGCGCGGGCGACGCCTTCAACGGCGGCTTTGCGGCCGCGCTGGCCGAGGGCGCCACTGCCCGCGAGGCGGCGCGCTTCGGCGCGGCGGTCGCGGCCATCTCCGTGACACGTGCCGGCACGGCGCCCTCGATGCCCACGCGCGCCGAGGTCGATGCGCTGCTGGCTCGCGTCGCCTGACAGGACCCTGCCCATGAAGCTCAGGTTTTCAGACCGCGAACTCAACTTCCTGGTCGGCATCAACGTCCTCATCCTCGTGGTGGCGACAGTGCTGTCCAAGGGGGACTTTCTCGACGTCTACAACTTCCAGTCCATGGGCGGCCAGCTGCCCGAACTCGGCCTGCTGGCCATGGGCGTGGCGCTGTCGATGATCTCGGGCAACGGCGGCATCGACCTGTCGGGCGTGGCGCTGGCCAACCTGGCGGGCGTGGTGGCCGCCACCCTCGCGCCGCAGCTGGCCGCGCCCGATGTGTCGCCCTGGCTCTACACCGGCTGGTTCGCCGCCATCGCGCTGGCGGTGGGCCTGGCCGGTGGATTGCTCAACGGCGTGCTGATCGCGAAGGCGGGCCTCACGCCCATCCTCTGCACGCTGGGCACGCAGCTGCTCTACACCGGCCTGGCAGTGGTGCTCACGGGTGGCTCCAGCCTGCGCGTGGGCGATGCCGAGGCGCTCTCGGCCATCGGCAACGAGATGGTGCTGGGCGTGCCGATTCCGTTCGTGATCTTCCTAGTGATGCTGCTGGCCGTCGGCTGGCTGCTGCGGCAAAGCCCCTTCGGCATCCGCCTGTTCCTGCTCGGCACCAACGCCAAGGCGGCGCGCTACGCCGGCATCTCGCAGGCCCGCATGCTGATCGCGACCTACGCGCTGTGCGGATTCCTCGCAGCCGTGGCCGGCGTGATCATTGCCGCGCGCACCGCGAGCGTGAAGTCGGACTACGGCAACTCCTACCTGCTGATCGCCATCCTCATCACGGTGATGGCGGGCGTGCGGCCACAGGGCGGCTACGGACGCATGGTGTGCCTGTTCTTCTCGGCGGTGGCGCTGCAGCTGCTGTCGAGCACCTTCAACCTGCTGGGCATTTCCAACTTCTTCCGCGACTGCGCCTGGGGCCTGCTGCTGCTGTTCTTCCTGGCCTACGGGCGCTTCGGCCTGCAGGACCTGCGCATCTTTCTTTCCACTTCGCGCTCCAGCGCACCGCCGCACCAGCTCCCTCCTGGCGCGGCGCAAAGAAACCCCGAGGGCTAGGAGACAACATGCTGAAGAAAACAAAGATCGCCTGCACCGCACTCGCCCTCACCACCGTGGCCTTTGCCTCGGCACTGCACGCGCAGGGCAAGCCGCAAGACATCGTCACCGTGGTGAAGATCACCGGCATCAGCTGGTTCAACCGCATGGAAGTGGGGGTGAAGGAATTCGGCGCGAGCACGCCGGGCGTGACCACGCGCCAGATCGGCCCGGCCCAGTCGGACGCCGCGCAGCAACAGCGCCTGGTCGAAGACCTGGTGGCCAAGAAGGTCGACGCCATCGCCGTGGTCTCGATGGACCCGCCCACGCTGGAGCCGGTGCTCAAGCGCGCGATGGAACGCGGCATCAAGGTCGTGACGCACGAGGCCGACAACCAGAAAAACACCATGGTCGACATCGAGGCCTTCGACAACACGGCCTACGGCGCGCGCATCAACGAGCGCCTGGCCGCCTGCATGGGCCAGCAGGGCAAGTGGACCTCGCTGGTGGGTTCGCTGGGCAGCCAGTCGCAGGTGCAGTGGGCCGACGGCGGCGCCTCGAACGCGAAGAAGTACCCCAAGATGCAGCTCGTCGATGCCAAGAACGAATCGCTCAACGACGCCGAGAAGGCCTACGGCAAGGCCAAGGAAATGCTGCGCAAGCACCCCGACCTGAAGGGCTTCCAGGGCTCGTCGTCGCTCGATGTGCTGGGCATCGGCCGCGCGGTGGAAGAAGCCGGCCTGCAGGGCAAGGTCTGCGTGTTCGGCACGGGCCTGCCCAGCGAGGCGGCCAAGTTCCTCGAGTCGGGCGCGGTCGGTGGCATCGCCTTCTGGGACCCGAAGGATGCCGGCCTCGTCATGAACAAGGCAGCCAAGATGCTGATCGACGGCAAGACCATCACCGACGGCACCGACATGGGCGTGCCGGGCTACAACAAGGTCTCGGTCAAGAAGGGACCAGGCGTCGGCATCGTCGTCACGGGCCAGGCCTGGGTCGAGGTCGACAAGCAGAACTACAAGAAGTACGCCTTCTGAGCCTGCGAACCATGACCCTTGCAGCAGCGCCCTCCACGCCCGTTCCGCACTTTCCGGCCGCGCCGACGGGGCGCCGCGTCTTTCTCGAGGTGCAGGACGTGCACAAGCGCTTCGCGGGCGTGCACGCGCTGCGCGGCATCGACCTGACGATCGAGGCCGGCGAGATCTACCACCTGCTCGGCGAGAACGGCTGCGGCAAGAGCACGCTGATCAAGATCATCTCGGGCGCGCAGCCGCCGAGCCAGGGCCGCATCGTGATCGACGGCAGGCCGCACGATGCGCTGTCGCCGCTTCAGGCGCTCACGCTCGGCATCGAGACGGTCTACCAGGACCTGTCCCTGCTGCCGAACATGAGCGTGGCCGAGAACGTCGCGCTCAGCGAGCAGTTGGTGAGCACCGGCGGCAAGCTGGCGCGCCGTTTCGACGGCAAGGCGGTCGCGGCCACGGCCGTGCGTGCGCTGGAGACGGTGAAGCTGCCGACCGACGCAGCCTTCCTGGCGCGCCGCGTCGACGAACTGCCCATTGCCACGCGCCAGCTGGTGGCGATCGCGCGCGCCGTGGCCACGCGCGCGCGCATGGTCATCATGGACGAGCCCACCACCTCGCTCACGCAGAAGGAAGTGGACAACCTCGTGCACGTGGTCGAGGCGCTGCGCGCGCAGGGCGTGGCGGTGCTGTTCGTGAGCCACAAGCTCGACGAGTGCATGGCCATGGGCGGCCAGGCCATCGTGTTCCGCGACGGCACCAAGGTCGCGCAGGGACCGATCAAGGGTTTCACCAAGGCCGAGCTCGCGCACTGGATGACCGGCAAGCAGCTCGACGGCGCCCGCTACCGTCACCGCTCGCACGACGGCGACGTGCTGCTGGAGGTCGAGGCGCTGGGCCGCGGCACGCAATTCAGCGACGTGGGCTTCACGCTGCACAAGGGCGAGATCCTGGGCATCACCGGGCTGCTCGACTCGGGGCGCAACGAGCTGGCGATGGCGCTCGCGGGCGTGCAGGCCGCGGACCGCGGCCGCATCTCGCTCGCAGCGAAGGAGATCACGCTGAAGACACCGGCCGACGGCATCCGCCAGGGCATCGGCTATGTGCCCGAAGACCGGCTCAGCGAAGGCCTCTTTCTCGACAAGCCCATCCGCGACAACATCGTCACGGCCGTGCTCGGCCGCCTGCGCGGGCGCTTCGGCGCGCTCGATGCGCGCCAGTGCCAGGCGCTGGCCGAACGCACCGTGGCCGACCTGCAGATCGCTACGCCCGACGTGGACCGCCCGGTGCAGTCGCTCTCGGGCGGCAACCAGCAGCGCGTGCTCATCGGCCGCTGGCTCGCCATCGATCCGCGGGTGCTGATCCTGCACGGCCCGACCGTGGGCGTGGACGTCGGCTCGAAAGACACCATCTACCGCATCGTGCAGCGGCTGGCCGAGCAGGGGCTGGGCGTGATCCTGGTCAGCGACGACCTGCAGGAACTGCTGCAGAACTGCGACCGCATCCTTCTGATGCGCAAGGGCCGCATCGCCCACGACTTCGACGCGCAAGGGCTGGCCGAAAGCGAGCTGTACCGCGCGCTGGTTTCCGACACCCCCTCTCCCGCATTCTCATGACGGCTTCCACCATGCAAGCGCACACCACCGCTGTGCCCGCAGCGCCCGAGCCCCGGGCCCGCACGTCCTGGCGCCACTGGCTCGCGCAGCGCCCCTCGGTCTTCACACTGGCGCTGATCGTGCTGGTGAGCCTGGTGGTGGGCGCGATCAACCCGAGCTTCTTCCAGTTGCCGGTGCTGTTCGACATCGTGCGCGCCTGCACGGTGCTGGGCCTGTTCGCGCTCGGCGTGCTGATCGTGCTGGCCGCGGGCGGCATCGACGTGTCGTTCGCGGCGATTGCCGCGCTCACGATGTACAGCATCACCAAGCTCGTGCTGAACTACTTTCCGGAAGCGCCGATCGCGCTGCTGCTGGTGGCGGGTGCGGCCAGCGGCGCGGTGCTCGGCGTGCTCAATGGCCTGCTGGTGCACTGGCTCAAGGCGCCCTCGCTGATCGTGACCATCGGCACGCAGTACCTGTACCGCGGCATCCTGCTGACCTTTGTCGGCACCGTGTTCTTCATGAACGTGCCGCTGCCGATGGATGCCTTCGGCAAGCTCGCGCTCTGGCGCTTCGACACGCCGCAGGGCCTGCACGCGGTGCTGCCGGCCACCGTGCTGGTGCTGGCTGGCGCGGCGGTGCTGACCTGGTGGCTGCTGAACCGCACGCTGATCGGCCGCGCGGTGTACGCCATCGGCGGCAGCCTGGCAATCGCGGAGCGGCTGGGCTACAACCTGCGCACCGTTCACGTCTTCGTGTTCGCGTACGCGGGTTTCCTGTCGGGCCTGGCGGGCATCGTGCATGTGTCGAGCACGCGGCTGGCCAATCCTTTCGACCTGGTGGGCAACGAACTGGACGTGATCGCCGCCGTGATCCTCGGCGGCGCCCGCATCACCGGCGGCAGCGGCACCGTGGGCGGCACGCTGCTCGGCGTGGTGCTGGTCACGCTGATCAATAACGTGCTGATCCTGGCGGGAGTGCCCAGCACCTGGCAGAAGGTCATCATCGGAGCCTTCATCCTCGTGGCCGGGGCTTGCTTCGCGATGCGCAAGCAGGGCTGAGGGCTTCACGCTCATGCCAGAAGGCAGATCGATGACTGTCAGAGGCGGGCATCGACCGACCAGGCTACAGCCGCCGCTATGCGCGAGCAGGCTGATGGACTTCGGGGGGTGAAGGCTCGGCGGCCATGTCGCCGCGCCCGGCTCGGCTGAAGCTGTCCTCGTTTGCCTTGAGCCACCGCAACGCCATCCACAACGTCGCGCCGGCAAGCAGCGCGCTGGGGATGGCGACGATCAGCAGTCCATGGCCGATCATCGACGGGCCCCCGATCCGCTCGCTGACCCAGCCCGTGAAGAAAGGACCGCTCCCGCCCCCACCCACCGTGTTCAGGAATGCAGCCACCGCGATGACCTGCGCCCTGAAAGCCCTCGGCGCAAGCACCTGAATCGGGATGGCCGACAGCGCCAGGTACATCGCGAACAAAAGCGCCGTGCTGGCGTAGAGCACCATCGCCAATGTCGTGCTCGCCACCAGGTAGGTTCCTGCAATGAGCGGAACGACCGCGAGCGTCACGCCCATTGCGATCTGGACGATACGCCGGGCAGCCAGTTCGTCGGGCGCCCTGCTTGCAAGCACCCCGCCCAGCAAGGCACCGCCCAACCCGAAAAAGATGTTGATGGGCCCCAGGATGCGCCCGACATCGGCCGCGCCCAGGTGATGAACGCGAATGAAGAACGAAGGCGCCCATGCCGACTGCGAGTAGAAGCCGACCGTGACGAGCATGCCGCCGATCAGGTACGGCGCGAAGAAGCCGACGCGGTCCTTCACAGCCCCGGGGAAAGTGGCACTGGCCGTGGGCAGCGCCGATGGCTGCTGGCGAACGGGCTCGCGCACGGTCGCGAGAAGAACCGCGCCGAGCAGCAGGCCGGGCGCCCCCACGCACACCAGAACGCTTTGCCAAGGCTCCAACGCGCCGACAAGCGGCAGCGACAGACCGCCGGACTGCGTGAACCCCCTGAGCAGAAGGCCGCCCAGCACGAGCGATAGGCCGCCTCCCACGAAGGGCGCGGTCATGAAGACGGATGTTCTGCCCACCAGCCGGCGCGGCGAGAAGCTGTCGGTGAAGATCGACAGCGCGGCCGGGATCAGCCCGGCTTCCGCCACCGCGGTGACCGCCCGCGCCGCCATGAAGGCATGGAAATTGGGAGCGAGTCCGCACGCAATGGTCGCAAGGGACCAGACCAGCACGCAGACGCCGGCAATCCTCACGCGGTTCCCTTTGTCCAGCGCCCGTGCCAGCGGGATGCCCATTACCGCGTAGCACACCGTGAACGCAAAGCCCTGCACCAATCCGATCTGCGCATCGTCGATGGAGAACGAGTGCTTCAGCGCGTCGACGAGGATGCTGACCACCGTCCGGTCGATGTACGAAATGATTGCGCACAGCCAGAACACGCAGACGACATACCAGCCTCTGGATGGGGTCAGCAAGTCGGTTTGTGGGGTTGCAGCGGAGACAGTCATGACACCGCCGACGACTCGATTCCGGCGTCGGAATCGGCGGGAAGGAGTCGCAATGTGTCGCGGCACACGGCGCCGGCCTTCATCACCAGAACCACCGTGGATGCGGGGTCGCGAAAGACCGTGATGTTTTCGACGGGGTTCTTGTCCATGACGATCAGATCGGCATCGAAGCCCGCCTTGATCCGTCCCGCCTGCTCGCCGATGCCCAGCAGTTCGGCATTCACCGAGGTCGCGGAGCGCAGCACATTCAGCGATGAACTCAGTTCTCCGCGCAGGACGAGTTCCTGGGTTTCCCGCCCCTGTAGCGAACCCAGCAAGTCGGTGCCGAGGCCGACCTTGACGCCCGCCTCTTCGCTGTGCCCGATCGCTGCGTACATGGCGTCCACCAGGTACTTGAGTTTGTCGAGCGCGCCGGCAGGCAACCGGACCTCGCCGTCGAGCATGTGCTTGACGATGCCCAGGGTCGGGACCACGAAGGCGCCCTTGCGGGCGACGATCTCCGCGGCCTCGCGGTCCATCATGCTGGCGTGCTCGATGGAGCGAACGCCGTGCTCGGCACACCGCACGATGGCTTCCTTCGTGTGCGCATGCGCCATGACATAGCTTCGCCACCGCGCCGCCTCTTCCACGGCAACCGCGATTTCGGCGTTGCTGAACTGCTGCGACCAGATGGGATCGGTGGGCGACAGCACGCCGCCGGAGACGAAGATCTTGATGTGGTTCGCGCCCTGGCGAAACTGGTCGCGCACCGCCTCCCGAACATGGTTTTCTCCATCCACCACGCGCGTGAAGGCCCCGACAAGATCGCACTTGCAAGGCGAGGCGGCCCGGTGTCCCCGCATGTCGCCATGTCCGCCGGTCTGGGACAGCGCCTTGCCTGCAATCAGATAGCGGGGCCCCTCGAGCAGCCCTTCTTGCAGCGCCTGGACAAGGCCCTGCTCGCCTCCTCCAGCATCACGGATGCTGGTGAAGCCCTGCTGCAGCATGTTGCGCAGATAGCGCCCGGCATAGTGGGCGAGGTAGGACGGTTGCAGCTTGTCGAGGCCGCCGACGTCGAGACTGGCTCCGGTGGCATGCGTGTGCGCGTCGATGAGGCCCGGCATCACCAGCCGGCCCCCAAGGTTCACGCGACGGACGTCTGGGCCTGCAGCCCCCTCGCCGTCACCTCGTTCGACGGAAGAAATCTTCCCGTCTGAAATCCCGATGGCGTGGTGGTCGTCACCGAAGTAGCGATCGCCGTCGAACAATCTTGCGTGGGTAAGAACGAGCTGCGGTGACATGGATGCCCCTTTTGCGGCAATTCTAGAAATGGGGGTGGCATTTCTCTTGTCCCTGCATGCATGGCGATTGATCCTGCGTGCCGATCCCGGGCCCTTCGGAGCCCTTTCCATGGGATATGCTGCGCCGCGCAATCTTTGTTTGAACTTGGAGTAACTCGATGGAAGACGTGAAGATCCTTCAGATCATGCCCGCCGAAGGGTGGGTCGCCGTGTACGACGGCGGCGATGAAGGAGAAATGGAAGAGCCGCTGGCCTGTTTTGCGCTGGTGCAGGTCGACTACAAGAATGGCGACGGCATCCAGACCGAAGTGCGCGGAATGGCGCCCGACGAAAAGCTCATGGCGTTCGTGGAAGACGCTACCAACTTCGTGACGGTTCGTCGCGCTGAAGAAGCCGACGACGAAGAGGAAGACGAGGCGGCCGAGTAGGTTTTCCCTGGCAAGGCTGGCAGGCCTCAACGGGAGGGGGCACTGCCAGCTTTTCGCCGGAACTCTCCCGGCGTGATGCCATAGGTATCGCGGAACAGGCGGGTGAAGTGGCTCTGGCTCGCAAACCCCGCCTTCGCCACCACGTCCACCAACGTGGAGTTCGACGAACGAATCAGCCCGCGTGCGACCTCGAGTTGCTTGTGAACGATGAACTGGTGAGGGGAAGTCCCCGTGGACTTCCTGAAGATGCGAACAAACTGCGACTTGCTCATGCCGACGCTTGTCGATAGCTCCATGAGAGTCAGTTCACTCATCGGCTTTTCCGCGATCAGTTCGTTCAGTCGCGACCATTGCCATTCCGTCAGTTTCCCGCGCTCTCTTACCGGGGCCTGCCCGCGGCTTCGGATCAGGTGTGCCAGCACGCCGCAGCTCAGCGACTCGGCGTAAAGAGACCCGTTGGGGCAGCCGCGCTTGACTTCCCGCAGCATCGCCCGGAGCACCGCGGTCAGGGCGGGATCGTAGAACTCGACGGCCTGCCGAAGATTCACGAGCAGGTCTTCTCGCTCCAGGCCTTGATGTTCGAGCGCGGTCAGATCGAGCGGAAGCAGCAGTCGGCGGGCGTCCCGGCAGTCGACCTGGTTCACCCGAACTCGTGTTTCTGCATTGAACAGCGTCAACGAGCCAGCGCTTGCATTGAGGTCGTACCCGCGGCCGCCCACGGTCATGCGTGACGTGACGGCGCCGGACTCGATCAGCGACAGCGTCGGCGCCAACGTGGTGAAACTGCTTGTCCAGGGGCCCTCCGGGGTACCGACCCACGCGAAAGGCAGGCCGTTCCAGGCGGCGGTCAGCGATGGCGCAAGAAGACTCGCGTTCTCGCGACTCCGCGCTGCTTCGTCTAGTGCAGTCCGACCTAGCTTGAACACCATATTTCCTCCAGGACGTGGGCGATCCGACGCGACAACCCCGCCACTCTAGTGTTTTCGATGAGGGTCGTTTGTTCAAAAGTGAGTCGAACGAGCAAGACCGGATTTCGCTTGCACATTGAAATCGGCCGGCGGCGGTCAATCACGCCGCGCGGCCGTGCAATTTCTGCCCGCCGAACAAGAAACTCGGAGATAGACAATGACCAGTGAGCGGTATCGGCGTTGCAATCAGTGGCATCTTTCAGCGGTCGCACTCTTGCTTGCAGGCTTGACGGCATGCGGCGGAAGCGGGGACGGCAGTTCGACACCCGGCCTGGTCTTGCCTCCCGCGCCACCTCCGGCCGCTGTATCGGGTGCTCAGAGCCTCGAATGCGACGACTCGATGAAGACCGGCTTCACGCCGGACGCAAACACCTCGGTCTTGCTGGCGAAGTCATTCAAGAAGGGAGACCCGCTCCTTCTTTCCGGCACCGCAACGTCGACGACTCCCATTGCGCAAAGCGACCTGTGCCTGGTGAAGTTGATCGTGGGGCCGGGACACACCGGACCTTCGGACGCCCCCTCCACCTCGACCGGGATCGGGATCGAAATATGGCTGCCTGGCAAGGTCGCCTGGAACAAGAAGATTCATTTGATCGGCGGCACCGGTTGGGCGGGTGGAACCCAAACCACCCCGGACGTGATCTCGTTCAGTCCACTCGCCAGCCCCTGGGACGTGGCCGGCGTGGAGGGCGCCGTATCCGCAACGACCGATACAGGGCACACCGTGTCGAACGGCGACTTCCTGATGAACCCCGATGGAACAGTGAACACCGTCGGATGGTCCGATTTCTCGGAGCGCGGCATTCATGAAATGACGGTAAAGGCCAAGGCGCTCGCCAGGGCCTACTACGGATCGGACGCGAAATACGCCTACTGGCACGGCAGCTCGACGGGAGGTCGCCAAGGGCTCAAGCAGGCTCAGGCGTATCCCGGCGATTTCGACGGAATCATTGCCAGCTCGCCGGCCATCAACTGGACCAGGTTCAACACCGCCATGCTCTATGGCCAATTGATCACGCAGCGCGATCTTGGCGGTGTCGCCATGAGCGTTGCACAAGTCAATGCGGTATCTTCTGCTGCGCTCAACGCATGCGATCTGGTCGGTGGCAAACATCTTGGGTTCCTGATCGACCCTTCTCAGTGCACATACGACCCGCAGCAGGACCCGCAGGTGCTTTGCACTGGCAGCGGGGGCAGCAATACGGACCCGACTACCTGCATTTCAAGTGCGCAAGCACAGAGCCTCAATAAAGTCTGGTACGGACCGACGCGGGACGGATCGGTGCCCGCTCCGGCGACGGACACGGGATATGCCGTCGGCCTGACGGGGTCGCACCTTTGGTACGGCTATCCACGCGGCGCGCCGCTTGCGACTTCGCCATTTGGCGGCGGCGCGATTCTGGGTCCGGTGAATCCGCAGACTCTGGCAACGGACACGGTTGCGCTTATTCGGCAGGACCCCACGTTGGGAACGCCGAGTTTTCTCAATGCCACGGGGAACGGGGTCGACGGCTGGAAGAACCTCAGCTATTCCGACCTCGGCAGCATTTTCGATCGCGGAAATTCGCTTCAAACCGAGTTCAGCCGCATCAACACAGACAACCCGGATCTGACGGCGTTTCAAGCGCGTGGCGGGAAGCTCATTACCTTTGTCGGCCAGTCAGACGATCTGATTCCCCATCAGGGGCTGCTCCAGTACTACGCCGCCGTGGCGAATCAACTCAACGCTTCATTGAAGTCGCCACCCGCCGGCACTTTTGCTGCGGTGAATTCTTTCTACAAGCTCTACCTCGTTCCCGGGATGGGTCACTACGGAACGAATGGGACCGTCAACGTCGACGCCAATCCACCGGTTCCGGGCGAGGCGCTCAAGTACGCGATGTTGACCGACTGGGTAGAAAAGGGCATCGAGCCCGGGCGCGTCGATGTGACAAGCACGGCGACAGCTACCGCGCCAGCCAAAGGTCAGCCGTTCTGCGTCTATCCGCTGAAGGCGACCTACCAGTCAGGGGATATTTTTGCCGCTGGCAGCTACGCATGCCGGTAGTCAAACCTTGAGCCTGTACCCGGTCTTGAAGATCCAGCGCACGGCGATCAGGCACAGCGCCAGGAAAACCAGCGTCACGCTCATGCTGATCGGCAGGCTCACGTCGGAGACGCCGTAGAAGCTCCACCGGAACCCGCTGATCAGGTAGACCACCGGATTGAACAGCGAGACCTTCTGCCAGAACGGCGGCAGCATGTTGATCGAATAGAAGCTCCCACCCAGGAAGGTCAGCGGCGTGACGATCATCAAGGGAATGATCTGCAGCTTTTCGAAGCCGTCAGCCCAGACGCCGATGATGAAGCCGAACAGGCTGAACGTCACCGCGGTGAGCACGAGGAACGCCACCATCCACAGCGGGTGCGCGATCTCGTACGACACGAACAACCGGGCGGTGATCAAGATGATGACTCCGAGGATGATCGACTTGCTCGCCGCCGCGCCGACGTAGCCGCACACGACCTCGACATACGAGACGGGAGCGGACAGCACCTCGTAGATCGTGCCCGAGAACTTGGGAAAGTAGATGCCGAACGAGGCATTGGCGATGCTCTGCGTCAGCAGCGAGAGCATCACCAGGCCCGGGATGATGTAGGCGCCGTAGGCGATGCCGTCGACATCCACCATGCGCGAGCCGATGGCCGAACCGAAAACGACGAAATAGAGCGACGTGGAGAGCACGGGCGAGGCCACGCTCTGCATCAGCGTGCGCCACGTGCGCGCCATCTCGAACAGGTAGATGGCGCGGATTGCGTACATGTTCATGCTTGCCCCCTCACGAGGCTGACGAAGATTTCCTCCAGCGAGCTTTCGGAGGAGTGCAGGTCCTTGAAGTCGATGCCGAGCTCGCCGAGCTGGCGCAAGAGGCCGGCGATCTGGTTGTCGTCGCCCTGCTTGTCGAAGGTATAGATCAGCGAGTGGCCGTCGTCGGCCAGATCGAGCTGGTAGCGGCCGACGAGTGCTTCGGGAATGGCAGCCAGCGCGTTCCGAAGGCTCAGCGTCAATTGCTTCTTGCCGAGCTTCTTCATCAGCACGGCCTTGTCCTCCACCAGGATGAGCTCGCCCTTGCGGATCACGCCGATGCGGTCGGCCATCTCCTCGGCCTCTTCAATGTAATGCGTGGTCAGGATGATGGTGACGCCGCTTTCCCGCAGCTTGCGCACCATCTCCCACATGCCGCGCCGCAACTCCACGTCGACGCCGGCGGTGGGCTCGTCGAGAAAAAGAATCCGGGGTTCATGCGACAGCGCCTTGGCGATCATCACGCGACGCTTCATGCCGCCCGAAAGCGCCATGATCTTGGAGTCCTTCTTGTCCCAAAGGGAAAGGTCGCGAAGCACCTTCTCGATATGGGCCGGATTGGGCGAGTAGCCGAACAGGCCGCGGCTGAAGCTCACCGTGCCCCATACGGTTTCGAAAGCGTCGGTGGCCAGCTCCTGGGGCACCAGCCCGATCTTCGTGCGTGCGGCCCGGAAGTCGGTGACAATGTCGTGCCCATCGGCCAGCACCGTGCCTTCGCTCGGGTTGACGATGCCGCAGATGATGTTGATCAGCGTTGTCTTGCCCGCCCCGTTGGGGCCGAGCAGCGCGAATATCTCTCCTTGGTGGATGTCCAGATCGACACGCTTGAGTGCCTGGAATCCCGACGCGTAAGTCTTGGAAAGCTGATTGACCGAGACGATTGAAGGCACGAGACCTCTCTTGAGTCTGTAGGGGGAGTCCGGAATCTTACGCTTGGGTCGCGCTGGAGCTGAGGCTGCACTCGCTGCTTCCTGGAGCGCGCAGTCGAAGTGGCAACCGGCCGCCTCAAAAGCTAAAGAGGCCTTGAGCACTTCCATTCGATCTCGCTAGAAGAGCCCGCGTTGTGACGTCGTCAAAGCCATGAAGCTTTCTCCAATGGGCTGAAGAATGGCATCGGCAATCGGCTGAAGCTGCCTGGTCAGGTAGTGCTCGTAGTCGATTCGGGACTGACGAATCTCCATGGGTTCAGGGCCGCTGCGAGTCATGACATACCGGATCCAGCCGCCGTTCTGATACTGCCTGGGTCGGTTGACCCGACTGTTGTGATCGTCGGCAATCCTTGCCGCACGTACCTGCGGCGGTACGTTGACCAGGTAAGCATCGAGGCGGTGGCGCAGGCGCTTCCTGTAGATGAGCAGGTCGTCCATCTTGCCCGCCAGCAGCGCCTCTGCATAGTCGGTCACGAACTCCTTGTAGGGCTCGTCGTGAAAGATGCGCGAAAGCAGGCCCTCCTGGAACTGGCGCGCCAACGGGGTCCAGTCGCTGCGGGCCATCTCGAGACCGCGGTAGACCATCTCCTCCTTGCCGTTGGCGTCGACGCTCAGGCCCGCGTACCGCTTCTTGCTGCCCACGTCCGAGCCGCGAATGGTCGGCATGAAGAACTTCTTGTAGTGGGTGTCGAACTCGATCTCGAGGAAGTTCTGCAGGCCGTGCTCCTCGCGAAGGGAGTTCGTCCACCACGCGTTGATGTCTCTCACCAAGGTGGTCGCGACGGCGTGCGCGTTCTCGTTGGTGTGGGTACGCCTGAGCCAGATGAAGATGGAGTCGGTGTCGCCGTAGATGACCTCGTAGTCCCGGTCTTCCACGAATTCGCGCGTGAGCTTCATCATCTCGTGGCCACGAAGGGTGATGGCGGACACCAGTTTGGGATTGAAGAAACGGCAGTCGGCTGCACCCAGCACGCCGGCGAAGGAGTTCATGAGCAGCTTCAGGGCCTGGGACAGCGGCTCGTTCTTCGTCCGCTTGGCTTCGTCCCGGGCGCGCCAGAGCGTGGTCACGATTTCCGGCAGGCAGTGCTTCTCGCGCGAGAAGACAGTTCCCTGCGGGCCCTTGACGAGTGTGGTCACGTCGCCAGCGTTCGAGCCCTCGATGAAGCCGACCGGATCGACAAGAAAGGTTCGGATGATCGAGGGGTAGAGGCTCTTGTAGTCCAGCACCACGACGGAGTCGTAGAACCCCGGCTTCGAGTCCATCACGTAGCCGCCGGGGTAGGCCTTGCTCGCAATCTCGCCCACGTTCGGCGCCACGTAGCCCTGGCGATGCATCCGCGGCAGGTAGTGGTGGCTGAACGCGGCGATGGAGCCACCGAAGTGGTCGGCCTGCAGGCCTGTGGTCTGGGCCCGCTCCATCACGAACTGAAGCAGCTTCGCCTTGTCGAAGATGCGCAGGACCAGCTCGCAGTCCCGGATGTTGTAGAGCGCGAGCGCGGGCTTGTCTTCCTGGTACCGCCGCTCGATCTCCGCCATCTTGTCGTACTCGTCGCCGATGGCCTTGCCCTCGCCCAGCAACGTTTGCGAGACGGTCTCCAGGCTGAAGGAGGGAAAGCTCCACACGGCGGCCTTGAGGGCGTCGATGCCGTCGATGATCACCCGGCCGGGCATGGGCGCGAACAGGTAGCCCTGCTTGCCCGGATGGGTGCGCCATTCGATGGGCCGCCGCTCCCGCCCCAGAAGGAGCTGCGTCCCACACTCGTTGGCTGTCTTCTGAAGCACTCGCAGGTCGAACTGGATGACGTTCCAGCCGATGATGACGTCCGGGTCGTTTCGCTCGAACCAGTCGTTGAGCTTCTCGATCATGGCCTTGCGGGTCGGGCAATAGATGAGCGAAAAGTCCATGAGCCCACCCGACCCTGATGACTGCTCGCTCGGCTCGGGTGGCGGCTCGCCCAACATGAACACGACACGGTCTTGCGTACCGTCCAGCGCAATCGAATAGAGCGCTTCGTGCTGGCTGGTCTCGATGTCCAGCGACACCACCTTCAGCACCGGCCGGAACTCGGGCGCTGGCTTGAGCTTGCAGTCGACGATGGTGGAGCGGTCTGCCCGCCCTCCTTCCACCAGCACGCCAGCGGTGATGAACCGTTCCATCAGGTAGCGATCGTGCGGGCGCACATCGGCTTCGAGCAGGGGAACGCCCTGTGCCTGGAGGGCGCGCATCAACCGGCCGAGCTGGCGGAAGTGCTTCGCATAGACACCAGTGACGGGTTCCTGATGAAAAGTCTTCAGCTCGAGCTCACGCATCTGCAGGCCTGGCATGGCCATGAGGTGCGCTTCTACCGCCGCCCTGTGCCGGGTTGCGACGAATGCGACGGAGGTCTGGGAGGTCAGGATCACTTTCACCGGCCCCGCATCTGTTGCCAGCCAGTACTCGATCTCCGTGCCGGCGGGAGCATCCCGCCAGTGGCGAGTGAGGATGAAGCCCTTGAGTTCGGTGGACGTCACGAGAGCTTGGCGAATCGGATAGGGCAAGAGAGCGGGCTTGGCGTGGCCGATTTTCGCCCGGGCATGTCCAATTGCCGTCTGCGCAGGCGGGGGCCAGGCAGTCCCGTGTCATCTGCCCCGCTGGAGGTCAACCACGCTTGTGCAAAGCAGCCCAAAACGAACCAGCTCAGTACAACAATAAAAGGGGCAAAAAAGGGGCAAAGTATCCGCCCTGCCCGCAAACCCGCGTGAATACTGGGTTGCTGGCGGAGAGTGTGACCACTAGGCGGAAGCCAGGTAAGCGACCGGTCATGTCATCTTGACGCGGATACCGCGTCAAACACCATTGATCTCGTCGATGGCTTGCCCGTCGTCGTAGAACTGGGCGATGG